>JADMKQ010000243.1 GCA_015478735.1 Sphingorhabdus sp. | reverse complement strand
CAAAGCGGGACGATCAGGCGGATATCCAAGAAGATTTTGCCCGCCTGAAAGCAATTTTAGGCTTGATAGCCCCGGCTAATACTCCCACATAAGATATATGTTGATAGAAACCGAGAAGACACCCAACCCCTCCACGCTCAAATTCCTGATGGGCCAAACTGTTATGGCCGACGGAACAAGGGACTTTGCATCCCCCGAAGATGCGGAAATCTCCCCGCTGGCAGAGGCTCTTTTTACGCTGGGCGATGTTACCGGCGTTTTTTTCGGTTCGGATTTCGTGTCCGTCTCTATCGGAAACGGTGCGGACTGGAGCGATGCCAAGCCGCAAATATTGAGCATTCTTCTCGACCATTTCTCGGCCGGACTGCCTTTGTTCAAACCAGGATCGGCTGGCGAAATCACTGTTCCACCGGAAGAGGAAGTCCATGACGATCCGGAAGATGCGGACATTGTTGCACAGATCAAGGAACTGATCGAAACGCGCGTTCGGCCCGCTGTTGCTGGTGACGGTGGTGATATTATCTATCGCGGATTCAACAAAGGCACAGTGTTCCTGAAAATGCAGGGCGCCTGTGCCGGATGTCCATCCTCGACCGCGACGTTGAAACATGGCATCGAATCCTTGCTGAAACATTATGTTCCGGAAGTGACCGAAGTCAGAGCCGCTTAACACGGCCATCACATAATCAAACGACATGGGGTTAACGGGTTTATGACACAGCCACTCAATGACGCTGCATTGGATCAGCTTTTTCGCACCGCACGGACATATAATGGCTATCAGGACAAGCCTGTCACTGCCGAGCAGCTTCACGCGATCTGGGATCTGATGAAAATGGGCCCGACCAGCGCCAACATGTTGCCCGCGAGGTTGGTATGGTGCCACAGTCAGGAAGCCAAGCAGCGCCTTGCCGACTGTGCATCCGAGATGAATCAGGGCAAGATCCTGAAAGCTCCTGCCACTGTAATCATTGGCATGGACTATGATTTCCACGAATATCTGCCAGAGCTTTTCCCCCACACCGATGCGAAAAGCTGGTTCGAGAATGATCCCGAAGGCCGTTCCGTAGCCGCTATGCGTAACAGTTCGTTGCAAGGGGGCTATTTCATCCTTGCCGCCCGCGCGCTGGGTCTGGACACCGGCCCTATGTCAGGCTTTGATAATGAAGCTGTCGACAAAGCTTTTTTCAGCAAACATCCCACTGTCAAATCCAATTTCATTTCCACATTGGGCTATGGCGATCCTTCCACGATTTTCGACCGCAGCCCGCGTCCCGAGTTCGCCAAGTTTAACACGATTATCTGACGGTCAGCTCTCGGCAAATGGGCAACCGCATCCTTTCCATAGACACGGCAAGCCCGGCTTGCTCGGTTGCTCTTTTTGAAGATAATATACTCGTCAGCAGCGCTTATGAAGAAATTGGCCGCGGTCATGCCGAAAAACTGATCCCGATGATTGCCGGGTTACCAGACAAAGGCCGCGCCGATCATATTCTGGTAAATTGCGGGCCCGGCAGCTTTACCGGCGTTCGCATCGGTCTTTCTGCCGCAAAAGCACTTGCTTTGGCTTGGCACGCAGGAATTTCCGGATATCAATGTCTGCACCTTGTCGCAGCGCAGGCTATTGATGAAATGGAAAAACCTTCCCCCGTTTTTGTTGCTATGGTTGGCGGCCACGGCGAATATTTTGTTCAGAACTTTGCTGCTGACGGTAAAGCTGTTGATGATCTTCGTTCGCTTCCTGCCGAGGACGCCCTGCTCTACTGCAAGGCAGACCATGTTGCAGGATCAGCAGCGCAGCCCTTGGCGCAGCAAATGGGCAGCAACATCATCTGTTCTCCAATTCTTCCGGATGCCGCAAAATCTATGCTGTTAAGCGAGCCTGCTCAACATCTGGCCCCCTCCCCCATTTACGGCCGCCCTCCCGACGCGACGCCGGCGCATCAGGGATAGAAAAGCCGTGGCAGACCTTCACCCCCTTCCTGAAACCATCACACCCGCCGTCTCGATAAAGCTGCAATATGGGGAGCTGACCCAGCTGCCTATTGTGATGCGGATCATGCAAAGCGCATTTTCCAGCCGTTACGGGGAATCATGGAACAATAACCAGTGCCGCTCGATGCTGTCTTTGCCGGGCACGCAGCTCATGATCGCCAGCTATGGCGAAGAGCCTTGCGGCTTTTCCATCAGCCGGAAAGTGGCGGACGAGGAAGAGCTGCTTATGATCGCCGTCGATCCGCAATATCAGAATAAAGGCATCGGGATTGTTCTTCTCGAACAGCTTATCAGCAACGCGATCAGTAACAATATCGCTTCTGTATTTTTAGAAGTCCGGTCCAACAACCCGGCCCAGAATCTGTATAAAAAGTTTGGATTCGAGAAAGTTGGCTTACGCCCAGCTTATTACACTGGCGAAGGTCAAGAGAAATTCGATGCGCTTACTTACAAGAAGTCTTTGTCTAAAACTTTGATCTAGAAAAAGCTCTGTAAACTTGCTCAGGGTCATAAACTAGCGTAAAATCGCCACAATATACAGGTTCACCATTGAAAATCGGATTTGTCCGTGCAAATGAGCCCATCGCATAGAAATTGCGTGAACAATCATCACTCCCTAGGACATTAATAATGGATCAAGCACAAGAAGACAGCGCCGTAGACGAGATGCTGATTACACTGACCTCGGATATCGTTTCTGCACATGTCGCAAATAATAATGTCGCGGTTTCCGACTTGCCGATGATTATTAAAAATGTGCACGAGGCTCTATCAGGACTTTCCGGGAAATCTGCCGAACAGGTCGCCCTGGAACCAGCAGTGCCGATCAAATCATCCATAAAGCCGGATTATATCGTCTGTCTGGAAGACGGCAAAAAGCTGAAAATGCTGAAGCGCCACTTGATGACTCATTACGGAATGACACCCGACGAATATCGTCTGAAATGGGGACTGCCCAGGGACTATCCCATGGTCGCGCCCAATTATGCCGAACAGCGCCGCAAATTGGCAAAAGCTATTGGTTTAGGCCGAAAAAAATAATATCTTCACAGACGCTTCTTGTTTAATTGCGATTGCAAGACAAGATCATATGTTTTTCGCTATTCTCCTTGCTTTGTGGTATGTTGGGGATAGGGTAACATATCATTATCAGGATGGAGCAAATGCCGGACAAAATTGATCTCGAAAAGCTATGCGCTGAAAAAGGGTTGCGGATTACCGACCAGCGCCGTGTCATTGCGCGCGTCATATCTGATGCCGAAGACCATCCCGATGTCGAGACATTGCATGAGCGCGCAAGCGAGGTAGATCCCCGCATCTCTATCGCCACAGTATATCGGACTGTTCGCCTGTTTGAAGAAGCGGGAATATTGGACCGTCATGACTTTGGCGATGGCCGCGCACGTTATGAAGCTGTTCCCGAAGCCCATCACGATCATCTTATCGATGTTGAAACCGGCAACGTAATCGAATTTGTCGATCCTGAACTGGAGGCCCTGCAAAAACAGATTGCTGAAAAACTGGGCTACCGTCTGGTCGACCATCGCATGGAACTCTATGGCGTATCCGCTGACCGGAAGAGATAATACCGGCCAGCGACCGCTATCCATTGTCGGCCTGTTCCTTATAGGATTACGGGTTACGGCCATTGGTATCAGCTTGATAATTTCACTGCCGCTGCATTTATTGTGGCGGCTTTTTCGTCTGCCCTCACCCTGGCCGCGCCTTTTTCTAAAGCTTGTCGCCTTGAACAGCGGTGCGATTGTAAAAACCCGTGGAAAGCGCCTGAAGCAGGACGTTTTCTACGTTTCCAATCATATAAGCTGGTTCGACATTCCGGTGATCGCTGGCGGAACCGGCTGCACCTTCATTGCCAAGGACGACATAGCAAGCTGGCCCGTCATCGGCTGGCTATGCCGCACCAACAAGACAATATTCGTGTCCCGCACAGACCGTATGAAAGTAAGCGGGCAGATCGGTGTCATTCGCGAAGCCATTGAAGAGAAATATCCGATCACGGTGTTTCCCGAAGGCACGACAAGCGACGGGCTTGGTTTGCTGCCGTTCAAGCCTTCGCTGTTTCAGGCCATGATCCCGCCGCCCAAGCCGATCATGGTGCAGCCGATGTTGCTCCGCTATGGCAAGGCGACTTCCGAAATTGCATGGGTTGGTGATGAACCCGCAGCGGATAACGCGAAACGGCTATTTGCGCGCATCGGCATCATCCAGACCACCCTCTATTTTCTTGAACCGTTCGATCCAGCGGATTATGGTGACCGCAAAGCCATTTGTGCCGAAGCCCAGCGGCGGATTGCCAACGCGCTTTCCGCTTTCCAGTCCGGGAACCCCGTTGTATAGGTGGCGGATATGAATCGAACCAACCCCAAAAAGTTCCGCATAAAATCCTTTGGCTGCCAAATGAACGTCTATGATGGCGAGCGCATGTCCGAAATGCTTGTGGATCAAGGCATGTCCAGCGCCGCCGAGGGCGAGGATGCCGATCTGGTCGTGCTCAACACCTGCCATATCCGCGAGAAGGCGGCCGAGAAAGTCTATTCCGATATCGGCCGGCTGCGCGGCAAAGATGGCAAAAGCCCGATGATTGCCGTTGCCGGATGCGTTGCACAGGCGGAAGGCAAGGAAATCTCTCGCCGCGCGCCCAGCGTGGATATAGTCGTTGGACCGCAAGCCTATCACCGGTTGCCAGAGCTCATCGAGCGGGCAAAGACCGGCAAAAAGGCGCTGGATACAGATATGCCTGCCGCATCGAAATTCGATGCCCTGCCCACCCGCAAGAAACAGGCCCGGCCCAATGCTTTCCTGACTGTGCAGGAAGGGTGCGACAAGTTCTGCACCTATTGCGTGGTCCCTTATACACGCGGCGCGGAAATCTCCCGTCCGTGGGGCGACCTGATCGACGAAGCGCGCGCGCTGGTTGATGGCGGGGCAAAGGAAATCACCCTTCTCGGCCAGAATGTGAACGCATGGACCGGTGAAGATGACAAGGGACGGATGCAAGGTCTTGATGGCCTGATCCGCGCTCTCGACGCGATTAGCGGTCTGAAGCGGATCAGATATACGACCAGCCATCCCAATGACATGACAGAGGCTTTGATCGCCGCGCATGGCGAAATACCAGCGCTGATGCCTTATCTGCATCTTCCGGTTCAGTCGGGCAGCGACCGCATATTGAAAGCCATGAACCGTTCGCATAGCACCAAGAGCTATCTCGACATTCTTGCGCGGATGCGTGAAGTGCGGCCCGATATTGCCATTTCCGGCGACTTTATTGTTGGCTTTCCAGGTGAAACTGATACCGATTTTGAAGATACATTAGCCATCGTAAGGGAAGCCAATTACGCGCAGGCTTATTCCTTCAAATATTCACCGCGCCCCGGAACACCGGCTGCCCTGATGGAAGAGCAAATCGCGCCTGAAATCATGGATGAACGCCTGCAACGGCTGCAAGCCTTGCTGAACGAACAGCAGCATGATTTTAACAAGCAAGCCCTTGGTCGCCGCACGGATATTCTGCTGGAGCGTAGCGGCAAGCTGCACGGGCAACTTGTCGGCAAGACGCCGTGGCTCCAATCCGTGCATATCATCGCGCCGGAACTTGCGATCGGTGACATGGTTGACGTGACTATCGAAAGCGCAGGACCCAACAGTTTGCAAGGCAGACTGACACAGAAAGAAGCTGCTTGATGGCGAAAAAGAGCAATGTCGGCGCAAATGTCGACCTCGTGACTCTGGACGTAGAATTTGATGATCCCCGGATTTTGGGTGAATTATTCGGCGAATATGACCGCAATATCGTAGCGATTGAAAACCGGCTGGGCGTCTATATCGCTGCTCGCGGCAACAAGCTGAAGATCGAGGGCGAAAAAGAAGCCGCTACCAAGGCGCGCGATGTCCTGATCGGCATCTACAAGCGCATTGAAGAAGGTCAGGAAATTGATGCTGCTGTGGTCGAAGCGATTATCAGCATGATCTCCGATCCCAGAATTGCCCGTTCGAGCAAGCCGGAAAACGCGCAGGAGCAGGTTAAACAAGCCCTAGCCGCACCATCCAAAGTGATGATCCGGACGCGCAAGAAAACCATCTTCCCGCGCTCTGTCCGTCAGGGCGAATATATGGAAAAGCTTGCCCGCGACGATATGATTTTTGCTCTCGGCCCTGCAGGGACCGGGAAAACCTATCTCGCCGTAGCGCAAGCCGTTTCCCAGCTTATCACCGGATCGGTGGACCGGCTTATCCTTTCCCGCCCTGCGGTTGAGGCTGGCGAAAAAATCGGCTTTCTGCCCGGCGATCTGAAAGAAAAAGTTGATCCGTTTTTGCGCCCGCTTTACGACGCGCTTTATGATACGCTGCCCGCCGAACAGGTTGAACGGCGGATTGAGAGCGGAGAGATTGAAATCGCCCCCATCGCCTTCATGCGCGGCCGGACATTGTCTGATGCGTTCGTGATCCTGGACGAAGCGCAGAACACGACAGCGGCGCAGATGAAAATGTTCCTCACCCGTTTCGGTATGAACAGCCGCATGGTAATTTGCGGCGACCCCAAACAGGTCGACTTGCCGGACGGTGCGACCTCCGGCCTTGCCGATGCCGTGCAAAAGCTCGACGGGGTTGAGGGTGTCAGCGTGGTCAGATTTGGCGCTTCCGACGTCGTGCGCCATCCTTTGGTCGGGAAAATCGTCGAAGCCTATGAAGGCAAAGATGCTACAGATTGAGCTTAACACCGGCCCGGAATGGCAAAGCGAAATTGATTGGCAGAAACGGGCGGAAGAAGCCGTTAATGCGGCGCTTCGCGTGTCCCCTTATGGCGGATTGGCTGACCGGCATTTCACGCTGGAAGTCAGCATAAAGCTGTCCGACAATGACGAAGTGCAGCAACTCAATGAAGCCTATCGCGGCAAGGACAAGCCAACCAATGTCCTGTCCTTTCCCATGGTCCCGCACGACCTGCTCGGTTCCCTGTCCAACAGCGACGATGGCGAAATCCTCTTAGGCGATATCATCCTCGCCTATGATGTGTGCCGCGATGAGGCGCAGGAGAAATCCATTCCGATGCAGGACCACGCATCGCACTTGCTGGTTCACGGAGTCTTGCATCTTTTGGGCTATGACCATGAACAGGAAGCCGATGCTTTGGTGATGGAAGCGTTGGAAGTCAAAGCACTAGAGAAATTGGCTATTGCCAATCCCTATGTCGAACAACATATATGACGAGTGGCCAATATAGACATGTCAGAAAATAATATAAACACGAACGGGACGAGCGGGCGATCCTCGTCTACATCCCGTGGCGAGGATGACGAACCCGGGCGAATATGGCGCAGCCTGAAAGCCTTGGTTTTCGGGGAAGCGGAAGATAATTCGCTACGCGCGCAACTCGAAGAAGTCATAGACGAGCATGAAAGTGAAGGCGAAACCGACAAAAACGGTGCGCCGGACATTTCTGCTGTCGAGCTGGAAATGCTCCGCAACCTGCTCCATTTCAGCGATCACCGCGTGGACGACATTGCCGTTCCCCGCGCCGACATTATCGCGATCGAGGAAAGCGCTCCGTTCAGCGAATATGTCGAGATTTTTTCCGAGCACGGGCATAGCCGCATCCCGGTTTACCGGAACAATCTCGATACGATCATCGGCATGATCCACATCAAGGATATTTTCGCGCTGGTCGCAAAGGGCGGCACGCTGCCCACGGACATCACACCCTATTTGCGCCAGCCCCGCTTTGTGCCGGAATCCATGGGTGTTCTCGACCTGCTCGCAGAAATGCGGGCAACGCGCACACATCTTGCCATTATTTTCGATGAATATAACGGCACCGAAGGTCTTGTGACGATTGAGGATATTGTCGAGGAAATTATCGGCGATATCGAGGACGAGCATGATGACGAAGCCGTTCCGATGCTGAAGCAACTGGACGGCGGCATCTGGGAAGCCGATGCCCGCGCAGAGCTGGATGATGTCGGACAAGCGATTGACCACCGGCTGGCCGAGATCGAGGAAGATGTCGATACGATCGGCGGCCTGGCTTTTGTGCTGGCTGGCCATATTCCGAAAACCGGCGAAATGCTGGAGCATCCCAGCGGCTGGCAGCTTGAAATCGTGGAAGCCGACGACCGCCGCGTCAGAAGCCTGCGCTTGTTACCGCCCGCTTATAATCAGTAACGCATCAGCTTGATCGGGCGAGATTGACTGCCCGGTTGCGCCATGTTTCCGCCAATGCCGGCATACGCGACAGGCTCCGCAATTCCGCACCCTGCCCCTTGTGCTTGCCGCCGATAATCACTTCGAACAGGCGGGTTAAGGGCCATTCGGGGTGCAGTCGGTCCAGTTGGACAAACTTGTCGCCCGCGCGCACTTTGCCCGGTTCCAGCACCCTGAAATAGCATCCGGATTTGGTGGTTTTCACCACCGTCGCCATCACATCAGGCTCACCGAAATAATGGTTGAGTTTCCAGCACGGCTGGCGCGCATGGCTACATTCGATCACCGCTTCCCCTAGCCGGAAAATATCACCCAGATGCAGCCGGTCTTCGGTCATTCCGGTGCAGCTCAGATTCTCGCCAAAAGCACCGGGGCGGTTCAACAGGTCAAGGCCGGGATATTTCTCTTTCCAGAACGCGTAATGCTCCGCCGGATAAAGATGCACCGCCTTGTCACGCCCGCCGTGGTGCAGCAAGTCACCAACCTGATTTCCCG
>JADMKQ010000242.1 GCA_015478735.1 Sphingorhabdus sp. | reverse complement strand
GAATTGGGAAAATCGCGGTTTCAAAGTTCACAAAGTTCACACCAAGGAACCGCGCTTTTCCGCCAAATCCTGTTCAAGCTGTTGGAGATTTCCAACAGGGCGAACGCGCGCTTTGAAACGGCCTTTGAAACTGGCGGGCGCCAAACAATAATATTCAAATCTGAGAAAGAACCGATTGGCTGATATCATAATGCGGAACATGTAGGACAGCGTTAAATCATTATCGTCATTCCTGCTGAGAAGGGGTCGCGTTCAACCGGAACCTTGTAGAAGGAAGCTGGATAGCTGCCTTCGCAGGAATGACGATTTGGGCCTTGTATCTTTTTACTATTCCCGGACCGCAGCGCTTTTTTGGCGGATGTCCTTGAACTCGGAACCCTCTTTCCATCCCGGCCAGCGGTCGGAGCGGGCAAGGTCGTTGCCGATGTCGAACATCAGGTTGATGTCCTGCATCGCGCCGGCCAGATCCCATTCCGGCGACCACGCATCGCAGGCCGCGTGATAGCAATTTCCGGTATAGTCATCGATCCACTTCTGGCCCGCTGCTTGTCCGCCCTCGACCAGATCGGCCGCACCGGCAATGCCCATCATCAGCAATACCGGCACGCCCTGTTTGGCGAGGGAAAAATGATCGGCGCGGTAAAACAGCCCCCGTTCGGGCAGACTTTCCTCAGTCACAGTGCGGCCTTGCAGCTTAGCGAAGGTCGCCAGATCGTCTTCCAAACTGCTCTGGCCCTTGCCGACAAGAATAACGTCTTTTGCTTCACCCGCGGTTTGCAATATGTCGATCGCCAGATTTGCGACCGTTTTTTCAAGCGGATAGACAGGCGCCTGCGCATAGGCTTCGGAGCCTAGCAATCCCCGCTCTTCCGCTGTCCACGCGGCAAAGACTATGGTCCGGTCCGGTTGCGGCATGGATTTGAACTTGCGGGCAATTTCCATGATCCCGGCAATGCCCAGCGCGTCGTCATTGGCACCGGCGCGGTATATTCTGCCATCCTCATCGGGCGGCCCTTCACCATAAGCATCCCAGTGCGCGCCATAGATGACAGTTTCGTCCGGGCGGGTCTTGCCGGTAATTTTGGCGATCACATTCTGGCTTTTCACCACTTCCTGCTGCACCGGATAGACGGCATTGAACCGGGCATTAAGCGGGACCGGCTGAAAGTCCTTTGTCCGTGCCTTGACGCGCAGATCGGCAAGGTCCAGCCCTGCATCATCAAACAATTTCTGCGCCGCTTCGCCGCTGATCCAGCCTTGCAGGGCGAGGCTGGTGATCTGGTCTGCGGGTCTGACAATATCGTAATTCTCGCCTTGCGGGCTTTGCACTACGTTCCAGCCATAGCCGGCGCCTTCGGTTTCGTGGATGATTAAGGCGGCCACCGCGCCGCGCCGCGATGCTTCTTCAAACTTGTAGGTCCAGCGGCCATAATAGGTCATCGCCCGCCCGCCAAATGTATCGGCAACAGGCTCATTCGCCGCAGCGGCAAAGTCCGGGTCGTTGACAAGGATGACCGCGACTTTTCCTTTAAGGTCCAGCGATTTGAAATCGTCCCATTCGCGTTCGGGTGCTGTCACGCCATAGCCGACAAACACCATCTCGGCATTTTGAACCGCGACCTTTTCGGCGGGTTGCAGGGTAGAGACATAGATATCCGTACCCGCTTTCAATTCCGTTGTCTGTCCGTCTGCCGAGATCGAGAGGGTTTCCGGAGTTCCAAGGATAGTATGGAGCAGCGGAACCGGCTGCGTCCAAGTGCCGTCCACGCCGCCCGGCTCCAGCCCCAGGGCTTCAAACCGACCGATCAGATAACCGATGGTTTTGTCTTCCCCCGCCGTGCCGGGTGCGCGCCCTTCAAACTGGTCCAGCGTCATGGTTCTGACGGTCTGGGTCAGCCTGTCTGCGCTGATTTCAACCGGCTGGGACGTGCTTTGCGCGCCATTATCCTGTGCCAATAGCGGTGAGGCGCTTAACAAACTTGCGGCGGATAATAATGCTAGGATGCGGGGAAAGGACAAGTGAAAACTCCTGAAAATCTATCCCCGCCGGCCAAGTCAGCAAGATATACTTGTCCCAAGGGCATGGTCGCCAATAATCAATGACGCGACTTTAGATTATCCCGAGCTTTTTGCAACCGGATTGCCCCAGACACTATGGGGCGTGTCCGGCGCTTATTGCGCGGGGACCAGCACTTCCTCCTTTGCCCGGACGCGGACCGGGATGCTGCTCATCAACGGGATACCCGTCCTCTTGTCAAAGTCGCGGTCGTTAAACGAAAGCCGCCCGGTATTGCCGCCATCGCCCAGCGGGTCTTCCTTCTCGTCCGGATTGGAACCCCAGCTATGTGGCATCGACACGCATCCGCGCTTCACGCTTTCATCGGCCTTGGCGACGCAGCTAATGAAGGCGCGGGCCGATTCCACTTCCACCGGCTGATCCTCGGCCAAGCCAAGCGCTTCCATATCCGCAGGGTTCATATAGGCCGGATGATGCGGCACGCGTTTGCGTTGGGTGGGTTCCTCGTGCCAGCTGGAATTGAGCATGGCGGTCATCCGCCGGCCAATCATCCGCATCGGGAAAGCGGTTTCCTCCACCGGCTGTCCCAGCCGCTCAACATAGGCGTCCAGCTCTTCCAGCATCGCGGCATTGCCCACCGACAGCTTGCCTTCCCAGCCTGCGGGCTTGGGCTGGACCAGCAAGGCCTGGGCATCGACGATCTTGCCCTTATGGGCATCGGGATCGGCGAAGACTTCGGCCACCGGAACCGGCGATCCGTTCAGCGCAGCGCTCCACGCAGTGACAGGGTCGGGCGTCTCGCCGGGCTCAAATATAGTGGTATTTTCCTCGCGCTCCTGCGGGTGGGAGACCAGCGCCCAGCTTTTGATCTTCAGCGGCTTGCCCATGTAGCTGGCGAGCGTGTGGAGGAACTGGTATTCCTCGC
This sequence comes from Sphingorhabdus sp., assembly GCA_015478735.1. Taxonomy (GTDB): domain Bacteria; phylum Pseudomonadota; class Alphaproteobacteria; order Sphingomonadales; family Sphingomonadaceae; genus Parasphingorhabdus. The sequence goes on along the minus strand of JADMKQ010000242.1, from coordinate 5,773 downwards.
ACAGGTCTGATCCTTCGGGCGCGTCCATGATCGGCAGGCTGGCCTGCGCGTAATTATTTTCAAAGCCCCAGCCAGCGCCAAATCCGCCGTAAAGCTCTGGCGCGGCGGTGCTGCCATGGACTTCATAATGCAGTTTTGGCGAAATAACATAATCGGCAAGCTCCGCCGTCTTGGACATGCGCGGATCGACACAGACCAGCAGGTCGAGCGCTTTCATTGCCTCGAACGTCTTGAGCTGGTCCGGCCATGCCAGCATCGGGTTGCCGCCCAGACAGATCAGCGCCTTCACCTGCTTGTCACCGGGGGTCAGGATTTCGTCGGGCAGGGCGGATGTCGGCATGCCGGAAATGCTCTGTTCCAGATCGCGGCTGTGCAGTTTGCGGCCAAAGCCCCATGCCTGCAACGGCCCCGGAGAGGCAGCGATAGGCGGCGCGGGCTTCATAAACACGCCGCTGCGCCGGTTAATCTCACCCTCGCGCCGCCAGTGGCCCATGATCGATGTCAGCGACAGGTTGAGATATTCCGTAATATTGCCGCCGCCAGCCATATTGGGTCCGGTGCCGACGCTGATGCTGCCCTTTTTCCAGCGGCCATACATGCGCGCGGCCTGGACAATCTCGTTTGCGGTCAGGTCGGCGCGCTGGGCGGCGAGAGCGGGATCGAACGGCGCGACCGCTTTTCTCAAAGCCTCAAGCCCGTTCACGTCATTGGCGACGAAATCCTTGTCATAAAGACCTTCCTCGATCACCACCTTGGCTATGGAGGCAAGGATGATGGGGTCCTCACCGGGGCGGCATTGCAGGTAGAGGTCGGCCTGGCGCGCGCTTTCTGTTTCACGTGGATCAATGACGATAAGCTGCATCCCACGCTTCTTGGCATCGTGCAGTTTTTTGGCCGGGTTCATGCCAAGGCCGCCATTCATCGAGACAACCGGATTGGTGCCGACCAGCATCAACCCGTCCCAGTCGCCCACCCGCGGCGCGCCCGCAAGCCATGGGCCGACAAGCGCGCGGGCAATGCCTTTGCCGGGCTGGTCAATGGTCACGCTGTCATAGATGGAAGTAGAGCCAATCGCATCCATCAGGGCGAGCATGAAGCTATGGGCGTTGAGGTTGTTATAACCGAACGTCCCGACATAGGAAGCGACGCTGTCCGCGCCGTGCTCGGCGATAATATGTTCGAGTTTCGCGGCGATTTCCTGCGCGGCATCGCGCCAGCTTATCGCCTCTTTCCGGCCCTGTTTCATGCCCTTGTAACTGGTGAGGAGCCGCGAATCGAGCGTGTGATAATTGGCGAGTTGCCGCCCTTTTATGCAGCTATAACCTTCATATTCGGGATTATTCTTGTCCCCGTGGGTTTTGACCGGCACACCGTTTTCAAAATCTACAATCAGTCCGCAATGGGCATGACAGGCACGGCACATCACGTGTTTTTGCTCGATAGACATATCTCTCTCCCTAGCGGGTAAATGACCATTGCTTTTTGCAATTTAATCGTTCAGTTAACCCGCTATTGATTTTAAGCATATCGCAGGGTCATGGGCTCTGCCACTGACCCTATTGATAAGAGTAGTTTAGGAGCGACATCATGGCCGAAAAACCCAGCCCAGCCGAATTAAAGGAATTTGGCGAAGCCGCCGATGCGTGGTTCAAGGAAAATACTGTCCGCGATCCCGGCTTCATGCTGCCACTGACTTTCATGGAAGTATCGACCGATCAGCAGTTTGATTTCCTGCGCGACTGGCAGCGCAAGGTTTACGAAGCGGGCTATCTGGGTGCAAGCTGGCCAAAGGAATATGGCGGCGGCGGACTGCATAGCGAGTTCCAGCGTGTCGCTACCCGCGCGATGAAAAAATATGACGCGCCGATCATGCTCAACGCGATTGGTAATGGCTGGGCAGGGCCGCTCATCCTCGATCTGGGGTCGGAGGAGCAGAAGCAGAAATATATTAAAGGTATGCTCAGCGCCGAAGATATCTGGTGTCAGGGTTTCTCCGAACCGGAACATGGCAGCGACCTTGGCAATGCACAGCTTAAAGCGGTCAGGGAGGGCGATGAATATGTCCTCAACGGGTCGAAAATCTGGACCTCGCTGGGCGACCGCGCCAAATATATGATCCTGCTGGCGCGCACGGATTTCAATGCGCCGAATAAATATGCGGGACTAAGCTTCTTCCTCAGCCCGATGAAGATTGACGGCATCACCACCAGCCGGATTAAAAAGCTCACCGGCGAATATGGCTTTGTCCAGACCTTCTTCACCGACGCGCGCATTTCCGCCGACTGCCTGTTTGGCGGAGAGGGCAATGGCTGGTCGATGGCGGTCAAGACGCTGGAATATGAACGCGGCGCGAAAGTGAAGCCGGTTGGCGGCTATTTCGTCAAGGAACTGGACGTCATGCAGATCGTCGAGTTGGCCAAAAATTCGGTTCGCAATGGCAAGCCGCTGCTCGATGACCCGGTGATGCGCGACAAGATGACGCAATATATGATCGACATCCAGGCGCTTAACCTCAACAACACGCGCCGCCGGATGCCGCAACTGATGCAGGATCGGCCGATGGGACTTCCGTTGATGAACAAGCTGGCACGGACCGAGCTGATCCGCGAACTGACCGAATTTTCGCTGGCATTCCAGGGGACGAAGGCGGGCTATTATGTCGGTGATGAAAATGCGGTGGACGACGGTTACTGGCACCGCAGCTATCTTAACAGCTTCTCGGCCACCATCGGCGGCGGGACTTCGGAGATTCAGCGCAATATCGTCGCCGAGCACGTACTTGGCCTTCCCAAAACGCGATAATCAGGATCAGGAACATGGATAATTTAGGCACGATCGGCACGACCGAAGAGCAAATAGAATTGATGGATGTCGCAACCAATTTCTGCCGGGACAAATCCCCGATAGACAAGGTCCGCGCGCTGCTGGAAGACGATCTGGGATATGATCCGCAGGTCTGGAAAGAGATTGCCGAACTGGGCTGGCTGGCGATTGCCATTCCCGAAAACCATGACGGTGTCGGCCTGTCGATGGCCGAAGTGGTCCCGATTGCCGAGCAAATGGGCCGCAACCTGATGAACACGCCCTTCGGCTCCACGACGCTGGCCGCGCAGGCCTTGCTTGCCGGTGGCAGCGAGGAACAGCAAGCCCGATGGCTGCCGAAAATTGCGGCGGGCAGCGCGGCAACCATGGCGCTTTGCGAAGATAATGGCGACTGGGATCTCGCCAATATCGAATGTTCGGGCAAACAGGATGGCGATACTGTCGCCCTCTCCGGCAAGAAGCAGTTGGTGCGATGGGCCGATAGTGCGGAGCTTATCATCGCGTCGGTCAAGATTGACGGCAATGTCCGCTTTGCCCTGATCGAGCGTTCGGCTCTGCCCGAAGGAGCATTGCGCCGGGAGTCGATTATCGACGAAACATCACGCAGTTACGAGCTTACACTGGACGGCGTGAAAGTTGCGGCAGACGCGCTTTTCGACGCCGACCGCACGCGCGAGACGATTGAGAAGGTCGAGCTTGCTGCCGGGTTGATCCAGGCCGCCGAAATGTGCGGCGGGGCGCAGGCCGTGATCGACTACACGATCGAATATCTCAAAACGCGCAAGCAATTTGACAAGATTATCGGCAGCTATCAGGCGCTGAAACACCCGACCGTCAATAATTATGTCGAATATGAAAAAGCCCGCACGCATCTTTACAGCGCGGCGCATAGCTGGGGCGAGCAAGGGCGCGGGGAAGTGGCTGTCCGTATGGCAGCGGCGCAGGCGCATAGCAGTTATAGCCAGGCTGCCGACCGTTCGATCCAGTTCCACGGCGGCTTTGGTTTCACCCATGATTGCGATGCCCAGCTTCACCGGCGCAAGGCCATTTTTGACGGTGCGCTGATCGGTGATGCGGCTTATCAACGGTCAAAACTGGCCGGATTATTGTTCGATTAAAGATTAAAGGAGATTATAAAATGTCAGAAGTACTTACAGATATTCAAGACGGTTTCATCATCGTCACCATCAACCGGCCAGAAGCCAAAAATGCGATGACCAAAGCGGCGGCTGAAGGCATTCGCGCGGCGATGGAACAGCTTGATAGTGACGACAGCCTGAATGCCGGTATCATCACCGGCGCCGGTGGAACCTTTTGCTCCGGCATGGACCTGAAAGGCTTTTTGCGCGGCGAAACGCCAAGCGTTAAAGGCTATGGTTTCGGCGGTATCACCGAAAAGGGACCGGAAAAGCCGATTATCGCGGCGGTTGAAGGCTATGCTCTTGCTGGCGGTCTGGAACTGGCTCTGGCCTGCGATCTTTGTGTTGCGAACAGCAAAGCGAAATTCGGTATTCCCGAAGTCAAACGCTCGCTGGTTGCGGGTGCAGGCGGTGTGCTGAAATTGCAGCAGCTTGTCGGCAAACGTATTGCGATGGAAATGGCACTGACCGGCGACTTCATGGATGCCCAGCGCGCCTATGATGTCGGTTTCGTCAACCGCTTAACCGATGGTGCTGCCCTGGATGCCGCGATTGAACTGGCCACCACGATTGCAGCCAATGGCCCGCTTGCACTGAAAGCGACCAAGAAGATCATCAACGAAAGCTATGACTGGACCAGCGAAGAAGCGTGGAAGAAACAGGCCGAAATCATGGGCCCGGTCTTCGCGTCGCAGGATGCCAAGGAAGGCTCACTGGCCTTTGCCGAGAAGCGCAAGCCGAACTGGCAGGGGAAATAGGCTTTCATGGCCAGCACAGACATATCAGAGATTTGGGCTGGCGGACTTGATCTGCCGTCATGGTTCATCGAAGCGCTGAACGTTCCGCGTGAAGAAGGCTTCGTTGATATTGGCGGCAGCAAGGTCCATTATTTCCGCTGGGGCAAGCGTGGCAATCCGCCATTGCTGATGACCCACGGTTTTCTGGCTCATGCGCGCTGTTTTGCTTTTATCGCGCCGTTCCTTGCCGGGGAATATGATATTGTCGCTTATGACCTGGCCGGGATGGGGGACAGCGAAGCCCGTTCCGCCAGCACCCAGGCCGGGCGCGGGGCAAACATGATCGCGGTGGCGGAAGCGTTCGATTTCTTTTCGGGGCCGGTCAAGCCGACGATCATCGCCCACAGCTTCGGGTCCAGCGTAGGGTTGACGGCAATGGAACAGGCTGGCGAGAAATTTGCCGGCCTGATTGTCTGTGACCTGATGATCATGCGTCCTGAAATATTGCGCGAGCGTGAGGAAAAGCAGGGCATGGGCCCACCGGGATCGGGTGACGCGTCCCGACCCAACAAGATCTATCCCGATTATGAAACAGCGCGTGGCCGCTATATCCTGTCCCCTCCGCAACCGGTTGGCCAGCCTTTCCTGATGGATTATATGGCTTATCATTCGCTCCGTCAGGTGGAGGGCGGCTGGACGTGGAAATTCAATCCGCTGGTTTTCGCTCATTCAGAAGATGATGCAGCGGCGCGACAAGAGATTGGAAGCCGGGTTGCGAATTTGCCGCATAAGCAGGCGATCATCTATGGTGCGAACAGTCAGCTTTTCGATGACGACAGTATCGCTTATATCAACGAATTGGGCGGCGAGCATATTCCGATGATCGCTGTGCCGGAAGCAGAGCATCACCTGATGCTGGACCAGCCGATTGCTTTTGTCACTGCCTTGCGCTCGGTTCTGGCGATGTGGAAACAGGATCAAGCCTGAAAACTGCGTGCGGCGTAAAGCGCTTTCAGCCGCCTAGAGTGATTTCGAGTGAAATGGAACATTTCACGGCTCGGAAATCACGGTAAA
>JADMKQ010000241.1 GCA_015478735.1 Sphingorhabdus sp. | reverse complement strand
AGAGCCGGGACGGTAATCACCGCTTCCGCTTTGCCGCGATTTCTTTGACCTTTTGCGACTGGCCTCTTGGCACGATCATAAGCTTGTTTCCGTTGGCAATGATGTTCAGGTCGCTGACGCCCAGCACGGAAATCTCTAGTCCATCGGCGTGGATCAGGTTGTTTTTTGCATCAATGGCCAGGACATCGCCGGATGTGACATTGGATTGATCGTCTGGCGTGCTGATCTCGAACAGGGAGTCCCAGCTACCGACATCGGACCAGCCGGGATTAACCGGCGTAACGGCGACTTTGTCCGCTTTTTCCATCACCGCATAATCAATGGAATTGGAAGGGGCGAGGGCAAAGCTGGATTCATCAGGCCTGATCTCATTCTTGTCCTTGTTCGCGAGTTCCATGGACTTCTGGGCCGCTGCCAGCATTTCCGGCGCATATTTGCCCAATGCCTGCAAATAGCTATCGGCCCGGAACAGAAAAATGCCGGCATTCCAATGATAGCCGCCAGCATCGAGCATGCTTTGGGCAGCTTCTCGGTCAGGTTTTTCCACAAAGCGCTGTGCTGCATAGCTATTGCTGCTGCCTGCAATCGGCTCGCCTTGTTGGATATAGCCATATCCCGTTTCGGGACCGCTTGGCTCTATGCCGAATGTCACCAGCCACTGCGCTTCTGCGAGGGGCTGGGACTGCCGGACAGCGTCCTGAAACGCTGAGACATCCTTGATAACATGGTCGCTGGGCATCACGAGCATCACCCGGTGCGGATCCTCGCAGGCGAGGGCGGCGAGCGCGATGGCCGGAGCGGTGTTTCTGGCACAGGGCTCTAATATGTGAAATGCCGCTTGCGTCTCCATTCGCTCCATTTGCTCATAAGCAAGAGGCGCATGTTCCGCTCCGCCGACAATGATCGGCAAGTCAAACAGATCTGGTTCCTGACATCTCTCCAAAGTCATCTGAAACATGCTGCGCGGACCGATAAGGTTCAAAAATTGCTTTGGCCGCTCTGCAGTCGATACAGGCCACAGCCTTGTTCCGGAGCCACCGGAAAGGATCACGGGGGTGATGAGATCAGGGTGGTTCATGTCAGCCCTTCATTTCATGGTGCAAGCTATCAGGGACTTGACGTTTGCAGACAGGTCAATCTCCGAAGCCTTGGTGCAAAGTCCGCATTCCCCGGCGCCAATGACTTTGCCTCTCACGGTGACTTCCCCTTCCAGTGGTATCACATGCCACTCTCCGGCAGAAATGCCGCTGAGTATATCACGATCATCGGAGATTACCTGAAACAGCCGAAAATACGCGCCGTCCAGAAGTTTGACGGATTGATCCGGCACTGTTTCAAGATGGTTTGCCATCTTATAAGGCGCGGCATTCGCTACCGCTATAGCATCATCCAGATGCAATTCGCGCGGTCGGCCATAATCATAAAGCCGATAGGTAATATCTGCATTTTGCTGCACTTCGATAAGCTGTATTCCGGGTCCAATCGCGTGGATTGTTCCAGCAGGGATGTAAAACAGATCACCTGGTTTAACGGGCTTCCAATCGACCAGTTGTTCGATCTGGTCACAGGCTATTGCGGCTTGTAATTTGGTCGCACTGACTTCTTTGGTAAGGCCGATACCCAAAACAGCATTCGGTTCGGCGTCAACTATGTACCAGCATTCATCTTTCCCGCGGGGAAAGCCTTGTCGTCGCGCCTGACGGTCATTCGGATGGACCTGGATCGAAAGCTTTTCGCCGGTGAATATATATTTGACTAATAGCTCAGGCGTAATACCTTTTTCAGGAGTGAACCAGATTTCTCCGATTTTCTCCTTTTGCTTTCCACCAAATATTTGGGGCAGGGCCAATTGACCCCATGGCTTTGGAACCTTTTTTTGCTTTAGCTTCATGCCCCTCCCCGTTATTTTCTAGCCGCGACCTATACTCGTATATTCCAGACCGCTTTTGGCAACATCATCTGGGTGGTATATATTTCGTAAGTCTACCAGCACATTTCCAGCCATGGATGAAGACAGTTTGTTGAGGTCTAGTGCCCGAAACGCGTTCCATTCCGTTACAATCACGACAGCATCGGCATCCTTGGCAGCATCATAGCTACTTTCAGCCATAGAAACATCCGGCATTATATTGGCAGCGATCTCCATGCCCTCTGGATCATAAGCACTTATCGCGGCTCCTGCATCAATCAACGCCTGCACGATGGCGATCGAAGGAGCATCGCGCATATCGTCAGTATTCGGTTTGAATGTCAGGCCAAGCAACGCAATTTTCTTACCCCGCGCATCGCCTCCTAACGCCTGGATGACTTTGCGTCCCATCGCTCTTTTGCGTTGATCATTAACCTGCACAACAGCTTCAACAATCCGTATCGGACTTTCGTTATCCTGAGCTGTCTTGATTAGCGCCAGCGTATCTTTGGGGAAGCAACTCCCGCCATAGCCTGGTCCTGCGTGCAGGAATTTCGAACCGATCCGATTGTCGAGCCCTATACCCCGTGAAACTTCTTGTACATCAGCGCCAACTTTTTCGCACAGATCCGCCATTTCATTAATGAAGGTGATCTTCGTCGCGAGAAACGCATTTGCTGCATATTTAATCAGTTCAGCAGTGCGTCGGCCGGTAAAAATTATGGGCGATTTGTTTAAGAAGAGCGGCCTGTAAATCTCGCTCATTACATCTTTTGCCCATTCGGTTTCTGCGCCGATTACAATTCTGTCTGGACGTTTGAAATCATCAATGGCGGCTCCCTCTCGAAGAAATTCAGGGTTGGAAACCACGGCAAATTGACTGGCATCAAGCTTTTTCGACAATATGCGCTCGACCTCATCACCAGTCCCTACTGGAACGGTGGATTTCGTCACGACGACTGTTGGTTTGTTGATGGCATCGGCAATTTCTTCACTAGCGGCATAAACATAGCTTAGATCGGCATGGCCATCGCCGCGCCGGGAAGGTGTACCCACAGCTATGAACACGGCATCACAGTCTTTTACAGCCTCCGTCAGATCGCCGGAGAAGGATAGCCGTCCATCTTTGACATTCTTCTCAACCAGGTCAGCCAGACCGGGCTCAAAAATAGGCATGATATTCTTGTTAAGCTGTTCGATCTTGTTCGGATCTTTATCAACGCAAATGACTTCATGCCCAAAATCAGCGAAACAGGCGCCAGATACCAATCCAACATAGCCTGAACCGATCATTGCAATTTTCATAATTGTCCTTTTGCTGATACTATCAATAAGGTGACGAGGTGTGTCGCCGTCTCTCTGGCGTGATCTGGTTTTCTGGTCAAGCAGGGTAACATGTTACAGCCACTGTACGAGGCACTTTGTCTTTTTTAGATAGCAATATTTAATATTTTGCTTTCAGTAAGCTAGCGGTTCGACGCTAATGGTAAAAACCCTTGTGGCAGTCTAATAAGGTCAGCAAATGATTATATCAGATCGATTGTAGTTGCCTGACTAGCCACACGTCTACTTTTTGTAGCTATGGTTCAATGAATATTAATCTGGAGTTTGGAAAAATTGAAACCATGACCGCTATGATTATCTCTGTTCTGGAAAAAATAGCGAATCTCTCTCGCTGGCAGAAGCAGGCTATTGTACTGTTGCTGGACATAATTCTTTGTATCCAGTCTATATGGATCGCATATTCCTTGCGCATCGGCGTCTGGATTTATTGGGATCTGGCTGTTCAGAAAATTGTACTTGTTGCATTGTTGACAATGTTGCCGGTATTTTATTTTCTCGGCGTCTATAATGCGATTTTCCGATATGCTGGCTCCGGCATGATGAAGACCTTGGTAAGGGCATTCATCTTCTACAGTATACCGATGGTTGCCATTTTTTCAGTGGCCGGAATTGCTGGCGTTCCCAGGACAGTTGGCATTCTTCAGCCGATTATTTTCTTTATAATGGTTGGTTTTTCGCGTGTCACAGCACGGTATTTAATGGTGGATATTTTAAACCGGAGCCGCTTTGGCGGAGAAGTTAAGACGGTCCTGATATATGGCGCTGGTAATGCCGGACAACAGCTCGCCGCCTCTATGCGGTCCGAACCAGCCATGTCTATGCGTGGATATATTGATGATGACCGGCGGTTGGACGGTCAAAAACTTGATGGTGATAAAGTTTTCTGGAGCGGCAACTTACAGGATGTTATCAATAAACATGCTGTAACTGATATCTTACTCGCTCTTCCAAACATTTCCCGGAAAAAACGACGGGCTATTGTTGACCAGATCCAGAAGTTCAAAGTCCATGTTCAAACTCTGCCGAATGTAAAGGATATCATCGACGGTCAGGTATCGTTCAATGACATCCGTGAACTGGACATAGAAGACCTGCTCGGTCGTGAGCCGGTCGCGCCCAATGAATTGCTACTCGGTCGAACGATAGTAGGCAAAATAGTTATGGTCACTGGCGCTGGCGGGTCTATCGGTAGCGAACTGTGCCGGCAAATTGTGAAGTCTGGGGTACGTAAACTCATATTGTTCGAGCGGTCGGAATTTTCACTTTATGCTATCGAAAAAGAGCTCCGCAAATATTCGGCTGAGCATGATCTGGACAAGATAGAGATTGTTCCTGTTCTGGGATCGGTTGCAGATGCCAACCGATTGACCGAGGTTTTTGCTTTATTGCGTCCCGACACAGTATTTCATGCAGCAGCCTATAAGCATGTGCCCTTGGTGGAGGCCAATCCGGTTGAGGGTGTAAGAAACAATATATTAGGCACATATGAGATTGCCCGTGCGGCTCATATCGCACGCGTTAGTGACTTCATTCTTATAAGCACCGACAAGGCTGTTCGTCCCACGAATGTCATGGGTGCCACCAAGCGCGGTGCAGAACAGATTATACAGGCATTGGCAGAAGAGAGTGAAACCAGATTTTCAATGGTCCGCTTTGGGAATGTTCTGGGATCAAGCGGCTCCGTCGTTCCCCTGTTCCGGCAACAAATTCAGGCTGGGGGACCAATCACGCTGACGCACCGCGATGTTACCCGTTATTTCATGACAATTCCGGAAGCCGCTCAATTGGTTATCCAGGCTGGTGGCATGGCTAAGGGCGGCGAAGTATTTGTGCTGGATATGGGGAAATCGGTCCGCATTATGGATTTGGCGAAAACTATGGTTCATCTGTCTGGCTTGACCATACGTGACAAAGCCAAACCAGATGGTGATATCGAAATCGTGGAAATTGGCCTCCGTCCGGGTGAAAAACTATACGAAGAACTGATTATCGGTAACGATCCGAAATCGACCGTTCACAACCGTATCATGATGGCTCATGAAAGCCATGTAGGTCAGACGGGCTTGGCAGAACTATTGAATCAATTCCAGAAATGCCGTGAACCTGATGAAGCAATCGCGCTGCTTAAACAACTTGTTCCCGAATTTGAGCATGGCCGGGATAATGAGGAAATTGAAAAAGCATCCTGATAGGTTTTTCCAGTTTTGTGATTATTCTCTGGTCTACTTGGGTTCGCCTTCAAGCTTGTTAACCAGTTCCAATATCCTGTCTGCATCCTGTTTGTGGCAAATCAGAAGATCGGGTAAATACGTATCTTGCTGATTATAAATCAAAGGGCTGCCGTCGATACGGGAGCAATGTAGGCCATGCGCTTTCGCTACTGCTACCGGAGCGCAGTTATCCCATTCATATTGACCGCCGGAATGAAGATAAATATCAGCTTCTCCGCGAATAATTGCCATTGCTTTTGCGCCCGCTGATCCCATTGGAATAAGCTCTGCATCCAATATTTTCGCGACGGCAACAGCTTCTTTGGCTGGCCGTGTGCGGCTGACCACAAGACGCGATTTACTTGCGCGAACGGGAAGAGTGATCGGTAAATCACTTCGTAGGGTTAAACCGAGTCCAGGCAATGATACCGCTCCGACAGATGGTTTACCGTCTATTGCTAATCCAACGTGCACCGCCCAGTCTTCACGTCCCTCGCTATATTCGCGGGTGCCATCCACTGGATCGATAATCCAGACACGGTCTTTGCTCAGTCGCTCGACCGTGTCTTTGCTTTCCTCGGAAAGTAAGCCATCATCGGGCCGCAATTCACGCAGTGCAGCTACCAACATTTCATTCGCTGTCTTATCCCCGGCATCACCAAGTTGCTTCCCCGACAAATCCGAATTCTTGCGCAATTCCAAAAGTAATGCGCCTGCATCTGCGGCCAGTTTTGCCGCGAGCTCTGCGTCTGTCATATGGTATAAGTCCAGCTTCCGACAATCTTGTCGACGATAAGTTCCGCGGCCTCTTCCGGTTTCATTTTGGTTGTGTCAATGCGAAGTTCTGCATTTTCGGGAACTTCATAATCGCTATCAATGCCAGTGAAATTTTTAAGTTCGCCAGCACGGGCCTTTTTGTAAAGCCCCTTCACATCGCGCTCTTCTGCAACGGCAAGCGGTGTATCGATAAATATTTCGATAAACTCGCCTTCCGGTAGCATCGACCGCACAAGTTGGCGTTCAGCGCGGAAAGGTGAAATAAAGGCAGTAAGTACGATCAGCCCGGCATCAGCCATTAATTTGGCAACCTCACCGATACGGCGGATATTTTCCACCCGATCGGTGTCTGTAAACCCAAGATCTTTGTTCAGCCCATGACGGACATTGTCGCCGTCCAAAAGGAAGCTGTGTTTGCCAAGCGCATGAAGCCGTTTTTCGACCATATTCGCAATGGTGGACTTACCGGACCCTGACAGACCCGTGAACCACACCACTCGCGGTTCCTGATGCTTTTGTTCGGCATGGGCGACGCGGTCGATGTCAATATTCTGCCAATGGACATTTTGTGATCGACGTAAACTGAAATGAAGCATACCGGCAGCGACTGTAGCATTGCTCATCTTGTCTATTAGGATGAAGCCGCCCAGGTCATGATTGTCGGTATAAGGCTCAAAGATTATTGGCCGGTCTGTAGTAATTTCGGCAACGCCTATATTGTTGAGGTGAAGCGTCTTGGCTGCCAGATGCTCCAGATTATTAACATTGATCTGATATTTAGGGGGATGGACCGTCGCGTTAACAAATTGCGCTCCGATTTTCATCCAATAGCTGCGACCCGGTAGCAATTCTTCTTCATCCATCCAGACAATAGTGGACTCAAACTGGTCTGCTACTTGTGGCGGCGCATCGGCTGCGGCGATAACATTCCCCCGCGAACAATCAATTTCATCTGCCAAAGTCAGAGTGACAGACTGGCCGGCCACTGCTTTGTCAAGGTCTCCATCCATGGTGACAATGCGCTTGATAGTGGATGTTTTGCCACTAGGCAGAACACGGACTTCATCACCTGGTTTAATGGTTCCGCTGGAAATCTGGCCGCTGAAACCTCGAAAATCCAGATTGGGGCGATTGACCCATTGCACCGTCATTCGAAGTGGGTCAGCCTGATTGGAGGTATTCATGACCTCGACATTTTCGAGATGCTCGACGAGATTAGGACCTTTATACCAAGGCGTATTGCCGGATGAGCTGGTGATGTTATCCCCTGCTAATCCGGAAATTGGCACAGGCGTGAAAGCTTCAATTCCAACTTCTTTGGCGAACGCGGCATAATCGGTGACGATCTGGTTATAGACCTTTTCGTCATAGTCGATGAGGTCCATTTTGTTCACTGCGACAACGAGATGTTTGATACCTATAAGATGGGCCAGGTAACTGTGGCGGCGCGTTTGTGTCAAAATTCCTTGGCGTGCGTCGATCAGAATAATCGCGAGATCGGCGGTTGAAGCGCCGGTTATCATATTGCGGGTATATTGTTCATGCCCCGGCGTATCCGCGACGATGAATTTGCGTTTTTCGGTGGCAAAGAAACGATAGGCTACATCAATCGTAATGCCTTGCTCGCGCTCGGCTGCCAAGCCATCGACCAACAACGCAAAATCAATCTCCTGACCCTGAGTGCCGACTTTTTTGCTGTCAGCTTCTAAAGAGGCAAGTTGATCCTCAAAGATCATCTTGGAATCATAAAGCAACCGCCCGATTAGCGTCGACTTTCCATCATCCACAGATCCGCAGGTAATGAAACGCAGCATCGTTTTATGCTGGTGGGTCTCAAGATAAGCATCAATATCTGCTGCGATAAGGGCGTCGGTTTTGTAGATTGTTTCGGGACTATCCATTAGAAATAACCCTCCTGCTTTTTCTTCTCCATTGATGCGGCCTGATCATGATCAATCGCGCGTCCTTGTCGCTCGGAAGTGGTAGTTAGTAGCATTTCCTGAATGATCTGGGGCAGGGTGGTTGCCTCACTTTCAACAGCGCCGGTCAAAGGATAGCAACCCAGGGTGCGGAAACGGATCGAGCGTTCAACCGGTTTTTCACCGTCTTGAAACTGGAAACGATCATCATCGATCATCAGGATCATCCCATCGCGTTTCACAGTCGGACGGCGCGCAGAAAAATAAAGCGGGACGATTTCGATATTTTCAAGGTGAATATATTGCCAGATATCAAGCTCGGTCCAGTTTGATAGGGGAAATACGCGGATGCTTTCGCCTTTGGATTTGCGGGTATTATAAAGTTTCCAAAGTTCGGGCCGCTGGTTCTTAGGGTCCCAGCGATGACTGGCAGAGCGGAAGGAAAAGATGCGCTCCTTGGCGCGGCTTTTCTCTTCATCTCGCCGTGCCCCGCCAAACGCGGCATCAAAGCCATATTTGTCGAGCGCTTGCTTCAGGCCTTGGGTTTTCCACATATCCGTATG
>JADMKQ010000240.1 GCA_015478735.1 Sphingorhabdus sp. | reverse complement strand
GGTAGTGTTACCGAAGAAAGCCCGACTAGCGCAGATAAGGCAGAAGTTCGGTCGGAGCCTGTATCAGTAAAGCGAGACGAAACGGCCGCTCAACCAGTTGCCGAAACTGGCTCGAACGATAAGCTGATAGCGCATATCGATATGATGACTAACAAACTGGCAGCGTTGGAATCCCGCTTGGAAAGCCACGAGCAAAGCGTTCACCGCGTGTTGTCTATGTTGGTCGACTGGGTCGAGAATGATATCCGCAGCAAGGAAAGCTATATCAATGCAGGACGGGCGGCCTGAACCCATTGACGAGGCGAGGAAAGCCAATGCTTTGCTCAATGCCATGTCCGTGGATATTGAGGACTGGTTTCAGGTTGGCGCCTTTGAAACGGTAATCAATCGTGCTGATTGGGATCGCCTGGAGCACCGCGTCGAGCATAATAGCCATGCCGTCCTTGACCTGTTTGAAGAGGCCGGCATCAAGGCAACTTTCTTTACGCTAGGTTGGGTAGCCGAACGTTATCCCCAACTGATGCAGCGCATCGTCTCGGACGGGCACGAGGTGGCTAGTCACGGCTATGACCATGCACGCGTGTTCACAATGACCGCAGAGCAGTTCCGCGATGATCTGGACCGCAGCCGCAAGATTCTGGAAGATAGTTCAGGACAGGCTGTAACTGGATATCGTGCACCCAGTTTCTCAATAGATGCTCGCACACCTTGGGCGCATGAGATCTTGGCGGAACAAGGCTATCAATATTCTTCCAGCGTCGCGCCGATCAGGCATGACCATTATGGTTGGGCAGGATCGCCGCGTTTTGCATGGAAACCGGTTGCAGGATCAGATTTAATCGAACTGCCGGTGACAACAGTAAAAGTCGGCAGTCGTATTTTGGCCGCAGGCGGGGGCGGTTTTTTCCGCCTGCTCCCCTATGCGCTTTATGATCGCGCCATCCGTAAAATGCAGAAAGATGATGGGCGCGGCGCTATTTTCTATTTTCATCCATGGGAAATAGACCCCGACCAACCCCGTGTCGGCAACGCACCGCTGAAATCAAAGCTGCGCCATTATAGCAGACTGGGCGTGATGAGATCCAAATTGGCGCGTGTTGGTAAAGATTATTCCTGGGGCAGGGTAGATGAGCTGGCTGCATTGGAAAGCGGGCTAGTGGAATGAACATGTCTTTCAACCCCCAGACTATGACCATCCGTTTAATGGATCGGGCAGACGCTGAGGAACTGGCGCGGATTGACCGGTTCGTCAGCGAACATACAGGCGGCACGGCTTTTCATCGTCCAGCCTGGCTATTGAGCAGTTCAAAGGCTTGCGGTCATGAATGGCGTTACATGTTGGCCGAAGACTGTGACGGGCATTTGCAAGCAATCCTTCCGTTCACCCTAATTCACTCTTCATTATTTGGGCGTGCGCTGGTTTCATCGGGTTTCGCGGTTGGTGGCGGGATATTGAGCCATAACGATCTGGCAACGCAAATGCTGGGGGATGCGATATGGAAATTTGCCGAAGCCTATAGCTTTCCCACTGTTGAACTGCGCGGCGGACCGATGCCATGCGGCGAATGGCAGAATGAGAAAGGCTTTTATGCAGGCTTTGTAACGAGCTTAGCCGACGATGACGAAGCCCAGTTGCTGGCTATCCCTAGGAAGCAGCGGGCAGAGGTGCGTAAAGGACTGAAAAACGATCTGGAGGTGCGCGTCGGCGTGACCGCAGAGGACAGAGCGTATCATTACCGAATATACGCGGAAAGCGTCCGCAATCTTGGTACGCCGGTATTCCCGAAGGCACTATTTGATGAGGTCTCGAACGCATTTGGCCCGGATGCAGATATCCTGACGATATTGAGCGACGGGAAGCCGGTAGCCAGCGTGTTGAGCCTTTATCATGGCGAGACTGTAATGCCCTATTGGGGAGGCGGAAATCATGATGCCCGGAGGCTGCGCGCTAATGACGTTATGTATTATGCGTTGATGAACCATGCCCGTCGGCGCGGTTGCAAGCAGTTTGATTTCGGGCGCTCCAAAGTTGGCACCGGGGCTTATGCTTTCAAGAAAAACTGGGGTTTTGAACCGGAGCCTTTATCTTATGCCATCCGTACCGCTGACGGAGCAGCCGCGCGTGATGTCAATCCGATGAGTCCAAAATACCGGCTGCAAGTTGCCTTATGGCAAAGGCTGCCGCTTTCCGTGGCAAATTGGCTGGGACCGGCGATTGCCAAAGGTTTGGGCTGATGACTGAGATATTGTTCCTGTGTCACCGTGTTCCCTGGCCGCCGAACAGGGGTGACAAAATTCGATCGCATCATATTTTGCGGAAACTGATGGCCCACGCGCCGGTGCATCTGGTTTGCTTTGCCGATGATGAAGGGGATGCCGCTGAAGAGAGTGATATGAAGCACTCTTTTGCATCTGTGCAGATAGTGCAGCGAACAAAATCCAATTGGCAGGCGGGGATAGAGGCACTTATCACCGCAAAGCCGGTTTCGCTGACTTCGTTTGGGAGCGGGGAGATTCGGAATTATGTCGAAACTATTCTCAGCACCCGGCCGATTGACTGTATTTTTGTTTTTTCCGGCCAGATGGCCCAATTTATTCCTGCGGACTATACAGGGCGGGTGGTCATGGACTTTGCCGATGTCGATAGCGCAAAATTTGAAAGCTATGCGGACACGGGGTCGGGACCAATGGCTTGGATAAACCGGCGTGAAGGAAAACTGCTCCGAGCCTTTGAACAAAAAGTGGCTAAGCGTTCCGACTATGCGCTTTTTGTAAGCGAAGCGGAGGCGCAGTTGTTTCGGCAGCGTTCGGGTCTGGATGCCGGGAAGGTCAAGGCTGTCGGTAATGGTATTGATCTTGATTTCTATGATCCGGATAAAGCCAGCGCTATCACCAGCCATAAGGACGGCCCGTTGATTATCTTTACCGGGCAAATGGATTACCGCCCGAATATCGATGCCGTTGTCAGTTTTTCGGGGGAGGTCATGCCTGAAATACTGGAACATTATCCTTATGCGAAATTTGCCATCGTCGGGCGCGCCCCCACGGATGAAGTCGCGCGGCTGGATGGAATGAATGGCACGTTTGTCACCGGAAGCGTGGACGATATTCGCGGCTGGTTGAAAGGCGCTGATATTGTCGTTGCTCCGCTTCGCATTGCACGGGGTATCCAGAACAAGGTTTTGGAAGCCATGGCTATGGGCAAGCCTGTTGTGGCGTCTGTTGCTGCGGCACAGGGCATAGATGCTGTTGATGGGCAGCATTTTCATATCGCCAAAGGCCCACAGCATGAGGCAGAACTAGTATGTGACCTGTTGTCAGATCCCAGAAAAGCCAAGGCGATTGGGGATAATGCGCGGTCGCTTATTCGATCAGCATATAGCTGGGAAACGCAGCTTGCAGATATAACCGATCTCTGCGGCCTTGGTGCGCGTAAATTGATCGAGGCGGCGGAATGAGTAGTGCGGCTATAGATGCGGCGGCTAATCTCAAAGCAATTAAGCCGGTTTCGGAATTGTGGAAACGACATCTGCGTCTTTTGGGCCTGACGATGGCTGCGATCATCCTGCTCTTCTGGCGAGATGGCCTGGCGATGGCGGATACATGGTGGAATGTTTCTACCTATAATCATTGCCTGTTGATCCTGCCGATAATCATCTGGCTGGTGCAGCAGCGGCGGGAAGAGCTGGCAAAAATAACGCCGGCAATCTGGGCTCCCGGATTGCTGTGGATTGCGGCTGCCTCGTTCGGCTGGATGTTAGGCGAAGCGGCGGGGGTTTCTTTTGCCCGTCAGCTTGGCCTTGTCATGATGCTGCAAGGGGTAGTCATGACCTTGCTTGGCCCCAAAGTCGTGCGCGGTTTGATATTTCCCTTGTTCTACAGTTTTTTCCTGGTGCCTTTCGGGGAGGAATTTGTTCCATTCCTGCAAACGGTCACGGCGAAAATGTCGATGGTTTATCTGGGTTGGGCAAATATTCCCGCTTTTATCGACGGTATTTTTATCTCCACGCCGACAGGCTATTTTGAAGTGGCGGAGGCCTGTTCCGGCATAGAGTTTCTGATTGCTATGATTGCTTACGGCGCATTGGTAAGCAACATCTGTTTTAGAAGCTGGCTGCGGCGCATTTTGTTCATGATTGCTGCAATTGTCTTGCCCGTTGTCGCCAACGGCATCCGGGCATTTGGCACAATCTATATCGCACACCATACGAGCACGGATTTTGCGGCTGGGTTTGATCATATCGTTTACGGCTGGTTTTTCTTCGCGTTTATATTGATACTGCTCATGGCAATTGGCTGGCCCTTTTTTGACCGAAAGATTGATCAGCAGATGATCGATGGCGATGCTATCGAGCATAAGGATTTCCTTCTCTCCAGATCAGGCCGGGCAAAATTGCAGCCCGTCGCGGCAATAATCGCAATGGCTGTGATTGTCGTAGCTCCGGTGCTTTGGACTTCTGCACTGGCGGCACAAAGCTCTCCGGTTCCGGACAAGATTGCATTGCCAGAGGTTGATGGGTGGGAACGGGTTGATTATCGGCCGCGCTATGACTGGCAGCCCCGTTTTGACGGAGCGAGTCATCAACTTCTGGGCCGGTATCGTAATATGGCAAACGGGGCCGAAGTTGACCTCGCCATTGCTGTTTATGACCGGCAAGAGGATGACCGCGAGATTGTGGGATACGGGCAGGGCGGCTTCGATCCCGGAACCTCATGGTCGTGGACTCGCAATTTGCCCGCTCCTCCGTCGGGAAGTGCGCTCCAGATAACCGCTCCCGGGCCAGTGATCCGCGATGTCCAGTCATATTACCGGGTGAACGGAAAACTGACCGGCAGTGCGTCTGTCGTGAAGCTTGAAACACTGAAATCCCGATTGCTTGGCGGTAACCAGCAAGCGGTGGCGGTGCTGATCTCGGCCGAGAAAGTGGATGAAGCCGGGCCCGGGCAGGCGATGGATGATTTTCGGCACGCTCTTGGCCCGATTGATAAATTGGCTGACGAAATGGCAGGCCTGCGCTAGGGCGCATCACATGTGCGGCATTGCAGGAATATTTCATATCGAAACGGCTAAGCCGGTGGATCCAGCGCGACTGCGTAAGATGACCGATAGCTTGAGCCACCGCGGGCCTGATGGATCCGGTATCTGGACAGCTCCGGGTGTGGGGCTGGGCCATCGCCGTCTGTCGATCATCGATCTGGAGGGCGGGGCACAGCCTATGCTGACCGCTGATGAGGCGCAGGTTATCAGCTATAATGGCGAGATTTATAATTTTCAGGACGTGCGCGCCGAACTGGAATTGCTTGGCCACCGGTTCATAACGAGCAGCGATACAGAGGTTATTCTTTACGCCTGGCGGCAATGGGGAACAGACTGTCTGAAGCGGTTGAACGGCATGTTTGCCTTTGCGATATTTGACCAGCGAACCAAACAGATGTTTCTGGCGCGAGACAGGCTGGGCGTAAAACCGCTTTTCTATGCGCCGGTGTCGGATGGTAGCATATTGTTCGGGTCTGAGCTGAAAGCATTGCTCGCCAACCCCTTGCTGCGGCGGGAACCGAATATCCGGGCGGTCGATGATTATCTGGCGTTCGGATATGTGCCAGACCAGACTTCGCTTTTGAAGGGCGTGAAGAAACTTCCCGCTGGCCATTATCTGCTTTTGGAGCAAGGAAAGAGCGAACCCGCACCGATCCAGTATTGGGACATGGATTTCAGCGGACGAAGCAAGGCTTCGGCTGCGGCGCTTGAGGAAGAACTGGTCGCGTTGATGCGCGATGCGGTGGGATCGCGGATGATTGCCGATGTTCCGCTGGGCGCGTTTCTGTCCGGCGGGGTTGATAGTAGCGCGGTCGTGGCCCTGATGTCCGAAAAAAGCCGCCATCCTGTCAAAACCTGTTCCATCGGCTTTGACCAGGCATCGCTGGACGAGACAGGCTATGCCGAACAAGTGGCGCAGCGGTTCCGGACGGATCACCGGTCGCGCATTGTGGCTGCGGATGATTTCGGGTTGATCGACACGCTGGCCGATCATTTTGACGAACCCTTTGCCGACGCATCGGCATTGCCGACATATCGCGTGGCGCAACTGGCGCGAGAGAATGTGACCGTGGCGCTGTCGGGTGACGGCGCGGATGAGGCATTGGCCGGTTATCGCCGTCACGTTTTTCATCATGCCGAGGAACGGGTAAGGGCGCTGGTGCCGCAGTCTATTCGCGGTCCCGCTTTGGGCTGGCTGGGCCGGGTATATCCCAAGGCCGATTGGGCACCTCGGCCGCTGCGAGCCAAATCGACGCTGCTGTCGCTCGCCCGCACCGGACCGCAAGGCTATACCGATGCTGTTGGCGTGACCTCTGCGGCGCAGCGGCACCGGATTTATTCCGATAACATGATGCGTCAGCTTGCCGGATATCAGGGCGAGGCGCAGATGATAGCTTTGATGGAAAAAGCACCGGCACGCAACGGCTTGGATCAGGCGCAATATGCGGACATGAAGATGTGGCTTCCCGGCGATATATTGACCAAAGTGGACCGGACCAGCATGGCGGTGAGTCTTGAGGCGCGGGAGCCTTTGCTGGATTACAGGCTGATGGAATTTGCTGCCCGGTTGCCGACTAACCTGCGGATACGCGGCGGAACAGGCAAATATCTGCTGAAAAAATCGATGGAACGCTATTTGCCGCATGACATTCTTTATCGCCCGAAAATGGGGTTTGTGACCCCGATAGCGCAATGGTTTCGCGGACCGCTGGCCGATGAAGCGCGCCAGATTGCAGGGGCTGGAGCGCTGTCCAGAACGGGCTGGTTTGACCAACAGGCGCTGTATAAAATTGCTGATGACCATATCGCCGGAAAGTCCGATAACAGCCGTTTATTATGGCAATTGCTGATGCTCGATAAATCGCTCTCCCGGTTATTCCAACTCTAGTCGGGATACACGGCTTCAACAAAATAGAGACCATCGGGCGGTGCGTTAAAGCCGAGCGCACGGCGGTCCCTGGCTTCCAGCGCTTCGCGTAAATCATCGCCGGTCCATTTGCCTGTTCCGACCATTTTCAGGGAACCGACCATCGAGCGCACCTGGTGATGGAGGAAAGAACGCGCGGCGACTTCCACCTCAATCTCTTCGTCAAAGCGGGTGACAGAAATGCTGTTCAGCGTCTTTACCGGACTTTGTGCCTGACAATGGACGGAGCGGAAAGTCGTGAAGTCATGCTGCCCGACCAGTATCTGCGCCGCTTCGTGCATAGATCCTGCGTCCAGCGGGGGCGCAACCTGCCAGCTATGTCCCTTGTCGAGGGTAAGCGGCGCGCGCCGGTTGGTGATTTTGTAAACATAGCGCCTGCCGATACAATTAAAGCGCGCGTGCCAGTCATCCGCCACGATATCGCAGGCCAGCACCGCCACCGGATGCGGCCTTAGCCCCGCGTTGATCCCTTCCATCAAGCGGAACGGTGTCAACCTGGTCTCCAGATCAAAATGCGCCCGCATACCCAGGGCGTGAACCCCCGCATCGGTGCGGCCCGCTGCATGGACGCGCACATCCTGCTGCGTGATCGACAATATGGATTGCTCGACCACTTGCTGAACGCTGGGGCCGTGATCCTGCCGCTGCCATCCCATGAACGGGCGGCCATCATATTCGAGGGTCAGAGCGAAACGGGTCATAAGTTCTGTCAGTTAGCCTTTAAATCCGTTAGCCTTCAAATCCGTTAGCCCTGAGCTTGTCGAAGGGTGCTCTCCGGCCAAAGGGCGTGGTTCGACAGGCTCACCACTATCGGACAGACTACTAACGGACAGATCACTAGCCGATGGAATAATCGGGTAAAAATCAGCCAAGTTTCGCGCCTTCCGGAATAGTCGTGCCGCGCAGGAAATCAGCCAATGCCATTTTGGGCTTTCCCGCCTTCTGGATCAGAGCCGGAGTGATCGCGCCCGTGCCGCATATTATGCTCAGCTTGTCATTTATCACGGTGCCTGGCTCCACATCCGGGGAGATGTCTTCGCTGTCCCTGGGATGGGGCGGGGCGCCGTGGATTATGGCGCTGTGTATTCTGTAGCGTTCGCCGTCATATTCAAAAAAAGCGCCGGGCACCGGATTAAACGCCCGTATCTGCCGCACCACCGCCTCTGCAGGTTGGGCAAAGTCGATCCGTGCCTCTTCCTTGGTAATTTTCTTGGCATAGGTAGCCATTGCATCATCCTGGATTTGGGGAGGATGGTCACGCGGAATGGCAAGATATTGCACCATCATTTCCGCGCCGGTTTGAGCCAGCTCGTCGGTCAGTTCGCCAGCGGTCTTCGTGCCGACCTCGGTGGTTGATTTGAACAACATCGGCCCGGTATCCAGCCCGCTTTCCATCTGCATGATCGTAATGCCGGTCTGTTCATCGCCCGCCAATATGGCTCGCTGAACAGGAGCCGCACCGCGCCAGCGTGGCAATAGCGAGCCGTGAATATTGATGCAGCCCATGCGCGGCGCATCGAGTATCGCTTGCGGAAGGATGAGGCCGTAAGCCGCAACAATGGCTGCATCCAGATTTAGAGCGGCAAACTCTGCCTGTGTCTCTTCATCCTTCAAGGACGTTGGCACCCGGACGGTCAGGTCCAGTTCCTCCGCAACCTGCTGAACGGGTGAGGGGGTCAGTTTCTTTCCGCGACCGGCGCGGCGTGGTGGCTGTGAATAGACGGCGACAATGTCATGACCCGCTGCGTGAAGCGCGCGCAGGGCCGGAACCGCAAAATCGGGTGTGCCCATGAACGCAAGGCGCAGTTTTTCGGGAGATAATGTGATCATAGGATTGCCTGATTTCTGGCTTCGCTGATTTCAAAGTTCACAA
>JADMKQ010000239.1 GCA_015478735.1 Sphingorhabdus sp. | reverse complement strand
ATCAACATTCTGGTAACCGATGCTCAGAACGGCGTTACCGCGTCCATCATCAAAATTCGCACCAACGGTCACGTCTGTGCGGAAACGCTGTCCGTCACCTTCTTCGGTAAGACCGAAAGACGCAGACATATCGACACCGGCAAAGTCGCGCTTTGTGATGAAGTTGGCAACACCTGCAATAGCATCAGCACCATAAACAGAGCTGGCACCGCCGGTTACAATGTCCACGCGCTCAACCAGAGCAACCGGAATGATGTTAAGGTCGGTCACACTGGAAAGGCTGGATGGAACCAGACGGGTTCCGTCCAACAGAACGAGGTTACGGACTGAACCAAGGTTACGCATATTCAGCGAAGAAAAACCGGCACTGCCATTGTTCACAGCAGAGTTGATGCCTGGAGCAATACCAGGAAGGTCACCGATCAATTCTTCAGCGTTGGTTGCCTGACGCAGATCGATTTCGTCCGTGCCAACAACATTAACAGGTGAAGATTGCTCAAGGTTAGGGTTGGTAATACGCGAACCCGTAACAACGATGATTTGGCTATCAGCAGCGGCAGCTTCCTGTGCATCCTGATCCTGTGCAAAGGCAGGTGCAGAAACCATCGCGAGGCCGAGCACCACTGGTGCTGTACCGCTCATCAGCTTCGTAATTTTTTTCATGATATTCCAGTCCCTTATTCTGGAGGAGCAGGACCCCCAATGGCCTGCTTCTGTATTTGCCCGATGGAATCATTCACGCTTTAGAGACGCGATATCTTCCATAGGAATGGCTTGCAGATGCAGGACTGGTGCCATCGTGTAAAGCAACTGTTCATGTTTCTGACACAGTTTTGTAGCGATTGTAACTATTATGCAACAGTGTAAAATCCCGCCATTCAGGGAGAAAAGCGGCTGAAACACGTCCTGTATCCTGCTCTGGCAAGTATGACTTGCACGGCGGCCTTGTGCGGAGAAATGGATATGCTAGGTCTTTCCGATCAGGCAAAACGGGCGGGCTTACCCCCCGAATATTGCATTTTAACGTCGAAGGACACGCACATGACCACACGCAACTTCAAGCTGGCTTCCTATATATTCTGCGCGCCTGCGTTGTTTATAGGCGCTCCGGCACTGGCGGAGGAAAAGGATAGTGAAGCCGTGGCTCCGCCTGCGATTTACACCGATCTGGTCGCCTGCAAATCCATCGCGGATGCAGATCAGCGACTGGCCTGTTACGATGCAAGAGTTACCGCGCTTGAAACCGCGCAGGCCAGCAACGAAGTGATTATCGCCGACCGTGAACAGGTGCGCGAAGCACGGCGCAGTGTGTTCGGTCTGACCCTGCCCCGAATCAAGCTGTTCGACGGCAATTCCGAAAAAGGGGATAATGTTGACGAGATCGAGGCGACCATCACATCGGTCAGCAAATCGCGCAACGGCAAATGGTTTTTCAAGCTGGAAGATGGTGCGCTCTGGCAACAAACCGAGGCTAGACCTTCAAAAACTCCGCCAAAAGAAGGCGATACTGTTGTGATAAAACGCGGCGCGCTGGGAAGCTTTCTGGCGAAGCTGAACGGCGGCCGCTCGTTCAAAGTGATCCGTATCGTTAATTAGGCAAGAAGGGCGGCGTTACGCCCGAGACTCACCCCATCGGTCCGGTCAGCAATATCGGGTCGATCCTCGCGTCGTTCCATTTCATGGACCAGTGCAGGTGCGGGCCGGTGGCGCGGCCTGTTGCGCCGATGCGGCCGATGGTTTGCCCGCGCTTCACTTCCTGGCCGACCTCGACCAATATCTCGGACGCGTGGAGGAATGCGCTGTTTAGGCCCATCCCGTGGTCGATCATCAGCAAATTGCCCTCAAGCGAGAAAGGCTTCTCCGCGGCCAGTGTCACGACACCGTCGGCCGGTGCGACAAAATCGGTTCCGGTTGCGCCCGCAATGTCAACGCCGCTGTGATAGCTGCCCGGTTCGCCCTGGTAGATGCGCTGTGAGCCAAACATGCCGGAGATGCGGCCTTTCGCTGGCCAGATAAAGGTCTGGCGCCATCCCTGGCTGCCGCTTTGGACCTGGCGCGCAGCGTTAATCTGTTCCAGTTCCGGCATCCGCAATGCCATGAAAGCCGCGCTTGGCCCGCCGCTTCGCCGTGCGACATTGACATGCTCAATCTTCCAGCTGCGCGGGGCGATGTTGAAATATTTGCGGACAGTCTCGCCATTTTCCAGCGTGGCGACCATCTGCGCGGACTGGCCAGCGTCGCGGTTGAAGGCGATGATGAACTTGCCATCCTCCGCCACCAGCACGGGTTCACCGTCCAGAGTCAGGCTACGCGTTCCTGCCGGAGCATCGCCCAGCATCACGCCGCCCTGAATCTCCTGCCCCGAAAAGCCGAATTTCAATGCTTTGCGGAAAGCGGATTGCTCCACAGCAGCCGCTTCCGATGCGTCTGCTTCTGCATTATCCGCAGAGGTCGATGAAGCAAAGGCCGTGGGTAAGGACAGCCCGGCAAGGGCCACCAAGGTCAAGGAACCGAATGTCAGGCTTTGTTTAAGCGTCATTTTACTCCCCTCTCACTTTTATTTCCGGCCGGCCTTAGTCACCGCCAGCCAGATGCGCCTTGGCCGAAATATCGGCCGTCGCATAAGGTTCCTGCTTCTCCACGCTCCAATAGCGCAGGTCTTCCAGGGCAATCTGCTCACCGGACACGGCGCATAAAACATGGTCGCCGGATGAGAGCATCCGGAACCCGTTGGGCAGATAATGCAGCTTTGCCACCTTGTTGCGATTGGACATTAACATGAAAAACCCTTACTTTCCGTCATATTTACCTATGGTTTACAGATAGGCATTTGCAGCATTTATAACAAGAATTGCGATTAAAACAAATCCTGCTGCCTGTCATCAGCCGGTTTCCCGGTGCTGGCTGGCTTTGTTTTGGGAGCAGGTGGCTCCGGCTTGGCTTCCGTCTCGTCACCAATTTGCGCCGCCACGGTGCCATCATGAAAGTGCAGGTTCACCGCGCCAGCCCTGATCGCCGCCGCGCGGCTGCCGATGACGCTTTTATCCAGCGCCGACACTCGTGCATAGCCGCGTTTGAGCGGACCGTCGGGAGAAACTTGCTGCGCCAGCCGCCAGAGATTGTCGAGCCTGTGCCGCGCATCATTTAATGGACGCTCGATAAGCTGCACCGGCAATGCACATCGCTCCAACCGGCTTTTCGCCGTGTCCAGCCGCTGCCGCAGCATCGCCGGTCTTAACGCCCCCCCTGATTCCGAAAGACGGCTGCGCGACTGGACGATATTATGCCGCATCGCGTGTTTCATTCCGTCGGCCAGTTCATCCACCCGCTGCTGATGCGGGCGAAGCAAGTCGGTCAATGCTGGCATCAGGCGTCGCTGGGCCTCCAGCCGTTCCTGCGCCGTTGAAAAGCCGCGCTGGACCGAACGCGCCATCCGCACCTTTGCCTCGTTTAACGTTGCCAGCCACTCGGCGCGAACCGGCACTGCCATTTCCGCTGCCGCCGTCGGGGTAGGTGCGCGCAGATCGGCGGCAAAGTCGCATAAGGTCGTATCGGTTTCATGGCCGACCGCCGAGATGACAGGAATCGAACAGTCCGCGACCGCCCGCACGACTATTTCTTCGTTAAAGCTCCATAGATCCTCGATAGAGCCGCCGCCGCGCGCGACGATAATCAGGTCAGGCCGCACCAGTGCTCCACTACCTTCGCCACCATCGCTTCCAGTCTGCATATTGGAAAAACCGTGGATCGCTCCGGCAATCTGTTTGGCCGCGCCTTCACCTTGCACCATGACGGGCCAGACAATCACATGCGTCGGACAACGATCGGCCAGCCGGTGCAAAATATCGCGGATCACCGAGCCAGTCGGTGATGTCACTACGCCAATGGTTTTCGGCAGGAACGGCAGACGGCGTTTGCGGCTCTGGTCAAACAGACCCTCGCCCTGCAACTTCGCTTTCAGCTTTTCAAAAAGCTGCATCAGCGCACCTTCGCCCGCCAGTTCCATCTTCTCGATAACGACCTGATATTTGGAACGGCCCGGATAGGTGGTGAGCTTGCCAGAGACGACAACTTCAATCCCGTCCTCCGGCTGGAACGGCAGCCGCCCGGCATTACCCTTCCACATCACTCCGTCCAGCACCGCCTTGTCATCTTTCAGCGCCAGATAGACATGGCCGGAAGCCGCGCGTTTATAACCGGAAATCTCTCCCCTGATCCGCACAAAGCCGAAGCGGTCCTCCACCACGCGTTTCAAAGAACCGGAAATTTCCGACACAGATAAAGGAGCGGCATTGTCGCCAGCGCCACTCTCCGCTAACAGCCCACCCATATTATTTCCGTTTGTAGAGAGTGAATCGTCCATGAATATCCTGTTGCTCGGGTCCGGTGGCCGTGAACATGCCTTGGCATGGAAGCTGGCGCAATCCCCGTCGGTAGAGAAATTTTACGCCAGTCCGGGCAATCCCGGTATTGCCGAACATGCAATATGCGTGAATCTGGATGTGTCGGATCACGGATCGGTGATCCTGTTCTGCGCCCGCAATGACATTGATATGGTGGTTGTGGGACCAGAAGCGCCGCTGGTCGACGGTTTGGCCGAAAGTCTGCGTATGGCGGAGATATTTGTCTTTGGGCCGGATAAAGCCCCTGCCCAGTTGGAAGGATCAAAGGGCTTTACCAAGGACCTGTGCGCCCGCGCCGATATACCGACCGCTGGCTATGTCCGCACCACCAATCAGGCAGAAGCGCTGGCCGCGCTCGACAAGTTTTCGATTCCCGTGGTCATAAAGGCCGACGGGTTGGCCGCTGGCAAAGGTGTCATCATTGCCGAAACCCGCGAACAGGCGGAAGACGCCATTGCCATGATGTTCGATGGCGGTTTTGGCGATGCCGGAGCCGAAGTGGTGATCGAAGAGTTTCTGACCGGCGAGGAAGCCAGCTTTTTCGCGATTACCGATGGCAAAAATGTCCTCCCCTTTGGCAGCGCACAGGATCACAAGCGCGTCGGTGAAGGCGATACCGGGCCGAATACCGGCGGCATGGGCGCTTACAGCCCCGCGCCCGTCCTGACCCCCGCCCTGCAAAAGCAAGTCATGGACCAGATTATCCAGCCGACCGTTGATACGCTGGCCGCCGAGGGCACGCCCTATAGCGGCGTTCTGTTCGCCGGGTTGATGTTGACCGACACCGGGCCGCAACTGATTGAATATAATGCCCGTTTCGGCGATCCGGAATGTCAGGTGCTGATGATGCGGCTACAATCCGACCTCGCCGCGATCATGCTGGCCACTGCCAAGGGTGAGCTTGACCAGATCAGCGCGCCGGAATTTGACCAGCAATCTGCCCTGACCGTCGTGATGGCAGCAAAAGGCTATCCGGCCACACCCGAAAAAGGCGGAAAAATCCGCAACCTTTCCGGAGCAGAGAGCGAAGGCGTCAAAATTTTCCACGCTGGCACGGCGGAAGATGACGGCGCGTTAATCGCCAATGGTGGCCGCGTGCTGAACGTCACTGCCTTGGGCAGCAACACCACAGAGGCACAGGGCAAAGCCTATGCTGCCGTGGACAAGATCGACTTCGAAACCGGCTTTTGCCGCCGCGACATCGGATGGAGAGAGGTTGCTCGCGAAGCGGAGGGGTGAATGGGCCGCAAGGGGGTCAGCCCCGCGTCAACCTGAACTTGTTTGGGCGTCTTCATTGCGCGAAAGCGGGGTGCTATTTTCGGGTCATCCGACGTTCAAAGTTCACAAAGTTCACACCAAGGAACCGCGCTTTTCCGCCGATTCCTGTTTTTTGCGCAGGATTTTCCAACATTTGATCTGCGGGAGATTATTCATAGTGAGAAAGAGCCGGGCTGTGCGTATCATGAGTGCTACACTGTAGGACAGCGGTTTTTAATATACACCCGTTATTCCCGCTCAGGCTGGAATGATGGTACGATTTGACACTGTACCTGATATGGAAACGTAGTTCGACCGGCCCACCACTAACGATAGCTTTCCCCCTAAATGCCCGCCGTCACATCATGGCCGTATAGCCAGGCCAGCCTCTGGTTCGCCAGATCGGGCTTGATCTTGTCCGCGAGCCACATCGGGCCATAAGTCGCCAGCTTTCCCGCACCGCTGCGCTGATGGAACAGGCCCATATTCGTCCGTGCTGCGGCTTGCACTCTTGCGGTGCGCTCAACCCGGGCTGTGAAATAGGCAGACAGAGCGGCGGGGTAATCGTCCTTTTCCGCCAGATAGCGCGCAAGCACATAGCCGTCTTCAATCGCCTGCACCGCGCCCTGAGCCATGAAGGGCAACATCGGGTGGCAGGCATCGCCCAGTAATACCGCCCGGCCATCCACCCATTTGCCCAGCGGAGGACGGTCAAACAAGGCCCAGCGATAATGGGCGTCGGCCTGTTCCAGCAAGGTCGTGATGGTCGGATGCCAGCCGGCAAAATCAGCCAGTGCGTCATCGCGGCTGCCCTCTTCGGTCCAGCTTTCATTATGCCAGTCATCGCGCTCGACCACGCCGACAAAATTAGCCAGCTTACCCCCGCGCAGCAAATAGGTGACGGCATGTTTTCCCTCGCCAAGCCAGATGGTGGAAACCGGCAACGGCGCATTGCGGCCCAGTTTTTCCACCGGCACGACAGCGCGCCACGCCGTATTGCCAGTGAAAACGGGCTCCTGCGCGCCAACCATCTGCGCCCGCATGGCCGAGCGGATACCATCAGCGCCAACCACAATATCCCCGGCGACCCGCGTCCCGTCCGCCAGCAATGCCCATGCGCCATCTTCATTCTGGCCGTAACCGGTGACAGTCGCGCCGGTCCTGATGGAAACACCCGTCCTGATGGAAACAGACGTCCGCTCTTCCAGAGCCGCTTTCAATATCGCGACCAGATCGGCCCGGTGGATATGCAGATAAGGCGCGCCAAATTTCTCTTCATAATCCGTGGTCGAGACAGTGAAAATCGGCTGGCTGGACGGGGGTTTTCGTAACAACCGCCCCCGGCCTTGCCCGCTTTCCATTTTACCCATGCGAAGCTGGATCGCGCGCGGCCGGAATCCTGCTGCCTCAACCTGCTTGTCTATGTCCAGCGCGCGCAGCACCTTCATCCCGTTCGGGCTAATCTGTAACCCTGCGCCAATTTCGCCAATTTCGGCGGCCTGCTCGCAAATCTCGACATCCCAGCCAAAGGCGTGAAAACATAGCGCAGCGTTTAATCCGCCAATTCCGCCGCCTGCTATAACCGCTTTCATTCCATCAATCCTGACGCGCTAATATTTCCGTAATCCGGTCTAATCACTGGGCCCGGTCAAAGCCACTCCTGATTGCCATTCCTGATTCGCGCGATCCCTAAAGCGCACCGGCCAAAGAGATAAGCCCCGATATGTTAACCATTTGCGTTTAGACATTGTCTCATATGGGGACAAATACAGCCCGTTTCATCGGATATTCCACGCGGGTCCGTGATAGCCTAGCTGGACTCGTCTTCCTTTATCCTCCATTTTAGAGGATGGATAAAAATATATATTGAGCAAGGGGTTCCGCAATGGAAGTTGGCGGCAAGATATTAACCGGGGCGGCCGTGAGTATGGTTTTGGCACTGGCCGGGCATTATGCCACTGGTGAGGGCTTTATTTCCGGCCTTGAGAAAACGGCGCAAACCGAAATGACGGCGCAGGGCATGGACGGCGTGAAAGTGTCTCTTGCGCGTGATCCGCTGTCCCGCAAAGCGCTGCTGAACGGCGATGTTCCCAATGACATAAAGTTAAAAGCCCTGAGCGCCGTGTCCGACATTCCGGGCATATCGAGTGCCCAGTGGGCCGGCAATGCGCTTAATGCAGCAGAAGCAGGCGCAGATACGGATCAGTCAAGCGATGCTGGTCCAGCCGTCGATCCGGCGATAGAGGCTGCGCTGAAAGACTGCCAGACCGGCGTGGACACGGTGGTTGAAAGCAAAAAGCTCAGCTTCCGTTCCGGCAGCGCTTATCTTTCGCCGGAATCGAACAGGATACTCGACGAACTCGCCGCCGCGCTCAAACCCTGTTCAGGGCTGGCGGTTGAGGTTGGTGGTCATACCGACAATGCCGGCAATGCCGAGGTCAACCGCATCCTGTCACAGGAACGCGCCGACCGGGTGCGGACTGGACTGATGGAACGCGGCATCCCTGCAGACCATATCACCGCAATCGGCTATGGCGCATTGCAGCCACTTGCGAAGGGCAGCGGACCGGACGTTGCAGCGAAAAACCGCCGGATCGAGTTCAAATTATCGGTCGCGGGTAAAAAACAATCAAATGATGCGAATTCGCAACAGGGGGAATGAACCATGCCACTATTGATCGAATATCTGTTGCTCATGCTTGTGACTTTTGCAATTGGCCTCGGTATTGGCTGGCTCATCTGGGGCCGAAGCCAGGATCGTATCTGATTAGAAGCGTTTAAATGGCACGGGTGGCAACGCGCATATCGCGGCTTCAACCGGCTCTGGAAGTGATGAATATAGGGGTTTAATGTAATGATGGCGCTGATTTCCGAGAATTGGCTATTCTTCCTGATTGCTTTGGTCATTGGTGTGGCCACGGCATTCTGGGCATGGGCCGCTACTGGCCGTGATGGGGAGACGAGCCGTTTTAACGCCGATGACGGGTTGCTGGAGAGAGCGGAGACTTCCGCCGCGCCGGTTGTTCCGGAACCTGTAGCCCCTCCTCCTGTTGCAGCTCCTCCCGTTACAGCGCCTCCTGTTACAGCGCCTCCTGCGCCTGAACCGGAAGCCGCGCCAGCACCAACGCCGACGCCGACGCCGGAACCTGCACCCGAACCCGCCGCTCCGGCATCGGTTGTTACCGAGCAGCCGAAACCGGTCGT
>JADMKQ010000238.1 GCA_015478735.1 Sphingorhabdus sp. | reverse complement strand
CCATCCCGCTATGAAAGCGGCGGCTGACTTGGGCTGTCCACGGCATAAGGCAACCAAAGACCAGAATCGCGGATTTGCGCGGTTCCTTGGTGTGAACTTTGTGAACTTTGAAAAATTAAGAGATACATGTACCGATGACCAAGATGATAAAAATCACCCTTCCCGACGGCAGCGCGCGCGAAGTGGCATCGGGTACGACACCGGCACAAATAGCCGCCGACATCGGCCCCGGTCTTGCCAAGGCCGCTTTGGCCGCTCGCATTGACGGCGAAGTCCGCGACATCATGCGTCCGTTGGAGGTCGATACCGAGTTGGCGCTCATCACCGCCCGTGACGAAGCGGAAGCGCTGGAACTCGCACGACACGACTTTGCCCATGTTTTGGCAGAAGCAGTGCAAAACCTCTATCCCGGCACGCAGATTACCTTTGGCCCGTCCACCGATGACGGATTCTATTATGACTTCGCGCCTGCCGGTGATCCTTTTACCGACGACGACCTGCCCGCGATCGAGGAAGAAATGCGGCGGATCATCAAGGCGGACAAACCGCTGCGCCGCGAAGTGTGGGACCGTAACGACCTGATCGCACGGTGGGAAAAAGACGGAGAGACGTTCAAGGCCGAATGGGCTGCCGAGCTTCCCGAAGGCGAAGAAATCTCCGTTTACTGGTCCGGTGATGACTGGATGGATATGTGCCGCGGCCCGCATCTGGCCTCCACCGGCAAGCTGGACCCACAGGCATTTCAACTGACGCGCGTGTCGGGTGCTTACTGGCGCGGGGATCAGCGCAATCCTCAGCTATCGCGTATTTACGGCACGGGCTGGCTCAACAAGAAACAGCTCAGCGCCCATCTCGTCCGGCTGGAAGAAGCGGCCAAGCGCGATCACCGCAAGCTGGGTCAGGAAATGGACCTGTTCCACTTCCAGCCCGAAGCGCAAGGCTCGGTATTCTGGCACAGCCAGGGCTATGTGATGTGGCGCGAACTGGAAGCCTATATGCGCCGCAAGCTGGACGCTGCGGATTATAAAGAGGTGAAAACCCCGCAAATCATGGATGCCCGCCAATGGGAAGCATCCGGACACTGGGGCAAATATCGCGAAAATATGTTCGTTGTGCCCGACGAAGTGCCTAGCGTTGACGATGATGCGCCGGTTATATCAGGCGATGCCGACATGATGGCGCTGAAACCGATGAACTGCCCGGCGCACGTTCTGATTTTCCGTCAGGGGATTAAAAGCTATCGCGACCTGCCGATGCGGATGGCGGAATTTGGCTGCTGTCACCGCAACGAACCGCACGGCGCTTTACATGGCCTGCTGCGTGTGCGGCAATTTACGCAGGATGACGCGCATATTTTCTGCCGCGAAGACCAGATTGTTGATGAAGT
Organism: Sphingorhabdus sp.; assembly: GCA_015478735.1. Lineage (GTDB taxonomy): Bacteria > Pseudomonadota > Alphaproteobacteria > Sphingomonadales > Sphingomonadaceae > Parasphingorhabdus. Next base: position 51,555 of record JADMKQ010000238.1, on the reverse strand, counting down.
CCGGCATTTCTGTGATCTGCTCGACGGGATTTACAAGGATCTGGGCTTTGAAAGCTATGCGATCAAGCTCGCGCTGCGCCCCGAAAAACGCTTTGGCAGCGATGAAATGTGGGACAAGGCGGAACAGAATCTGCGCGATGCTGTGCATGAAGCGGGCCGGGCCGGCGAGGAATATCAATGGGAAGAATTGCCCGGTGAAGGCGCTTTCTATTCGCCCAAGCTGGAGTTCCACCTGACCGACGCGATTGGCCGGACGTGGCAATGCGGCACGATACAGCTTGATTATGTCCTGCCCGAACGGCTGGATGCCAGCTATATCGGTGAAGATGGCGCGCGCCACCGCCCCGTCATGCTGCACCGCGCGATATTGGGCACGTTCGAGCGTTTTCTGGGCATCATGATCGAGCATCATGCCGGTCGTATGCCGGTCTGGCTGGCCCCGACACAGGCGGTTGTGGCAACGATTGTAACGGACGCCAATGATTATGCGGCCGACCTCACCGCAAAGCTGAGAGCCGCCGGAATCCGCGTGGAAGCCGATCTGCGGAACGAGAAAATCAACTACAAGGTGCGCGAACATTCGCTGGCCAAGGTGCCGAACATATTGGTCGTCGGTATGCGCGAGGCCGAAGAAGGCAAGGTTGCGCTGCGGAAACTGGGGCAGAAGGAACAGATGTTCCTCACCGTGGATGAAGCGGTCGCCATGCTGAAAGAAGAAGCCCTTGCGCCCGATCTGAAAAGACGGGCGGCTTGAGCCGGATCGTGTATTACAATTGTAACATTGATATGTGGGCCGTTAGCAATTAAATATACAGAACAATTTGCGACCGATGCGATTTATCGCTATTGGCCGCTGCATGATATCAATCAGGAGTATATAACATAGCTGCACCACCACGCCGTCCAACGCCACCCGTCAAAGGCGGTCCGCGTTTCAACGATCTGATCATTTCCAATACTGTACGGGTCATCGACGACAAGGGCGAAAACCTTGGCGTAATGAACACAGACGAAGCGATTGAACGGGCCAAGGATGTTGGCCTCGACCTTGTAGAGGTCTCTCCCAACGCTTCCCCGCCAGTTGCGAAGTTTCTGGATGTCGGCAAATTCAAGTATGAAGCCCAGAAAAAGGCTAATGCTGCGCGTAAAACGCAAAAGGTGCAGGACGTTAAAGAAATCAAGATGCGTCCCAACATCGACAGCCATGACTATGTCGTGAAGATGAAGAACGTCACCAAGTTCATCGAAAATGGCGACAAGGTCAAAGTGACGCTGCGTTTCCGTGGCCGCGAAATGTCGCACCAGCAACTCGGTATGCAATTGTTGCAGCGGGTGCAGGAAGACATGAAAGAAACCGCCAAGGTCGAAGCCTATCCGAAGCTGGAAGGCCGGCAAATGCTTATGGTGCTTTGCCCTAAATAATATTCTTATCCCCTCCCATAACGGGAGGGGTTTGAGCCTGACTAGCTTACCGGCCTGGCACGATACAGACCGGGAAAATGCTGCCTTAGATTAGCAATTTTCGGCTTGTCCCAGCGCACAATATAAGCATTGCGCGGGTTCTTGTGCATGAAGTCCTGATGATAGGATTCGGCAGGATAAAAGGCTTTATACGGCTCGACCTTCGTCACAATGGGCCGCTTCCAGTATTTGCCCTGCCCTAACTGCGCCACATAGGCCCGCGCCGCCTTGGCCTGTGCATCGTTCATCGGGACCAGCGCACTACGATAATGCTTGCCGCGATCCGGTCCCTGGGCATTGAGCATAGTGGGATCAGCCACAACCGAGAAATAGATCTGCATCAACTGGCCATAGCTAACCACATCGGGATCATAGACCACCCGCACGGCCTCGGCATGGCTGGTCATTCCCGCACTGACGAGTTTATAGGATGCGGAGCGTTCGCTCCCGCCATGATAGCCGGACACTGCACTGATGACGCCCTTGGTATGAGCAAACACACCTTCCACGCCCCAGAAACAGCCACCGGCAAATATAGCGGTCGCACGTGCCCCTTTTTCAGCAGCATCAATTTCTGGAGTTGGAATGATAACTGCTTTTTCCGCGGCATGCGCTTCATTCGTAAATGGATTGAGGCTTTCCCGGTTATCGGGAGAGGAAGCGTTAATGCCGATCCACAGCGCACCGGCAGCGGCCAGACTGATGGCAGCAACGGCTAGTTTGGGAAAGGCACCATTCATATCAAACGCTGCCTTTTCCCATCGAAACTAGCTTATAATCTGCTGCGTGTTGCTGACAGTCGAAGCCTGATACTGGTTATATCCCTGCTGCTCCTCAACGGGCTGCATGAAAAACAGAGCAAGCGCGCCAAGAATGAATCCGCCGCTCAGGCTGTATGTCAGATCTGATTTCAAAAAACTCGGCATAATATTGTCCTTGTGACTATCTGATCTCCGGAAAATGCCGGTAACCAGAGCGCCCTGAATGTCTTGCCTTATAATATAATGTTGCTTTCCTCGCTGTGAACGATGTCACAAGACAACATTCAGTTTCAGCGAGTAAAGCCTTGATAGCCGCTGCTAACGTAACGGCGTAAAAAATCCCTTAGTTCAGCGCCGCACAAGCCTGTTGAATGCGTGTGCAAGCTTCCCGTAAAATCTCTTCCGAAGTCGCGTAGCTTACGCGAAATGCCGGCGACAGGCCAAAGGCTGCCCCATGCACGGCGGCGACTCGCGCTTCGTCGAGAAAATAATTTATCAGGTCTTCATCGCTGTTGATCGTTGCACCCTTTGGCGTTCTGGTGCCCATCAGCTCGCTGGCATCCGGATAAACGTAAAAGGCACCTTCCGGAGTCGGGCAATTCAGGCCCGGCGTATCGTTCAGCATCGAAACAACCAGATCACGCCGCGCCAAGAAAGCTGCATTGCGTTCGATCAGGAAATCCTGCGGTCCGTTAAGCGCAGCGACTGCCGCAGCTTGTGAAATCGAGCTGGGGTTTGAAGTCGATTGCGATTGCAGCTTGCGCATTGCACCGATCAGCCAGTCCGGACCTCCTGCATAACCAATCCGCCATCCCGTCATTGCATAGGCTTTTGAACAACCGTTGACGGTCAATGTCCGATCGAAAAGATCGGGACAAACCTGGGCAATGGTCGTGAACGGGGTGCCCGCATACCATATATGTTCATACATATCGTCGGTCATAATCATGACCTGCTGATGCGGCAGCAATGCATCACCCAATGCTTTCAGCTCTTCACGGCTATAAGCCGCGCCGGTCGGGTTGGATGGTGAGTTAAGGATCAGCCATTTTGTCTTTGGTGTGATAGCCGCCGTCAGCTGTTCCGGTGTAATCTTGTAATTCTGGTCCGCGCCTGCCTGAATGATGACCGGCGTGCCACCTGCAAAATTGACCATGTCGGGATAGCTGACCCAATAAGGCGCAGGAATGATAACCTCGTCGCCCGCATCAAGCGTTGCTACCAAAGCGTTGAACAAAGTGTGCTTGCCTCCGCTGTTCACCGAAATCTGTGACGGCACATAGGTCAGCTCATTGTCCCGCAGAAACTTTGCAGCAATCGCAGCCTTTAGCTCAGCCGTGCCATCAACCGTGGTATAATTTGTTTCCCCGTCGCGGATCGCCTTGATCGCAGCTTCCTTGACGAAATCCGGCGTGTCAAAATCCGGTTCCCCCGCTGACAGACCGATAATATCGATACCCTGTGCTTTCAGCTCGTTCACCCGGCCGGTCATAGCCAGTGTAGCAGAAGGTTGGATTCGGTCTAAAGCTTTGGAAATTAGGGACATGGAAAAAACCTGTTTCAAGGAAAGAACAGCCCGCGCATAATGCCGTTGTCATAGCAGTGCAACAGAGGTTTTGATTAGCTGCGTTTTTTCACAAATTCCGCGCGCAGGACGAGACCTTTTATCCCCTCATGCTTGCAATCAATCTCCTGATCGTCCCCGGTTAGCCGGATAGATTTGATCAATGTGCCCCGCTTCAAAGTTTGTCCGGCGCCTTTCACTTTCAGGTCTTTGATCAGCGTCACGGCATCGCCGTCGGCAAGCTGGTTGCCCACTGCATCAAAAACTTCTGGCCCTGCGCTTTTGGCCGCCGCATCTTCGGGGCTGAGCCACTCGCCAGTTTCTTCATCATAAACATATTCACCATCACCTGATGTCATATTCTTCTTCCGCTTTGTTCAGGGCTGTGCCCATTCATGCGCCCTCTTTAAGAGGGCGCTCCATATACAAAAATTATAGCGACAATAGTGCCTGTTCCATGTCAGCGATAATGTCATCAATATGCTCAATACCGACAGACACACGAACAACATCGGGCCCGGCTCCTGCCGCGATCTGTTCCTCTGCACCCAATTGACGGTGAGTGGTCGATGACGGGTGGATGATCAGCGAACGCGTATCACCAATATTCGCCAGATGGCTGAACATTTTAACCGCTGACACCAGCTTTACACCTGCATCATATCCACCTTTGAGGCCAAAGGTAAATACACCGCCCCCGTGACCACCCAGATATTTTTGGGCAAGGCTGTGATAGGGGCTATCGGGCAAACCGGCATAGGAAACCCAGCTCACTTCATCGCGGGCCTTCAGCCATTCCGCAAGTGCCAGTCCATTGGCGCAGATTCGCTCCATGCGCAGCGCCAAAGTTTCCATTCCTGTCAAAATCTGGAATGCGTTAAACGGCGACAGCGCCGGTCCAAGGTCGCGCAAAGCCAAGGCACGCGCCGCCAGAATGAAGGCTAGATTGCCAAAGGCTTCGGTAAAAACTTTCCCGTGGTAGGACGGATTTGGCTGATTCAGATGCGAGAATTTCTCGCTCTTCGTCCAGTCGAAATTGCCGCTGTCCACGATAAGTCCGCCAATGCTGTTGCCGTGACCGCCAAGGAATTTTGTTCCGCTGTGAACAATAATATCAGCACCATGTTCAAACGGGCGGCACAGCATGGGCGACGCCATCGTATTGTCAACGATCAGCGGAATGCCCGCCGTATGGGCAATATCGGCAATACCCGCAATATCCTGCACCACACCGCCTGGGTTGGCGAGGCTTTCAATGAAGACACAGCGAGTCTCATCGGTAATCGCGGCCTTCACCTCATCAAGATTATCCGCATCGACAAAAGTTACATTCCACGCCATTTTTTTGAGCGCATAGGCAAGCTGGTTAAGCGATCCGCCATAAAGCTTTTTGGCAGCAACGATATGCGCGCCGGGGTCCATCAATACATGGAAGACCAGCACCTGCGCCGCATGGCCCGATGCCACAGCAAGGGCAGCTACACCGCCCTCCATAGCCGCAATCTTGCCTTCAAGCGCGGCATTGGTCGGGTTTGTGATACGGGTATAAATATTGCCCACGGCATCAAGGTTGAACAGATCAGCCGCATGATCGACATCATTAAACACATAGGACGAGGTCTGGTAAATCGGGGTAATCCGCGCGTTGGTTGTCGGATCAGGCTCGGTCCCGGCGTGAACCGCCATTGTTTCCAGATGGGTGGTTTCCAAATGGTCAGTCATAATGTTCTCCGTAAAAAAATATGCTCAGACGAGCCGGGCCTTCATCAAACCCCGTAAACTGTTTCCAACATAAAGTCCGTTATTTAAATCTCCAGCCCGTAAATCGCACTCAACCGCTTTGCCGCTGGCGAGTAATTCTGCGCGCAATATGCCGGGTAAGACGCCCCGTGCTAATGGTGGCGTCAAAAGCTTTTCGCCGCGCTCCACAAATATGTTCCAGATCGCCCCCTCGGTCAAATAGCCTTCGGGATCGTGGAATATCGGGTGCGCGCCTTCATGGATAGCAGGCGCATCATATATGCTGCGGTCGCTGGTTTTATGGCGCAATCTGTAATCATGTGAGTTGGCCAGCATCGGCGTTAACTTGACCGGTACAGGCTCGACAAGCGGCTCCGGCATCGGCTGCAATTCAATCGCTATCGCGCCAGACCGGGCCAGCATCAGCCGTACCTTAGCGGGCTGGTCCTGGTGAAAGGTAATGGCCTGTATGGCGTTGCGCGCAGCATGTCGGTCAAACTCGAACTCCAGCGCGGCGGCGCTCGCCTTCATGCGCTCCAGATGGGCCTCTAGGCGGACGATCCCACTTTCGGGAATGAACGCCATCGTCTCCATTAAGTCCATGATCCTGTAATCCGCGCCTTCATTCACGGCTGCAAATTTCCCCTTCGCGAGACATTCCCGCCATTCATCATCCACAACAGAATCTGCCACTACGCCAGAGCCCAGGCCGATGGAAAGTGTTTCTTGACCCTTTCCCAGAAAGAACGTGCGAATGGCGACATTAAACGCCGCATCACCATCCGCATCTATCCGGCCAATCGAACCGCAATAGATACCGCGCTGGTCTTTTTCCAGTTCATCAATAATTTCCATAGCGCGAATTTTTGGCGCCCCTGTTATGGAACCGCACGGATATATCTGACGCAGCAGGTCCACTGCACCATGATCTTCGGCGAGCTTTGCTGTTACTGTAGATGTCATCTGATGGATGGTTGGATAGCTTTCCACTTGAAACAGTTTCTGCACCTTCACGCTGCCCGGCTCAGCCAGCCGCGACAGATCATTGCGTAGCAAGTCAACAATCATCAGGTTTTCAGCGCGCTGTTTCGGATCGCTCTGCAACTCGGCCTGCATTGAAGCATCGGCTATATTGTCAGGAAGCCGGGCGGCGGTTCCCTTCATGGGTTTGGCCGTGACCCGCTTTTCTTTTAACGCAAAAAACAATTCGGGGGAAAAGGATAGAACCCAGTTTTGGCCATCAAATACTACCCCGCCATAGCCAGCCTTAGCTCGACTTCGGATCGCTGTATAAAGCGCCAACGGATGCCCTGCATAAGCAGCGTGAGCGCGGAACGTCAGGTTGGCCTGATATATATCCCCACCGACAATATAATCCTGAACACTAGCAAAAGCCTTGTCATAATCCTGCCGTGTAATGCCTGGCCGTATCTTACCCAGCCACGCGCCCTTTGCATCGGGTAAATGCATCGCCACAGCTTCAGGATCAAGCAGGTCATAATCTTCAAACAATCCAAACCATGCCAGCGGACAGGCCCGGCCGCTGCGCAGACGCCCCGCCAGCCGCTCCTCCAGTATCAGCCCCGCTTCATAAGACATATAGCCCGCAGCGTGCAGACCCGCCCCTTGAGCGGCAGCAACGCGGTCCAGCACCTTATCAAGCTCATGCGGATCAAATGCTGTGACCGTCTCGACCGGATAACGGTAAAGCCGCGCCGGAGCGGCATCACCGCTATCGCGAGCATCATCGAGCAATATGAAAGGGCGATTATCTGGGATCATCATCCTTCCCTAATTGCTTTTGATGCGGTTCGTCCATAAGCATGAGCGAAATCAAACAGGGAGACGCGCCGGATGCGCACCACCTATGTCGCCGCTTTAGTAGCTGCGTCACTTACATTTTTTGTACCGTCCGCACGCGCAGCGGATGATGTTGAAGAGGCCTTTGCTCAGGAACCCGCTGCACTGGTTACCGACCAGATACCGGATATTCCCATGGCCATGGTTGAAAAGACCCGGCCCTATATGGAGTTCCGCACCGCGGGATTTGTTGACTGGGACCCCAAAACCAGAGCGATGCTGATCCGCACTCGCTTTGCAAATACCATACAACTTCACCGCGTGGAAAAGCCGCTCGGCACACGCGATCAATTAACCTTTGCCGATGAACCTGTGCAGCATGCCAGCTTTACGCCGGATGGCTCTGCGTTATTTTTTCAAAAAGATACCGGCGGCAACGAAGTGAACCAGATTTTCAAGCTGGAAGACGGTGTCCCAAAAATGCTGAGCGACGGCAAAAGCCGATATAATCTTGGTCCCTGGTCACATAAAGGAGATCTGCTGGCTTTTAGCTCAAACAAACGCACCGGGCTTTATAACGATATTTACCTGATGAACCCCGCCAATCCCGATGGCGCAATCATGCTGGTCGCTTCAACCGGCGGTGGATGGTTCCCGATCGACTTTTCGCCAGATGACCAGCAACTGCTGGTGTTCAACTATGTCTCGGTGACCGATAATCAGCTTTACCTCATCGATATTCTCAACGGAACATCACGCAAATTGACCGATAGCCGCCAACCGGTGGCTTATAACGGATTACAATTTGCGACAGATGGCAAGCTTTGGGCCGCTTCGGATGACGGCAGCGATGTCCAACGCCTTGGCACCGTGAATCTGGAAACCGCTGTTTTCCAGCCAGTCATTGACGAGAAAATCTGGGACATATCGAGCTTTGACATCAGCACGGATGGCCGGTGGATTGCCTATGAAGTCAATCAGGCCGGTCAATCCGTTCTAAAAATATACGATATGCACAGCGGCGAAGTTCGTATCGTATCTTCGCTGCCGACCGGGGTTATTAACGGCTTGAAATTCGCTCCTTGGGGGGAACTGGGTTTTACTCTCAACTCCAACCAGACGGGCGGCGACAGTTATAGCCTTGATCCGGTGAGCTTGGCGATTACACGCTGGACAAAAAGCGAAACAGGCGGTCTGGATGCCTCCCGGAATGTGGTTCCGGAACTGGTTGAGATCACCAGCTTTGACGGCGAGATAATGTCAGGCTTTCTCTATAGCCCTGACCCTGAAAAGCACAAAGGTAAGCGGCCGCTAATTATCAATATCCACGGCGGCCCCGAAGGACAGGCAAGACCGGGTTTTCTAGGGCGCAACAATTATCTGATTAACGAACTGGGCATCGCGATTTTCTATCCCAATGTTCGCGGCTCTACCGGTTTCGGCAAGCGGTTTGTCGCGCTCGACAATGGTCCGTTCCGACGGGAAGACAGCGTCAAGGATATTGGGGCATTTCTGTCTCACCTTCGCGGAGACAAACGAATCGATAAGCAGCGCATCGCCGTAACCGGGGGCAGCTATGGCGGATATGTGACGCTTGCCGCGATGCTCAGCTATGGCGATCAGCTAAAGGCGGGGCTGGAAGTGGTCGGCATATCCAATTTCGTCACCTTTCTGGAAAACACCCAGTCTTATCGCCGTGACCTGCGCCGCCGGGAATATGGCGACGAACGGATTCCGGAACAGCGGGCTAAGCTGGAAGAAATCAGCCCGCTTAGGCGTGCACATGAAATCAACATTCCGCTGATGGTCATTACCGGGGCTAATGACCCGCGCGTTCCGGCGAGTGAAGCCGACCAGATTGTCACCGCCGTGCGCGCCAATAATCGCCCCGCTTGGCATCTTCTTGCAAAGAACGAAGGCCATGGGTTCCGCAAAAAGGAAAATGCCGATTACCAGTTCTGGGCGTCGCTCTTATTCTGGCAAAAATATCTGCTAAACGGGGACAAGTGACTGGGTGTCAACTCCGGGTCTTTAAACCGCAGCCGCCATATAGCTTGCTTGATTAATAGCCGCCTTGGCATCCAGTTCCATTGCTTCATAGGCACCGCCGACCAATTCCGTCTGTATGCCCTCAGATATCAGGTCATCATACATATCCCTCAGGGGGTCCTGTCCAGCGCAAATGATGATTGTATCAACCTTCAACAATTGCGGTTGGCCGTTCTGCAATATGTGCAGACCGTCATCGTCGATTTTGACATATTCGACGCCGTTCATCATGCCAACATCGCGGCGAGCAAGGGCAATCCTGTGCGCCCATCCGGTTGTTTTGCCCAGACCAGCACCGACACGGCTTTCCTTGCGCTGCAAGAGAGTTATTTCGCGGTCCGATTTTGCAACCTTTGATTCCACGCCGGTAACGCCGCCGCGCGGATGGCTTTCAAAATCCACACCCCATTCAGCCGCAAACACGTCGCGGTCAACAGCGCCTGACGGCCCGGCATGACTAATCAATTCGCAAACATCAAAGCCGATACCGCCAGCACCGATTATTGCGACCTTTTTCCCGACTTGTTTTTGGCCGGTTATCACATCGATATAACTAACCACCTTAGGGTGGTTGATACCCTTGATATCCGGAGTGCGGGGCTTAATACCTGTCGAAAGAATGATCTGGTCAAAACCCTCGGCCTTTAGCATCGCTACGTCGGCTTTGGTATTTAACCTAAGATCGATGCCATGGACTTCGATCATCCGGTTATAATAACGGATTGTTTCGTAAAATTCCTCTTTTCCCGGGATAGTCTTTGCCAGATTAAACTGGCCACCAATTTCCGATGATGTTTCAAATAATGAGACTTTATGGCCGCGTTCCGCTGCCACCGTCGCATAAGCCAAACCGGCAGGACCAGCACCCACAACCGCAATATGTTTTGGTTTAACTACCGGCTCGTAATTCAAGATCGTTTCATGACACGCGCGCGGGTTTACGAGACAGCTTGTCAATTTTCCAGAAAATGTATGGTCCAGGCAAGCCTGATTACAGGCAATGCAGGTGTTGATCTCATCCTCTCGCCCTTCAATAGTTTTACGCATGAAAGCGCTATCCGCTAACAAAGGCCGCGCCATTGACACCAGATCGGCATCACCGCGAGCAAGAACTTCTTCGGCGACCTGCGGCATATTGATCCGGTTGGATGTAATAACCGGCACGTTAACTTCCTTGCGCAGGCGTCCCGTGACAGACGTAAAGGCAGCTCTGGGTACCAGGGTTGCGATGGTTGGCACCGCACTTTCATGCCAGGTAAAATGAGTCGAGATAATCGTCACACCAGCTTGCTCCAGCCGCTTGGCAAGCGTAACAACCTCTTCCCAGCTCATGCCACCTTCCAGCATATCCATGGCAGCAATGCGGAAAATGATGATGAAATCCTCACCCACGGCGGCGCGCGTTTGCTCCACGATTTCAAGTGCAAAGCGCATACGGTTTTCATAGGAACCGCCATATTCATCATCGCGCAAATTGGTTTTCTGAACCAGAAAAGTGGAAATCAGATAGCCCGCCGATCCAATGATTTCGACCCCGTCATAACCCGCTTTCCTGGCCATGACGGCACAGCGCACATGGTCATCAATCTGTTTCTGGATTCCTGCTTTATCCAGCTCGTTTGGGACATATCGGGCGATCCTTGACTTGACCGCGGATGGCGCAACTGCATTTTTTGTGTGCGCTAACGGTCCGGGGTGCAGAATCTGCATACAGATTTTCACATCATCGGCCGCTCTATGCACGGCATCTGTAACCAACCGGTGCTTTGCCGCCTCCTCCTCACCGGACATCATCGCGCCGCCACTTGAGGCTTCTTCATTTGGCGCGATTCCGCCAGTAATAATCATCCCGATATCATTCGCCGCACGTTCTGCATAATATGCAGCCATACGTTCAAATCCGCCCTCCATTTCTTCCAGGCCGGTGTGCATGGAACCCATGATGGAACGATTTTTTATAGTGGTGAAGCCCAAATCAAGTGGCTCAAGTAATAAAGGATAGCTCATATATGTCTTTTAACGCCCCTTCCCCTCTGTCCTATTATCCTATCTGTTAGCGGCGAAGGGTTTTCTTGAGAAGAAGCTTCTTGATATTATTATGGGTCTGATTCTCTTTTGAGTCGATACCTAAGCAAAATCGTCAGAATCTGGTCGCCAAATTTGTATATTTCGACAATATAGCGCCGATGTGTATCTTAGCTTTTGCCTGGCAGGCCCACCCTCACTGGAAACTTGTCGCTGTTGCCAACCGGGATGAATTGCACGCCAGACCAGCAGAAGCGCTGGCCCGGTGGGACGGTCACCCCTATTTACTCGCCGGAAAGGACACAAAGGCCGGTGGTACGTGGCTTGGCGTTTCCGAACAGGGGCGTTTTGCAGCGGTCACCAATCTTAGTGGCCACGGAGCAGCGGATCCAAGGCGATCGTCGCGGGGTGATCTTTTGAAGGACTTTCTAAGCGGGGAAGGTTCCTATTCGAAAATTGATGCCGATCAATTTGCCGATTTCAATCCGTTCAACCTCATCACTGTTGATCACGACAGAGCGCTTATTCATTCTAACCGGCCCGGTGCAGTGAGCAGAACTCTTGATCCGGGTGTCCACGGTCTTTCAAATGGTCCACTGGATAAGCCATGGCCAAAATCAGCAAGGCTCAATTCTGCACTGGCGCACTGGATAGATAGTCATCAGGACAATCCGGAAGACTTGCTGCAATATCTGCTCGACCAGACGGAATTTTCGTCCGAAGCCCAAATCAATGGAACGAATGGAGTCACTTTCGAGCCTCGCAATTCGGGGGTCTTTATCCAACAACCGGTCTATGGCACCCGGTGCAGCACGGTCGTTGCCATTGATGACAGGGGCGCGGGAGTGTTCATTGAAAGGCGCTATGCCGCTTCCGGCAAGCCGACCGGGCAGACCAGCCTGTCATTTTCCTGGCCTTCCTAACCGTTAATCATGTGGGCGGCGGCTTCGTCGCGGTGTTTTTTCAGATATTTCATAAACGGCGTCCCGCCCGTTCCGACATCCGATGTGTTGCCGGCCCCGCCCTTTGACTGCTTGTTGATATAGCTCGCCGCATATTCCAGATGCCTTGTGCGGAAGCGGGTCAGATTTTGCACACATTCATTGTAAAGCTCGTTCAACGCAGGAGAACCGGCGGACTGGATAAAGGCGCGCACGATGCTGTTTGCCCGGATGTCATCGATGAACAGCCGATGTTCCGGCGGGCGGTAGATGTGAAGTTCGTCAAGATAGGTTCGCAGCGGATCACCGGCATGGCCAATGCCCAGAAACGCATCCATTGCTGGCACGATAGAGGATTGTGATCCCGTCTGCCCGCGAAATACCTGGGGTTTTCCGCCCGTTTCCTCGACCCCTTCGTATATTATTCCGTCTTTCAGCGCGGGGTTATCTTTCCAGCCATGAATCCACGGCCGCACCCGGTGGAAATAGACATAAGGATCGCATTTTTCCGTCATGCGCCCGAAAATGTCATTCATATCATCCCAAACCGCTGTCATCGCTGCCAGTCCGGATTGCAGCGTTCCGGCATCTTCGTTCCGGCAAGCCTCGACCAGCGCGGGAATAGACGCCAGCATCTCCCCTGCCCGGGCTTCAATCGCGACATGGTCCAACACGAACCACGCTTCGTCCTGCCCGCTTAGGAACGGCTGGATCATATAGGTATTCGACAGGTCTATAGGCCCGTCGGGATCGATGCGGCCCCAATTGTCGAGCACATAGCTGGAATAAGTGAGCAAAGGTGGCTGCTCGATCGACGCGCCCAGTTGCCAGATGGGCAAGGCGAGACATTTGGGTAATGCTTTTGGAGGTTCCGGCTCTCCCCAGACATAAGCCTGCACCAGAAAGGAATAATGCACCATCGCAATCCGCCTCTGGGCAAGGCTCGCGCTCGCACAAAAATCGGTGAGATCAACAAAGGGCAAAGCCTCCAGATGCTTGCGCGGCTGACCTGTCACAAGCACGCGCGGCAAGGACATAGCCATATCACGCGCCGGTTGAAGCTCATCCGGCAAAACGGTCTTGTCGGGGTCAAAAGATGATAGGAACCCGCGCTCTGCGGAAATATCGTAATCGGCTAAATTAAAGACGCTCATCCTGTGCTCCTGATTTTTCCGGGCTTCTCCGGCCCAAAATGTTGCACAATATTATCTCATGATAGCCGCAATATCCTTGTCTTCTGGGCCCCCAAAACGCATGATATGCAACAAATGACGCAACTGGATGCCATTAGCCGCAATATATTGCACCAGCTGGAGCGCGACGGGCGAATCAGCAACACCGACCTTGCCAGCAAAGTCGGGCTTTCCCCATCGGCCTGTTTACGGCGCGTTCAGGAACTGGAGCGCACTGGCATGGTCCAGGGCTATCGTGCCATTATCGACCCTGCTGTTCGCGGCGCCGCCATAACCATCTTTGTCATGGTCGGATTGTCCGAGCATTTGAAAAAGGATTCACTGGCCTTCGAACAAGCGGTCGCAAAAGCGCCGGAAGTGCGCGAATGCCATAATATCACCGGCTCCGTGGAATATCTGTTGCGCGTCGAAGTAGCGGACCTTGCTGCTTATAAGGCCTTTCACGCCGATATATTGGGAACATTGCCGCAGGTCAGCAGTATTACGTCCCATATCTGCCTTGGCTCGCCCACCGACAAGCGCGCCTGAATCCGCTCTATTCGCCCGGTAACCTGCCTATTCGCGTAGCAACCTATAAGTGGCGTCGATCAGACTTTGACCGCGCTCATTGAGCAGCAATCCCATGCCCATCTGGTTCATCGTATAGCTGAAGGCCAGGCCATATTCCGGGTCGGCAAAACCGATAGAACCGCCCGCACCAACGTGACCAAAGGCCGCGTTACCGATGACTGCCGACATCTGGTCCCCGCCGGGATAGGCGCGGTTATCCATTGATTTCATGAAGCCCGATGCAAAGCGCGTGGGGGAAAGCAACGTCGCATCAATCTGCGTTGCCGTGGACACCTGACCCATGTGATCCAGCCGTTCCGGCGAAACCAGAGTGACGCCGTTGTGTGATCCGCCAAGCGCCAGTGGCTCATACATGGCCACTTGTCCGCGTGCATTGGACAGACCACCGCCGCCTCCAATTTCCGCCTTGTGCGCAGCTGGGTCATTCTGGTTCCAGCCGCCATTGTTGAGGAAAGACAGCGCCTGAATGGAATCAGGCTCACTCAGCAGCTTTTTGGTAAAAGGGCTTAGCGGAACATTCGGATCGGGCTTTGCCACGAGTATCCGCGCGATGGGATTGGTTACATCATCGGGCAGACCAATCCAGAAATCCGCGCCCAGCGGACCTGCGACCTCATCCTGAAAAAACTGGCCCAAAGACTTGCCCGACACCCGCCGGACCAGCTCGCCGACGGTCCAGCCGAAATTGACCATGTGATAACCGTTGCGGGTTCCCGGCTCCCAAAAGGCTTCTTCATCCTCGATCCGTTTGATCATATAATCCCAGTCGAGAAAGCCGCCCGGTTTTACCGGATCACGAAAGGCCGGGACCGCGCTTTCATGGTTCAGCATCATCTGGACAGTCGTTGTCTCTTTGCCGTTTTTGGCAAATTCCGGCCAGTAATCGGAAACCGGCGCATGAAGTTTCAGCAAGCCACGGTCCACCAATATATGCGCGCACAGGGCTGTTGCTGCTTTTGTGCAGGAGAAGACAACGGAAATCGTGTCACGCTCCCAAGGCGTTTCGTTTTTCCGATCCGCCATGCCGCCCCACAGGTCCACGACCCTTTCGCCATTAACGCTCACACAAACCGATGCACCGACCTCTCCGCGTTCAGAAAAGTTACGCGCAAATTCGTCCTTGATACTCGCAAATTTTGCCGAGGTTGTGCCTTCGATATGTGCTGTCATGTCATCATTCCCCTGAATATTCGCTTTTGTTTACCAAGCCGGCGCTGAAAAACCATATCTTTCGGGCAGGCTATCGCGCGATATACCGGATTACATTTCAGGAGTAATGGAATGACAGGCGAGATAGCCCGTTTTGGTGCGATTAGACCCGTTCAATTTTGATTGAATCAAAATTGGGGCCTAGTTTATTGTTTTACCGTGATTTCCGAGCCGTGAAATGTTCCATTTCACTCGAAATCACTCTAGACCCGCTGCAATATTTTAATGATCGGCATCAGCAGGCTGGGCCTGTGCCAATGCAGCCGGGTCGGAATTGCGAAGATCCGCCTTTTTGACTTGCAGCAAACCTTCCATCACAGCACACACCACCATGTGGGTGCGGTTCTTGGCGCGGAGCTTTAAACGGACATTCTCTACATGGCGGTCGACTGTGCGCGGTGCAATATCGATATGCTGTGCAACTTCCTTGGTTGAAAGTCCCAGTGCAATAAACTCCAGTATCTCATGTTCTCTCAGCGTGAGTACCGGATCATTCCCCAGACTATTTCGCTGTAACATCACGAAGGTTACCTTCTATAATATTCTATCTAATCTATTGGGCAGCATCATTTGTAACCAATAGCGGTCAAACTGTCCGACTGCATAAGCTATCGATTCTTTTGCTGGTAATTGTCCCTCACCCAACAGTCGAAAAGCCGTCACCTAGTCACTTATATTTTGTGACGTTTATCCTTTACTCTTAAACCCCTGCCCCAAGATAGGATAAAATCGTCCCTGTTAACTATTGGAATTTACGAAATTTTACAAGTAGAGAAAATCCTGTGTGTAGAATCACCCAGTAAAAGCAGCAAGTTGAATCGCCACGGATTCGAGTCACTGCAATAACGGTGTAGACCCTGTCCTGCCCTCTACGGTAAACAACTCCCACAAAACAACGCAAGCAAAACAATAATGTTCAAGAATAGTATCGTAGGTCGCATCTGAGGCCGCGCGGGTATTTTCAATTATATCGGCGGGGGACTAAAAAAAAAGGGTCGTGCTGGAGTCTAGAGGAGACAGCACGGATGCAAAGGCTGCAATCGCAATTCGCAGCGCCTGCTACGATGCAGGGGCTAAGTTCCAACTTGCGCTCAACCACTTTACGGTTCCGCGTAGGGCAATCCATATTTGACGAAGGGCAGAACGCCAACCGCTGGTATGAAGTGGTTCAGGGGACTGTGCGCACATGCCGGTTCCATATCGACGGCCACCGGCACCTGACCGGGTTTTTCTTTAGCGGCGATGTTTTCGGTGCCGATTACGGCACTTATGGCACGGCCGCCGAAGCGGTGACAGATGTGATACTGCGCTGTTACAGGGTCGGTGATATTACCCGCGATTCCACGCCAAAGCCGCAACTTGACGAGGCAGTCTCGATCCTGTTTCGCGCCATGTCCACGGCCCAGCGTTATCTTTTCATCATGGGACACCGCACCGCGACCGAAAGGCTGGCGGCCTTTTTGCTCTGCCTGAAACATCAGATTAACGCCGACGGCAGTTCGCGAGCACAGATCAGGCTTTCCATGTCCCGCGCCGATATTGCCGACTTTCTGGGCCTTACGGTTCACACAGTCAGCCGGACCTTTACCGACCTGGTGCGGCGCAAGCTGATCGAGATTGACGGGCGTCATTCCGTCACAATCATAGACCATGCCGGTTTGTGCAAACTTGCCGGCGAATATCAGGACAGCCTTGCCGCCCAAGCCGATGCCCCGGTCCATCCGGCGCTAGAGCTTTGCCTTGGCGATTTTACCCCAGCCTGAAACCAATAAACATGCACGGGCATGTCCGGAGAGAAACATGACTATCAATCATTTAAGCCACCTTCCGTTCATCACTGCAATTCCACTGACCCTGACCCTGATCTATGCAGGATCACCGGCAGAAGCTGCGGAGGTCCAAACGCCCCAGACCGCTCCCAAAAGCGAACCGGCCCCTAATCTGAGCGCCGAAGAGGCAGAAGCGGAAACTGCCAGAATCCTTGCGCGGTTAAGCAGCATCAAATCGCCCGCTCCGTCACCGGCATCTGTGGCTGTCGCTTCGCCGCGAACACCGGCACCTCTGCAAGCCGATGAACAGAAAAAACTCCCCATCGAGCTGGCAACCGCTTTGCCAGAGCAGATGCCTGTCCCGGCTCCTGTGCAGGAAACGGCTTCTGACTCCGGCGAGGATATTACATCCGCTTTGCAAGCCATCCGGTCCGAACTGTCAGAGCAGCGCAAGCTAATCGCCCGTCAAAGCGCACTGATCCGGACGCAAAATGAAAAGATCCAGCAGTTGGAGCTTCACAACCAGCTTGTCCTCGCGGCGTTTCCCGGCACGCCTACCTCTCCTTATGACCTGTCCCGGATGCGCGGGGCCGGCATCCAGAAAAGCCAGCTTGAAACCGCCGCTGTCCAGATAGGGACACAGCCCGATGACAGTCTGGCCCTGCCGGACGAGCCTGTGGGCGAAGCGCCGCCACCATCCCAGAATATCGAGCGCAAGGTCGAGGCCGTGCCGGAAGGGCAAGGCGTGCTGACCCCGCGCGGACAATTCGTGCTTGATCCTTCGATCGAATATACCCGCTCCTCGACCAACCGGCTGGTATTCCGGGGGTTCGAGCTTATCCCCGGCATCCAGATCGGCGCCATCGAAGCGAGTGATGCTGACCGCGATACCATTATCGGCACCTTTGCCATGCGCTATGGCCTGACCAACCGGCTGGAAATCGAGGGCCGTATTCCGCTGCTCTACCGCAAGGACCGGATCAAGGTCGTCCAGCAACGGGATGAACAGATTACCCGCGAAGTCAGCCTGGAAGAAACAAACATCGGCGACGCTGAATTTGCGCTGCGTTACCAGTTGAACCGGCCAACAAGGAATAACCCGATCTGGGTCGCTGGCCTGCGCGTCAAAACCGACACCGGCAAAAGCCCTTACGAGATCCCGTTTGATGACTTTGGTGTAGCCACCGGCCTTGCCACCGGCTCCGGCTTCTGGGGTGTTCAGCCCAGCCTCAGCTTCCTGCTACCGTCCGATCCGGTCGTGATTTACGGCGGCATCGGCTATTTGTGGAATATCGAGCGCAATATCGACAAGCTCGTCGGCGATGTCTTTGTCGGCAAGGTCGATCCCGGTGATGCCATCAACGCCAGCGTCGGCTTTGGCTTTGCCCTGAACCCGCGATTCTCGTTCTCGCTCGGCTATCGCCATAATTACATATTCTCGACCACAACCCAGCTCGGAGACACGCTGCAGGAGAGCGACGACATCCAGGTCGGATCATTCAATCTCGGCATGTCCTACCGCCTGAGCGAACGACAATCCCTGAACCTGGGCTTTCAATTCGGCGCCACAGAAGACGCCCCCGACGTGAGCATAGTCGCGCGTATCCCTTTCCGGTTTTAGGGAGATTTCAATTAGGCAAACATTGCATACTCGACAGTGCTCATACGCCTGTCCGGCTAGTGGAGATTACAGGATAATAGTTCGGTAACGTCAAAAAAACTCGTCAGGATCACCAACGTCCAAGTGAGTAGAAATTACCTCGTCCCAAGGAGTTTACGGTGAAACCGAACGTATCCGCACTAATTCGAAGCACTATTTTTGTTCGCGATCTGGAGAAATCCGTTCGTTTTTATCGCGCGCTTGGCCTAACCGAGACATATTATGAAGGCATACTGGAGCATCCGTCTGCCAATGCGATCATAGGCTTTCCCGAAGTGCGTCCGCTCTCCATCCATATCCTCAAACGACCTGGACCAAATTACGGAATGATCGGGCTATTCAAGCTTGATGAATCGCTGGAAGCAGAAGTTCTTCCCACCGCAACCGGGCCTGCGAGAATTGGTGAGGTGGCGCTGATCTTCTATGTCCGCTCGATGGACGAAACACTCGCGAAGCTGCGTGAAGCGGGTGCGACATGGTCGCCCGAACCAACCATGTTTGTCATGCCACATCGCCAACAGCCTGAAGTATGTCTGCGCGATTGCGATGGTGTGCTTATCAATCTCGTCGAGAATGACCCTGCTGAACAGGAACAGACCACATCTGAAATGCAAAGCTAATTACTCAAGGTATGAACCCTTCACCCTTCGCAATATTCCGTCCACTTCGGGCTAGCATAAACCTCGCCCTCCGCCACTATCTGTGCGGCAATGCGGTGGCGGTCTGCGAACCTCAGCCCTTCGTCTATGCCTTTGACCATAATCGCTGTTGCTAATGCGTCGGCTTGCATACAACCGGGGTGAAGCACGGTTACGGCAGAGACGGACTCGGCAAGTGGCTGGCCGGTTGATGGGGAAATGCTGTGCGACCAACTCTTGTCACCAAAGGACCGTCGGCGTAAATTGTTGCCGCTGGTTGCAACGGACCAGCCGCTTAATGCTATGCGCGAAGGCAAGTGGTCACCGACGGTATCAATATCAACCCACCATGGCTGGCCATCCGGTTTAACGCCGATAGCCCGCAGCTCTCCCCCGATTTCGACCAAGGCATGTTTTATGTTTTGCGCTTCCAGCACGGCTATCGTGTGATCGACTGCAAAACCCTTTGCGATGGCAGCTAAGTCTATCGCCAGGCCACCGGGCTGGAAGAGCCGTCTATTGTCCCTGTCCAGACTAATATCCCGCCAGTTAAATCTTTGTCGGCTGCGAATGTTTTCGCGATCAGGCCAAGCGGAAATTCTACTGTCGGCACCAAATCCCCACAGGTCGGTCAAATGGCCTATTGCCGGATCAAAAACTCCATCACTGGCCTTAGCGATAATGAGCGCCATGGACAGCACGGTTACGAATTGCGGAGATATTTCTATCCACTCACCCGCCGGTGCGCGATTGAAGCGGGATAGTTCAGAATCCCGCTCCCACTGGCTCATTTGCCTTATGATTTCGCGAAAACCGTCCTCTATCGCAGGTTGCAAGGAGGACGGATCGCCGGACTCGCCAATGACGAGCGTAGCCGTCCAGGACGTGCCCATTGTGTCACCTTTAAGGTGTAGCAAGTGGCCATTAGGGTCCGGCTCCAGGCGCGCCGCATCCAGCGTCGGCGGAATGAGTATCTCTATGTCATTTTCCGCCGCCACTAGACGCTCTTCGTGCCTTTCGGGGTCAAAGCGGCAAGAACTCCAGAACTGCGGAATAGGATGACCGGCGGGAATTTGCTTTGGCTACCGTTACATTGTCATCGCTCACGCTGGCTTCCAGATAATAGAGGCCCGGCTCTTCAACCGTGACCTCGAACATGCCGGCAGCATCCGTTTTCAGTTTCATATCTTCCGCCGTATCGCGGTAACGGGTTCCGCCGCGGACCCATTCGATTTCCATATCGGCGGCAGGTTGGCCGTCGATCAGGAATTTAAACTGTGCTGCTTCACCGACAACAAGGTCGTTGGGGTGTGAGACAGGAACCATTTCCAATCCTTGATTAGTAGGGGCCAGCGCCGTTTCGTTCGGCGCGCCCAATGTCGAAAATGTTTCCGTACGGCTGAAAACCACCGAGACATTTATGTCCGTCGCGCCTTCGGGAAATGCGCTGTCCAGCTCTTCCGCCGTACCGCGCCAGCGCTTACGCTCTTCACCTATTTTGTAGAAACCCATCAATCCGCCGCTGACGAGGGCAATACGATATGTCCCCTGCTGGGTCATTTCGACATCGAAACTGCTGCGACTTACGCCTGAACCGATGATTTTGGCATCGACAGTTTCCCCGTTCGGACCAAGCACGACAAGATCATCCAGCGAACTTGCGCGATGATCGAAAACAAACAATTCATTAGAAGCAGCAGCATCAAAGGTGACGACCTCTTTCTCACCCGACATCACGGTTGCAGAAGGCAATAACCAGCGGCGATGGGCATCTGCGGGACCAGCAACCAACGCAATCATGGGGAGAGTTATTGCCAGTGATTTGAGAGTGCGTTTGATGAACATAATAGAATTTCCTCTTCAGATTATTCTGTGTGATATCGTTATTTTTCGGTTTGAACTTACGGTTTAATCGTCAACGACACCGCGCCCAATTCGGTTTTTCCTTTGCCGGAATAGGTTTTTGCACCTTTCCCCGGCCAGTTAAATGGCACTGTCACCAATTCGCGTCCGCCAACTTCACGCGCGGCTTCCACCTGCAATTTATAGCTACCCGCTGCGAGCCGCCCGAGGGGACGCTTGTTGGCAGTGAATGAAACGCGGTGCTTTCCGGGTGCTTGTGTAGGACCGCTGACACCATCGGCTGGCATTTTTGTATTGCGACCAGCCTTGCGCCACCATGCTCGCATATCGGCAAGCCACTTGCGTCCGTCATCGGCTTTAAGGTCGACATCATACAGCACCCGAAGTGTCGTAACGGCCTTCCCCTTTTCATCTTCGATCCAGATCGCAATATAGGGCCGATGATATTCCGCAACTTTCATCCGCGGAATGTCAAAGCTGACCGTCATCTGCTGTGCGTGGGCGGCTGGAACAGCAAGATAGGCTGCGCCGCCAATCGCAAGAGCCTTGTATACGACGGAGCAATAAGAGCCGGATTTTAGGGGAAGCGAATATTTCATAACTTTTCTCAACTGTGCATGAATAAAAGGATGAGCAAGAGCGGCAAGACCAAGCCTGCGCCGACGATTGGCCATGTCGATGGCCGGTTGCGGGAATGAAGCTGCAACAGGAAAAATCCGGTGAGGCAGAATATGATGCAGGCGCCTGCAAAAATATCGATAAACCATGACCATGCGGCGCCAGTATCGCGGCCTTTATGCAAATCATTAAGCCAGGAAATCCAACCGCGATCGGTTGCTTCATAGACAACCGCGCCGCTCATCCGGTCAAAAGAGATCCAGCCGTCACCGCCCGGCTTTGGCAGAGCGACGTAAATTTCATCCTCGCTCCATTCAACCGCCCGGCCGCTCAAATCAATATCAATCTGCGCCCTCGCCCAGTCATTGAGCGCGTCGGGCAGCGGAACATCATCGCCGCCTTCTATATCAGCCATCTCTTCCAGCAACGCGGCGGGCAGTTCTTTCTCGACAGTCTGCACCTGCGGCGCGGCTTCTATGGATCCGGCATGATTGAGGGTGATGCCAGTGATCGCAAAGAGCAACATACCGATCAGGCAAATCGCACTGCTCATCCAATGCCAGGTATGAAGCTGCTTCACCCAAAAGGAAGAAACGCGCTTCTTGCGCTTGGGGCTGGAGGTAGCTTTATCGGCCTGACCATCGGGCAGATTCCGCTGAAGCGCTATTGTTTCAGGGTCACTCATAGGCAGGGCACACCAGAATCATTTTGGAATATATCGACATATAAGACTGGCTATTACCCAATTGCGAGTGACAATCAATACTATTAGATGGGGGTGCCTGATTAATTTACAGATCCTGTGTGCAAGTTCCTGCTCCTCACCACAAGCCGCTTAAATCAACACGTTGGTGTGCTGAAGTCATGAGGTAAAAGCTCGAATAATTATTTTTTCATCGCCAGTTGACGAATTGATAATCCTTCGCATAAAGGGAGGCAACTAATAATCATTTGCATTAAGGGGCTTCATGACACGACATATTTTTCCGCTACGCGGGACTGCTGCGCGAGCAGGACTATCACTGGCATCATTGGCTTTCGCACTGGCTTCCCTGCCGGCAATCGCACAAGCCCAGACAGATAACGGTGACAGCATGGAAGAAGGCGCTTCCGGACATACGATCGTCGTCACTGCCGCTGGTTTCGAACAAAAAGTCGTCGACGCCCCTGCCAGCATCAGCGTGATTGATCGCGAAGCGCTTGAGGAAAAACGCTATGGTAGCCTGGCCGAAGCACTGGAAGATGTCGAGGGTGTCGATGTTGGTGCAACGGCCGGGAAAACCGGCGGTTTGAACATCTCTATCCGCGGTATGCCAAGCGATTATACGTTGGTTCTAATCGACGGCCGACGTCAGAATGCGCCCGGCAATGTAACGCCAAACGGTTTTGGCGAAACCAGCTCCAGCTTCATTCCGCCATATTCCGCGATTGATCGCATAGAAGTGGTGCGCGGTCCCATGTCCACCCTCTATGGATCAGATGCCATGGGCGGTGTTATCAACATTATCACGCGAAAAGTGGGTCATCGCTGGGTAGGAACCGCTACGACAGAAGTCACGGTCCAGGAAGATTCCAGCTTTGGCAATCGCTATGCCGCCAATGGCTTTGCCCAAGGCCCGTTGATCCCGGATTTAGTAGGATTAAGTGTTCGCGGCAGTTATTTCCACCGTAATGCCGCCAATCTTGATTTTAAAGATGTAAGTGGTGATACGGTGCCCGTGGACCAGCGCGGCCCAAGTCCGGTCAAGAGCGATGTCTATACTCTTGGCGGGCGTCTTACAATCGTGCCGCATCCGGATCACGACATCTGGATTGAAGCCGATATTGCCCGTCAGAAATATGACAATGTTGGTGGCCAGCTAGGTACGATTGACGTTCCCGGCAGCACCCGTGGTTATGGCCCGGAATTAAAGTTCAACCGCGATAATTACGCCCTTGCCCATAGCTGGCGCGCAGGCTTTGCTAATATCGACACCACCTTAACGCGCTCCATAACCGAAACCTTTGGCCGGACTATCCCGGATAATTCACCAGGCTTGGTCGCTGGCGATCCGCGCACTCTGAAAGCGAAAAACACCGTTTTGGACAGCCGTGCCATTATTCCGGTTGCCACGCATACAGTGACTTTAGGCGGCCAATATTGGTGGGCAAGAATGACGGATGGCGTCGCCGAAGATCAATATAGTTTCGATCAATGGGCGCTATTTGGCGAGTCCGAAATAGTGCTACATGACAAGTTCCGCGTAACCTTGGGCGGCCGCTATGACGAGCATAATATTTTCGGCGGCAAGTTTTCTCCCCGCGCCTATGCGGTTTTCAGCCTCACCGATGCAATGACGTTAAAAGGCGGTGTCAGCCGCGGCTTCAAAACACCGCGCCTCGACCAGATTACCCCCGGCATCACCGGATATTCCGGACAGGGAACAATTCCCGTCATTGGGACGCCATCATTAAAGCCGGAAACCAGCACCTCTTACGAGGCGGGCCTATATTATAATAATGGCGGATTTTTCTCCGGCAATGCCACATTTTTCTACAATGATTTCAAGGATAAGATCGCCAGCGGGCCAGATGTTCCCAACTGCACATTTGATCCTTTGGGAACCGGTCCGCAAAATCTGCCGGGCTGTATTGATGTCGGCAACTTCCCGGCTATCGATGCTTTCGGACAGACGGTGAATATTGACAGCGCTGTCACCCAGGGCGCCGAACTTGCCGTGCGGTTTAACTTCACGCCAGCAGTCTCGCTTTCCGCCAATTATACCTATACCGACAGCGAGCAGAAAAGCGGACCTGACGCGGGCTTACCCCTGATCGGAACGCCCAAGCACATGGCAAACGCCAATCTGCGCTGGAAAGTTTCAGAACAATTCACGACATGGGTCCGGGGCGAATTTCGCTCAAGCCGCTTTCGCGGGACAGGCCGGACAGCCACACCGGAACAGGAAGCTCTTGGCAATTACAAAGGCTATACGCAGCTTCATCTGGGTGCGAATCTGGACGTGACTGAAACCTTCCGGCTTTCGGGAACAATCTACAATCTCCTGGGCAAGAATTTCGTGCGTTACCTGCCTTATGACGGCGGAGCAGCCTATGGCCAGCAATATGCCAACCTCATAGAACCCCGCCGCTTCTGGCTGTCAGCAAGCGTCGACTTTTAGGAATAGTGGCGGTGAGGCATGGTTGGATCTCGGCTATGTTTCACCGCTCTCTTGTCGACCTCAATAAATCCCAAAAGTGGCAGAAAATGGTGCGCCCGACAGGACTCGAACCTGTGGCCCCCAGATTAGGAATCTGATGCTCTATCCACCTGAGCTACGGGCGCTTATGCGTCGTTTAGCGGGTGAATGGCCGCGATGCCAGCGTCAATTTTGGGCTTTGGGCGGGGTTACAGGAAGGGGAAGCGGCATGATGTCTATGCCTTCGTCTTCTAGCTCGGCAACTTCATCTGCTGTCGCTGTGCCATGGATGGGGGCAGCGTCTTTTTCGCCGTAATGGATGGCGCGGGCTTGCTCCGGAAAATCTCCGCCGACCCATTCCGACTGTTCCAGTATCTTCGCCTGCGCCTTGGCAAGCTTTTGCACCAGTTCCTGATATTCGGGAGGAATCGGCACGGCCTTTGTCATCGCCTGGTTGCCTTCGGCAGGGTGTGATTGCTCCGAATGTCTGGATGACGCTGGCCGCGCGCTTGTCCGCTGATTGCTCTTGATCCCGACATTGGGTGCCATAACGGCTTTATTGACAGTGCTGGAACCGCATACCGGGCAATCGACCAAGCCCGCTGCCTTCTGGTTCTCGAAATCATCCGAAGATCCGAACCAGCCTTCAAACTCATGGCCTCCGGTATGGCAGATCAGATCAAATACTATCATCGAAAGTAACCTTTGGTGAAGCAAATTCCCGGCGGTTGGAGATTGCAGGAATCCGGCTTCGTACCCTTGCAACCGCATCCAAGTCAATCTCGCACGTCGCTACGCCGGTAGCGGTCCCCATGTCCAAATGCACCTCGCCCCACGGATCGACCACCATTGAATGTCCATAGGTTGCGCGGCCATCTTCATGCGTGCCAGATTGCGCTGCCGCTACGACAAACACGCCTGCCTCAATCGCCCGGGCGCGGAGTAATATTTCCCAATGCGCGGCCCCCGTTGGCACGGTAAAGGCCGCGGGTATTGCCAATATATCGGCTCCTGAATTGGTGAGCGCGCTGTAAAGTGCAGGGAAACGCAAGTCATAACAAACCGACAGGCCAAGCGAAGTCTTTTCCGACCCAGCAAGCGGTGCGACAACCGCTTGGGTTCCGCCCTGATAAGCCGCAGATTCCCGCCATGTTTCCCCTGTATCCAAGTCTACGTCGAACAGATGGATCTTGTCATAACGCGCCGTAATCCGGCCGGACTGATCGATGAGGAAAGAGCGGTTCACCCATTTGCCGCCCTCCACGTTTTCTCCGTCGTCAGGCCGTATCGCGAGCGAGCCAAGCGCGACTTGGATTTTGGCCTGTGCGGCAACTTCGCAAGCTTCTTTCAAAACAGGATCGTCGCGTTCCATTTTGATATTGCCCGCTGCCCTGCTCCGGTTGCGATCTATCAAACCGGTCATTTCCGGCGTGAAAACTATCTCTGCCCCCAGCGCAGCCGCTTCTTCTATATGCGCGCGCAAAGTCTTCGCATTGGCGGCAGGGTCGATGCCGCTGCACATCTGGGCTATAGCAATAAGCATGGGTCAGGCTGCCAGCAGAGCGTCCAGCTTGCCTGCTGCCTCCAGCGAGGCGAGATCATCGGAACCGCCGATATGCTCACCATTGATGAAAATCTGGGGAACGGTTGTGCGTCCGCCTGCGCGCTGGATCATTTCCTGACGCTCCGGGCCGCCCAGGCTGATGTCTGTTTCTTCGTAATCGACGTTCTTTTTTTCCAGCAGGGCTTTTGCTCGGAAGCAGTAACCGCATGTGAATTTGGTATAAATCTCGACTTTTGCCATATCACGCTTTCAAAAAAAACTATTTCAACCTTTCAGATGGGCGCTGAATCACATTTTTTCAACTGCGGTCATATTCTGTCAAAACTCTGGCCCAACAGAAAACCAGCACCCGATCCGCACCTGCCGCCCGCAATTTTCTGGCGCAGGCATTGGCCGTTGAACCGGTCGTATAGACATCATCGACCAGAATCACGGTTTTTCCGACCAGCCTGTCGTCCACTTCACTGGACAGTACAAAAGCATTCTTGACGATTTTATTCCGCTGTTTTGCCGACATTGACCGCAGCGGCGGCGTCGCGTTTTTGCGTGATAACAAGCCCGTTTCAATAGCAATGCCGCTGCGTTTGGACAGCGCCCGGCCAATCAACACCGACTGGTTGAAACCGCGCGACCACAGCCGCCAGCGATGGAGGGGCACAGGAATGATGACAGAATCAGGTCCAACCTCATCCAGAAATCGTGCCATATGACCGGCTATCAATTCGGCAAAGCCCAGTCGTCCGCCATATTTTAACCGCATTGCCAGCAGGCTGCTTTTATCATCATAAGCGACCACTGCCCTGACACCATTGTGATCCGGAGGCTTTTTCATACAGGGGGCGCATTGTGCGTCACTGCCGTGATCATAGGCGAAAGGTCTGCCACAAGTAGCACACCACGGCGCGGTGAGAAAATCCAGACCTTCCCAGCAGGACAGACAGAAGCGGTTATCTGCGTCCACCATGATACCGCAAATGGGACAACGCGGCGGAAGCGCGAAATCCAGAACCGGTTTAAACAAGGCAGACAAAATTTCCATTTGCTCTTGTCGCCCGTTCCCGCGAAAGGCACAAGACCGTATGAACCAGCCAGATGTCCCCAACGAAATATTTGACCGACACCGGAGGCGGCATTTTCGCGACCGTGCTTTTGATCGGGCCGGGGGCAAGGATTTTATCGGCCAGATAATGGCGGATGAGATCCTGGAGCGGCTGTCGCTGGTGAAACGGGATTTCACAAAATGCCTGCTGGTCGGGCAAGCCGGTCATTCTTTGGCGTCAGCTCTCAAGCCATTGGGCATCGAAAGCGTCTTTGCGGATGCTGGTTTCAGCGCTGCCCGCTCGCTGAGCGGGATCCAGTGTGACGAGGATCGCCTGCCCTTTGCGGATCATAGTTTTGACCTGATTATCAATGTCGCTACGCTGGACAGCGTGAATGACCTGCCCGGTGCGCTGGTTCTTTCCCGTCGTATCCTGAAGCCGGACGGGCTGTTTCTGGCGGCATTCATTGGTGCGGAAAGTCTGACTACGCTCAAATCAATATTGCTGCAGGCAGAGGGCGACCGGGTGGCAAGTCATATTCACCCGCAAATCGACATTCGCACAGCGGGCGATCTGATGGCCCGTGCGGGACTTGCTTTGCCGGTGATCGACAGCGATGGTCTTCGTTTGCGCTACGGGACGTTTGACAAGTTGATTAGCGATATCCGCGATATAGGCGGCGGTAATATTCTGAAAGACCGGGTCCGCCCCCTGCCCTTTGAAGTTTACCGCCAAGCAAAGCGCGAATTTGCGGACCGAGCGGATGATGATGGCAAGACAAGCGAGTTTTTTGAACTGATCTATCTATCTGGCTGGGCTCCCCATCCCGACCAACCGGCCCCTGCCCGGCGCGGGAGCGGGACAGTATCTTTGAAAGATGTGCTTAAGAAAAACTGATAAAGGATAGAGTATCAGGTAAAGTTCACAGCGCCGCCATCAACTGTGTCACCAATGGAATGTCAGCTGGCGGCATTTCGAGATGCTGTAATTCTTCCAAGGGCAGCCATTTCATATCGGCCGATTCCAGATTTTGCACATCGCCAGTCCAATCGCGGCATGTGTAGAGTAACAGCAATAAATGTTTCGCGCCCAATGGTTCGCTGGCAAAAGCAACCGGGCTAAGCGCTGTCTCATCTACAACTATTCCCAGCTCCTCCTCCAGTTCCCGCACAAGGGCATGTTCCGGTGTCTCACCCGTTTCGATCTTACCGCCCGGGAATTCCCACAGGCCGGCCATAGGCTTACCTTCGGGCCGTTGCTGGACCAGTATGTTGCGGTTCCGGTCAATCAACGCTGCGGCGACTACGAACAGATATGTCGGTATATTTTCCACTTTTTGTCCTGATGTAAGGATTTTGTTAATCCCTTTCTGTGAAAATCGGGATGTTCGCAACCAGTTAGCATTTATAATATCGGGAGGGGTATGATGGATATGATCAAAAACCTGTACCGCTCCGAAAATGGCGCGACGGCAGTTGAATATGGTTTGATCGCCGCACTGATCGCAATTGCTGCAATAACAGCGATTAACGGCGTCGCAAATTCAACCATAGACATGTGGGACGATGTTGCTGAAAAAGTCAGCACAAATTCCTAAGACGTCAAAGCCGATTAAACATTTATAAAGTTTTCTGAAATATTGTGATCAGTATCGGCCCGAATATTCGGGGTTGATTGGGTAAGTGAAGTTCGTAAATACAGGAGACCAGATATGAAACTCGTACGTAAAATGTTTAAAAACGAAGAAGGCGCAACGGCTATTGAATATGGCCTGATCGCTGCTTTGATCGCTGTTGCTGCAATTGTTGCAATGGGTTCTTTGGGTAACACCTTGGAAAACACATTCGCCAAAGTTGATACAGAAATGGCTGCCGGCAACTCCGCTAACTAAATTAACGGAAAAGACGAAAATAAACGTCACCGACGTTTTGCTTAAAATAGACGGCAGCCTGAAAATGGCTGCCGTCTTTTTTGTATCTACCGAAATCGTCCTATTAATATGTAACGATTTTCACCTTCTGACCTGCACGAAGCGTATCATTCGCATCCAATCGGTTCAGCACCAGAAAACGATCCTTTTGATACTGGGTATAGGCCATCCGCCGGGACAGGCTATCAATCGTATCTCCGCTTTTCACTGTCACTACGTCAATTTTGCGCGGTTTGATCGCACTGGCTTCTGCAGTCGTGAGCCTTTTCATGCTCTGGTACATGGGCGTAAACACAGCTGACTGCCCCGCTGGAGCCAGAGTGACGAAGTGGAAAGCACTGCTCTTTGAAAATTCATACGCAAATATGGTCACGTCCACCTGACCATTATTGGTATTCACCCGCGCTGTAGCATAGGATGCCGGTAGACCGTTTACAGTTGTCCGCTGGATCTCCCCAGAAGGTATAGTCTGCCCTTCTCCCGCCAGTGCCTGAAATGCAGAGGCGATATAGGTCGTCATATTTCCGTTATAGGCGCCGGTCGTGAACTGTCCCTGCCCGCTGGAACCGCTGATCGTGACAGCCCTTGTCCCGTTTTGCATCGTGAAGCCGCTCGGGACACTGAATTGCAGTTTCAGGTCGGGGTGGAGGAAGCTATTACCCTGTATCACACCCTGCTTGGGATCATCGCCATACATGATGCCATCAAGCTTGGTCATAAAGGTATCGCGGTTCCGTATCCCGCCTGAAACAGCAAGCTGCCTGGCATTAGTTGCAGCTCGTGTAACACGCTCCACAGGATTGGGGTGAGTGCTCGCCCATTCGGGCACACTACGCGCATCCCGGCCAGCAACCCGCGCATCTATAGCGGTTTGCGCGGCCAGCGATGCCAGCATCGTGGACAGAGCATCGGGATCATAACCGGCAGAAGCGAGGTAATTGATGCCAAGGTCATCCGCTTCATATTCCTGGCTTCTGGAATATTGCAGCGTCAATAGCTGGCTGCCGGTGCCGAAGATTTCCTGACCCAGCTTACCAAGCGCGGTATCGCCAAGCAGGACCGCCGCGCCGATCTGGCCCAATACGCCCAAAATGCTATTGCGCGTAGCTGTTTTCTGGCGCTTTTCGCTGTGACGCGCTGCAACGTGACCGACTTCATGGCCCAGAACACCGGCCATCTCGGCTTCGTCATTCATCAAAGCCATGAGCTGACGCGTCAGATAGACATAACCGCCGGGAATGGCGAAAGCGTTATGCACCGGGCTGTTCAGCAATGTCACCGTAAAGTCACTGCGAGCATTACCCAGTCCGGACTGCACAGCGATATTCTGACCGATCTGGACAACATAGCTGCTTTGCGGTCCGGTATAGGCTCCGCCAAACTCTTGCAACAGCTGGGGATGTGCCTGCGCACCCTGACGTTTTTCTTCTTCCGAGATACTGCGTGCTTCGCCCGCTTGAGCAGAAGGACCGCTGGCGGATTCAACCCCGCCGGGACCGCATGCGACCAGAGCTAGTAAAGCAACAGTAGACAGAAAATTGCGTGATATGGTTTTCATCGGGGGCTCTCCTCTAACGCAGCAATATATATTAGCGGGTAAAGCAGCGGAAGGGCGAAGCATGTAAAATGGTATCACTGATCGGCGACCAACCCGGTCTAACTGATAAGAGTAATGAATAGAGCGCTATAAGGTTCCAATTTTCAAGAATTTTTCCCGTCGCATGTTGCGCAATTCTGTCCGGTCAAGCTTGCTCAAAGCCTCGACTTCCTCGACAATCGCCTTGCCCAGTTCCGCTATGCACAGAGCCCGGTCGCGATGTGCACCGCCGACTGGTTCTTCCACGATCCGATCGATCACGCCCAGTTCTTTCAGATTTTGGGCCGTGATCTTCATGGCATCCGCCGCAACATCGGCCTTGTCGCCTGTGCGCCATAAAATCGATGCACAACCTTCGGGAGAGATTACCGAATAAACGGCATGTTCCAGCATCAACACACGTTCGGCCGCAGCCAGCGCCACGGCGCCGCCCGAACCGCCCTCGCCCACGATGATCGCAACCATTGGAACGCCAAGCGAAAGGCATTTTTCGGTGGAGCGTGCAATCGCTTCAGCTTGTCCCCGCTCTTCTGCCGAAACGCCAGGAAAAGCACCCGATGTGTCGACCAGAGTTACCACAGGCAGAGAGAAACGGTCGGCAAGATCCATCAAGCGAATGGCTTTACGATAGCCTTCCGGCTTTCCCATGCCGAAATTATGGCGCAAGCGGCTTTGCGTATCGTCGCCTTTTTCATGGCCGATCACGACCAGCCGCATATCGCCAATTCTGGCAAAGCCGCCGATGATCGCCTGATCATCACCGAAATTGCGGTCCCCGCCCAGCGGAATGAACTCATCGAACAGACCGGCGACATAATCTTTGAAATGCGGCCGCTCCGGATGGCGAGCGACCTGTGTTTTCTGCCAGGGCGTCAGATTGGCATAGGTATCGGCCAGCATCTTGGCCGATTTTGCCTGCAGTTTCGCAATTTCCGCCTCGATGTCCAGCGAACCTTCGTCGGCAGTTTCAGTAAGCTCAATTATCCGCGATTCCAGAGCGGCAATCGGTTTTTCAAAATCAAGAAAGGATGTCATGCTATCCGGTTAGAACCGCTGAACAAAAACGTCAACGCATCAGATTATAACGGCTGAGCGGATGACGTTTATTCACCAGTTCAACCAGCCGCGCGCTGTCAACATGGGTGTATATCTGGGTCGTGCTGATGTCGCTATGGCCCAGCAAAGTCTGTAGCGCGCGAAGATCGGCACCGCCTTCCAACAAATGCGTCGCGAATGCGTGGCGCAGGACATGGGGACTGATTTTCGCGGGATTGATTCCGGATTTAACCGCAAGATCCTTGATAATCTGAAAAAGCCTGATGCGGCTAAGATGCCCGGTGCGGGAGGGGAAAAGATATTTTTCCTCCGCATCGACAAAGGCAATCCACCGGTTCACCGCGCTGCGTGCTTGTTCGGAAATCGGCACAAGACGCTCTTTTCCGCCCTTCCCGCGCACAATCAGGAACGGCCGATCAGCCACCACAGAGCGCCGCGGCAAGGAAACCAGTTCGCTGGCCCGTAACCCCGAACCGTAAAGCAGTTCCATCAGCGCAGACAGTCTTGCATCTGCGGGCTTGGTCTTTTCGGATGTCAGGCCGGATTCGATTGTTTCAAACAGCTTGGCAATTTCTTCATGCGACAGGATTTTGGGCAAATTGCGCTGCCCGCCGGGGCGCGGCAATGCGTCCGAGGGATCGTTCTCGCGAAAGCCTTCCTCGACCAAAAACCCGAAAAACCGCCGCAGAGAAGAGGATTTGCGCGCTATGCTGCTATTCTTTAAATCGCTCCAGTCATGGGCAATCTTTTCCAATATGCTACGATCAGCCTGCGACAACGCACCTTTTGCGAGGCCGGATGCCTGTTCAAGGTCAGAACGATAAGCCGACAACGTGTTCAAGGATGCCCCGCTTTCGGCGGCCATCATTTCCAGAAACCGGTCGATATAGGCAGCATCATTGCTCATATTCTGGCCATCATCCCTTTTGCGAAACTATGCATTTTCCTCGCATTGAGGCAAGGAAGATAGCGCGGGGCGGTAAAGACCTAGGTCCGCATCAACGCCTCGGCGGCGATCATCCGCGCTTCAGCTTCCATTCCGACGCTGGATAAGGAGCGTGTGATATAGAACAGGTGAAGCGGCGACATCACTTTCCAGCTTCGCCCTTGCATACCCACGGCCGACAGCACAGCGACAGTGCCGCCCTGTCCGCGTATTGCGGCCGACCTGATGGCTCTGCTCCACCGGGATGTTTTGGAAAGGTCCAGTTCCAGCGCGCTGGCATAATCCTGAAGTGTATCGTCATCCACGCGGCCAAGCCCCGCCAGTGCGGCGAGCAAGAACTGGCTCTTTAACCGGTTAGCGCTTTCGTCATCATCACCAAAGTTGTCGAGCGCGGAATAATCCACTTTCACCACTTTGCCCGGCGCGCCTACGGCCAGCAAGGCCCAGGCATAGCTGCCCGGTTCCACATGCTTGGCCCAAAGCGCAGCATTGCGGTCCAGTCCGGCGGTAAGCATGGATGCAATTAAATCACCGCTACTTTCTGCCAGTTCAGCCGAAGCCGGGATTTTGGCCGCTGCACGGGCCGTCAGGATTTTTGCGGAATGGGAAGCCAAAGCTCCGTTAGAGCGCTCCCACATGGAACGCATAGCTTTAATCCGGCTTTCCGCTGTGCCGGTATAGGCCTGACGCAGCAAAGAAGCGCGCGCTTTCAGGTCGTCGCTGGCCTCCGGATCGTCATAGGTCGCGCTATAAAGATCAACCATTGCCTTGTTCGACAAGACACCGATAGCCGCAGCCGTATCCGCCGCCTGCATCCGCGAATTTCTGGACAGCATGGGCGCACGGACGCGCCAGCCCTGCACATGGCGGCCCACCTGCGAATATAACCTGTCGGGCGCTTCAACACCGGTCGCGGCTCCCAGACCAAAACGCCAGCTGTTGAAATATTTGACATCATCCCACTTGATCGTAACCGCGCGGCTGCCATCAACGCCAGCGCCCATGGTTTTTTCGGCGAGCAGATAATCTATGCCGGTTACGCTGGTTTTCCGCCGCGCATCCCGCAATAGCGATGTAGCCCGGTTCTGTTCACCAGAGAAAGACGCGCAAATGGAAAGGAAGAAATCCCATGTCGGCGCATCGCTGGCCACCGATCCGCCATGCACATAGGGACAAACCCCTGCAGGGTCAGCCGTTGCCAGATGGGATTGCATCGTGGCGGTATAAAGCTGAGGCGTAAAATTGCTTGCATCGACCTTTAGCACCAACGAGCGGGCAGCCTCAGCTTCGCCCATACGCAGCAAGCGCCATGCGCGCGCCGCGACCCAGTCGGCCGGATTGACATTTTCCGGGCTATCCACTGTGCTCAGCAGCGTGCGGCGCAGCAGGATCGAACCCCAGCGCGAAACGAGAGGTCCGTCCAGATTCGAAATCAGACTGGTCAGATATTGCCCGCCTTCTTCTCCGAAAGCATCCGGGGCAAGACCGCCCGAGCTTTCCGTCAAAACACCGATTCTCGCCATAGAGCGGCGCGCTTCGCTGGGCAGATAATATTGCGGGAGCAACCTTTGTTCCAGCGCCTCCGCATCAAGATTCCCATCCTCGTCCAATAACGAGCTGAGCGAACCGTCCGCAGCCGCATTCGGATTGGCGGGCACTGTGCCGCCTGTCGGTGGACCTACAGGAGAAGGCGGCGATGAGCTTCCGGACGTTGGTCCGGGGGTTGGAGTAGCTCTGGGCGTCGGAGTGGGCGCAGGGGCCGGACGCGGAGCGGGTGTCGGCTCTGGATCAGGCTCGCCAAAGCCCGGCGGCAAAAGAGATTCAGGCGAGCTTTGCCCCAAAACCGGTATCGACAGAGCAAGGGCAGCGATGCCCACCGTTGCCAGTGATAAATATCTGTGGCGAAAGCGCATCGCTTACTTTGTTTCTCCGACAACAACCGGTTTTTCTACCGGCTTTAAGTCTTGCTCAACGTCCATCGAGGACAAAAAGAACATGGCGCCAATGATGACAGCCAGCAAAATAAGTAAAAAAACCAAACTGCGCGGCATATAAATTCCACTATCCTGTTTGTTACGAAATGGCCCCTCGCTATGAAGAGCCGCTTCCTTCGAAAATACGGCCACCAACGCATTGGGTTTTGCACTCGCAACCATCCTATGTATAGCCTTTGCCCCAATGGACAAAAACATGAAAGACCCTTTTAACCAATCCGCCGAAGAATCCGGTGAAGCGTGTGGTATATTGATCGACAAACCGCTGGTTTTGATCGGCCTGATGGGTGTCGGCAAAACAACTGTCGGGCGCAGGCTGGCAAAGAGGCTGGATTTGCCCTTTGTCGATGCCGACGAGGAAATCGAAAAAGCGGCTGACCTGAAGGTGACAGAGATTTTCGACCGCTTTGGCGAAGATTATTTTCGCGACGGGGAAAGGCGCGTAATCGCACGGCTTATCGAGGGACCATGCCGCGTTATCGCCACCGGCGGCGGCGCGTTTATGAATGATGAAACAAGGGAACTTATCCTCGCCAACGCAACCGCGATATGGCTTGATGCCGATATTGAAACGCTGGTCAAACGCGTGGGACGCCGCGACACCAGACCTTTGTTGCGCAGCGGGAATACCGAGGAGATTCTACGCACTCTAGCGGCGAAAAGAAATCCCGTCTATGCGCTCGCCCATGTGCATGTGACCGGCAATGATGCCCCGCATGACCTGACCGTGGATAAAGTAATCGAGGCACTTCGTAAATGAACCGAATCCCTGTGGAACTTGGCGGCGATGGATATGATATTCTTGTCGAGGCCGGTGCGCTAAACAATGCTGCGACGCATCTTTTGCCCCATATCCGCAAAGACAGGGTGTTCGTGATAACCGACGCCC
Source organism: Sphingorhabdus sp. (assembly GCA_015478735.1). Classification (GTDB taxonomy): domain Bacteria; phylum Pseudomonadota; class Alphaproteobacteria; order Sphingomonadales; family Sphingomonadaceae; genus Parasphingorhabdus. The sequence goes on along the minus strand of JADMKQ010000238.1, from coordinate 15,499 downwards.
ATGTCGCTGAACATTGGCTGACTCCGCTCGAAAAAGATTTGCAGAAATCCGGCATTAAAGTCATCAGTCACATCCTGGACGCGGGCGAACAAACGAAAAGCTGGGGAGAGCTGGAAAAACTCACCGACTGGCTGTTGGACGAGGGTGCGGAACGCTCCGACATATTGATCGCGCTGGGCGGCGGAGTGATTGGCGACCTTACCGGTTTTGCAGCGAGCATCCTGAAACGCGGTTGCCACTTCATCCAGATCCCGACCAGCCTGCTTGCCCAGGTCGATAGCAGTGTCGGCGGCAAGACAGCGATTAACAGCCGCGCGGGAAAGAACCTGATCGGCCGGTTTAACCAGCCGGTATTTGTACTGATCGACCCGATGGTCCTGAACACATTATCCGACCGCGAACTGCGCGCAGGCTATGCCGAGGTAATTAAATACGGCCTCATCAATGACGCACCGTTTTTTGCGTGGTGCGAGGATAATTACGAGGCTTTGCTGAATCGTGAGCCCGATGCTTTAAGCCATGCGATTACCCAAAGCGTGCGCGCAAAAGCGGGGATCGTTGCGGAAGATGAAAAGGAATTGAGCGGCCGCCGCGCGCTGCTAAATCTGGGGCATACATTTGGTCACGCTCTGGAAGCGGAAACCGGATATTCCAGCAATCTAGTGCATGGCGAAGCGGTCGCGGCCGGCATGGCGCTGGCTTTTCACTATTCCGTCCGGCGCGGGCATTGTGATGAAGCCGATGCGCAGCGGGTTGAAAATCACCTGAAAAACGCGGGATTGCCTTATAGCCTAAGCAGCGCATCCGTCAGGGCGTCGGGCGAAAAGCTGGTCCAGCACATGTTGCATGACAAGAAAATGACCTCCGGCAACCTGCCGTTTCTGCTCGCCAATGGCATCGGTCAGACATTTCTCGCCAATGATGTTGATCTGGCGGATGTGGCAGCGTTTCTCGATCAGTCAGACTGAACGGCGTCCTAATCGTCCTGTTCCCTCACCGTCTTCTTCGATTACGCCAAAGGCGATATCAGCGCCGCCGCCAGCATGGTGAAACCACCTATTAGCAGGTCGCCTAAATGTGGTTCTACCCCTTCCATCCGTTACACCCCCTCATCCTTATGGGCGTCGAAAGCGGCCAGAATGGCATCATAAGGCAAGACTATTGCGGCATGTCGCCCCAGATGGTCCTTCGCAGCGCACAGATGTTCCATATTATCCCAGGAACCGGGATCGTCCTCTGTCCCGGCCAGAAACCCGGCAAGCTGCGTTCTGGCCGTAGCGATTTCTTCCGCCGATTTGCCGATCGCTTCGGCTGCCAATATCGCTGCGGAGGCCTGACCCAGCGCGCAGGCATTGACCTCTATGCCAAGCTCCGCAATCTGCCCGTCATCCGACAACCGGATATCAGCGGCGACGCGGCTGCCACAGGTTCGAGAGCGAACTTCCGCCGTGCCATCGGGATTTTCCAGCCGCGACTGGTGCGGAATCGAAACTGCCAGCCTTAGAATGTCCCGCGTATAAAGGGCGCCGCTCATTCCTCTTCATCCGCTCCGATTCCGGCCATGGCCCGCCCTTCGTCGACAAACTCGACCAGAGCCTCGCTACTGGCATTGAGCAGCGGATAAGTCCGGGAATCGGCAATCCAGGCGGGCCGCGGTTCACTTGCCCCATAGATACCGTCATAGATAAGGATCGCCAACAGATAGGCCAAAGTCGCCGCAATCAGCCCCTTTATCATGCCAAAGCCGAATCCCAGAACCCGGTCAATCGGCCCCAGCATCGATTTGCGCGATCTTTTCCCGATGGCTTTGGCTATCCAGCGGCCCAGAGCATAAGTGACAATGAACAGCGAAACAAATGACAGAACCGATGCGCCGCCCTCTGTTCCGATGGGCGCGACCAGAAAATCCGTCACCGGCTCATGCAGGAAACGGATCGCGAAAATGATCATCACCCAGGCGATAAGAGATAATATTTCCTGCACAAATCCGCGCAGAAAACCAAAAATGGCACCGCCCCCCATCAGCAGCAATACGAAAATATCCAGACTTGTCATGCGATCTAGCTAAGCACGGGCAAGCATATGGTCAACGAGATTGGCAAGTTTCGCAAATTGCAGCCGCTTTACCGTGCCGCCGGACTGCTTCCCGGCTTTCTCTCCGGATGCTGGAATCAGCGCCCGGTCAAAGCCCAGTTTCGATGCTTCTTTCAGGCGCAGCGGAGTATTGGAAACGGGACGGATCTCACCCGACAGCGCGATTTCGCCAAATATAACCGCATCACTTGGCATGGGCCGCTCGGCATGCGCAGAGATCAACGCCGCCGCAACAGCCAGATCCGCCGCTGGATCGGTGAGCCTGTATCCCCCCGCCACATTCAGATAGACTTCCGCTCCCGAAAAGCTGAGGCCGCAGCGCGCTTCCAGCACCGCCAATATCATCGCAAGGCGCGAACTGTCCCAACCGACAACCGAACGGCGCGGAGTCGCTCCGCTGGCCAGCCGGACGGTCAGCGCCTGAATCTCCACCAGCACCGGGCGCGTCCCTTCCAATGCGGGAAAAACTGTAGCGCCGGTGACTTCCTCGCTCCGGTCAGTCAGGAAAAGCGCGGATGGGTTCTGCACTTCGCTCAACCCCATTTCTTCCATCGCGAACACGCCGATTTCGTCCGTGCCGCCGAAACGGTTCTTGATCGACCGCAAAATCCGGTATTGATGGGAACGTTCCCCTTCAAAGCTCATCACCGTGTCGACCATATGCTCCAACACGCGCGGACCGGCGATATTGCCATCCTTGGTCACATGGCCGACCAACATCATCATCGTGCCATATTCCTTGGCAAATTTAATGAGTTCCTGTGCAGAAGCGCGCACCTGGCTCACGGTTCCCGGCGCGCCTTCGATAAGGTCGCTGTGCATCGTCTGGATAGAATCGATCACCACGAAGTCCGGTGGGTCCTTGGACAAGGTGGTCAATATATCGCGCACCGAAGTCGCCGATGCCAGCTTGACCGGCGCATCGCCCAGACCAAGGCGCCGCGCCCGCAACCGCACCTGATCCGCAGCTTCCTCTCCCGAAATATAGGCGACCGAACATCCCGCATGGGCCAGCCGCGCCGACACTTGCAGCAACAAGGTCGATTTCCCGATACCCGGATCACCGCCCATCAGCGTGGCAGAACCGGCCACCAGCCCGCCGCCAACCGCGCGGTCAAACTCTTCTATCCCGGTCTTTTTACGCTCCGGCAGCTTGATTTCGGAATCCAGCCCGACCAGCCGGACTTCCCGCCCGCCGCTCTGCAAATTATGCCGGGCAGCAAAAACCGTTTCGCCCGCTTCCTCGACCAATGTGTTCCAGTCTCCGCAATCCGCACATTGGCCCTGCCAGCGGTGCGAGATAGAGCCGCAATTCTGGCAGACATATTTTTTCTTGGGTTTCGCCATTACCATCCTTTAACGGAACAAAAATAGAACATTATAGTTTTTCATGGCTATTTCAACCGCTTTCATGCTTGCGTGAAACACTTCACCCTGCCACTCTTGGCAAAATGCGCCAGAAGGAACTCAGACTCGCTCTTATTTGTTACGGCGGCGTTAGTCTTGCCATTTATATGCACGGCATCACCAAGGAAATCTGGAAGCTGACCAAGGCCAGCCGCAATTTCCATGACGAGCAGCCTCCCTATCAAGACAGCCGCGAAGTCTATTATGACATATTGAAATGGATTGAGCAGGAAGGAGGCCTAAAGCTGCGGGTTCTGCCTGACATTATCGCCGGTTCCAGTGCTGGCGGCATTAACGGCATATTCCTGGCGCAAGCGATTATTTCCGGGGAATCGCTCGAACCGCTAACAGAGATGTGGCTGGAAAAAGCGGATGTCGATACGCTGCTCGATCCCGACGCCAGACCCCTGTCACGCTTTTCCAAATTCTGGGCGGAACCGATCGCATGGATGGCGCTGGGCCGCAAAGGCGGAACGGTGGAACAGACGGTTTCGAAAGAGGCGCGGGAAGAGGTTAAAATGAAGCTCTCCCGCTTCGTGCGCGCCCGCTGGTTCGCGCCGCCATTCGGGGGGAAGATATTCTCCGGCCTTATCATGGACGCGCTTGCCGGGATGAAGGGCGTCGATCTTGGCCCCAAATTGCTGCCGCCCGGACAGCCGCTTGACCTGTTTGTGACGGTCACGGATTTCGTCGGCTATCCGGAAAAGCTGCAACTGCACAGCCCGCCCAATGCTTTTGAGATGGAGCATAGGCTCACGATCAGCTTTTCCACCAGGGGCACGACCCATGACAATATCGCTGATCCGGCCGAGCTGGTTTTTGCGGGCCGCTCAACCGCCAGTTTCCCCGGCGCGTTTCCTCCATTTACGGTTAAGGAACTTGACAGCCTGCTATCGGATCGCAAGCTGGAATGGCCCAATCGCCTTAACTTTCTGAAACGCATCCTGCCCGGCCAGTCCCGCGCCGGGACGGCGGAAGACACGGTGCTGATTGACGGATCGGTTCTGGCCAACGCGCCCTTTGCTCAGGCGATTGACGCGCTGAAAAACCGGCCAGCCACGCGCGAGGTGGACCGGCGCTTTGTCTATATTGATCCGCGTCCTGATCTGGATGTGGACAAAAGCAACCGTGCGCTGGAGCGGTTACAGGCAGCGCAGGAAGCCGAAGCCGAGCATCTGCCCGGCTTCTTTTCCACTATATTCGGAGCTATTTCAAACATCCCGCGCGAACAGCCGATCCGCGATAATCTGAACGACATATCGCGGCGATCCAACCGGATCATCCAGATGCGCCAGATCACCGAAAACCTGCGCGGAGAGGTTGAATATCATGTCGAAACCCTGTTTGGCAGGACGCTATTTTTTGACAGCCCGACAGCAGCGCGTATGGCTGCATGGCGAAGCAAGGCACGGGAAAAGGCAAGCAAACTGGCCGGCTTTTCCTATAGTGCATACGGCCATCTAAGGCTGGCGACCGTCGTCGAAGATATTGCCAATACAGTCCGGCGTGGCCGGTCTGATAGCTCTGCCCATAACCATCCGGCAACGCGCGAGTCCTTATGGTCCCATTTGCAGCAGCACGGCTTTGACGATATTTCCAAAAAAGGCGGACATGGGCCGTCAAAAATGGTGATCGACTTTTTCAATCATCATGATCTCGGCTATCGCATCCGGCGCATCCGGTTTCTGGCGCGGCGCTTTGCCGAAGATCTGGATCAGGCGCATCCCGATGATTATGCCGCGGTCGAACATGTGCATGATGTGATTTACGAATGTCTTGCAATGTATATCGAGCGCGAGACGATCGGCTATCTGGGCGAAGCATTTGTAGATCTGTGCGAAAATGCGGAAAACCGGCCGGAACAGATATTGGAAATTCTGGCAAAAGCCCGTGACCTCGTGGCTCTGGACGCGCTGATCGATCACAAGCTGGCCCAGGCGATGACCGATCTACCCAAGTCTGAGCGGCGATCTTTGCTACTCGCGTTCCTTGGCTTCCCGTTTTACGACATTGCCACCCTGCCGCTGCTTCAGGGGGAAGGTCTGGATGAGTTTGACCCGATCAAGGTGGACCGGATTTCCCCCGAAGATGCCAGAAGCATCCGCAGGGGCGGTGTCGCGGCAACATTGAAGGGCATTGAATTTAACAATTTCGGCGCTTTTTTCAGCAGAAGCTACCGCGAGAATGATTATTTATGGGGCCGGCTCCACGGCGGCGAGCGGATGATCGACATCCTGTTTTCCACGCTCCCTGAATCCAAGCAGCCCGATGCGGTCCAGATTCTGGAGTTCAAGAAAAACCTGTTCCGCGCCATTCTTGACGAAGAAGAGAAACGGCTGAAACGGGTGAGCAGGCTGATCGTGTCTTTGCGAAAAGAGATTAACCGCGCGACGGTTTAATGCGCGCGCTCATCATGGCTTTTCGCATCATGGCTATGCGCTGGCGTTTCAAGGCTTTTGTAAACGGCTTCCACAAAGGCATCGCCGCTAATGAACGCGTCTTTGTTTACATCCCATTTCGCCGCCGGTTTCATCGCCTGAATCTGCGCCAGTGATTTCCCGTCTGTGCGCCCCTGCTTCACTGCATCGATGACGGTTTTCAGCATATCGCGATAGGCTATCAGGTCGGCCTTCGACGCCACCGGACCATGGCCCGGTATGATCCGGGTCTGCTCATCGACCATCGGGATTATCTTTTCCACCGCCGCCAAAATGCCCATGACATTGCCGCCGCTTTCAAGATCGACAAAAGGCAGAGTGACCTTGTTGAAAAATATATCGCCCATGTGGATCACATTGGCCTTTTTCCAGAAGATCACGCTGTCGCCGTCGGTATGCGCGTGCGGCATGTGCTTGGCCTGCACTTCATCGCCGTTCAGGTGCAGCTTTATGCCGTCATGATAGGTCAGAACCGGCAGCGCTTCCTTGGGGGCAGAAGGATTGTTGCCTTTGCCGCTCTCCTGCTGACCCGAAAGCCTCTCACGAACATGATCATGCGCCAGGATCATCGCGCCCGCCTTGCCAAAATTTTCATTCCCGCCGCTATGGTCGCCATGCCAGTGCGTGTTGATAAGATATCTCACCGGCTCCGCGCCCAGCGCCGCCACAGCCGCCTCGATCTTTGGAGTCAGCGGAGCAAACTGGTCATCAATCAGCACCGTGCCGTCGGGACCATAAGACACTCCGATATTACCGCCCTGCCCCACCAGAACAGCGATACCTTCGGCCAGTTTCTCGGCCTTGATCTCGACAGTAGCGAAGCGGTCCGTTTCCTGTGCATGAGCAGGCATAGCGAGAGGCGAAGCGGCCAGCAGTGCCAGCGATAATGTACGGGTCAATAGGGTGTGCATCAGGGGTTCCTCCACAATTTTTGCTTATTGTAGCGGATGTTCCGGTTTTCGCATAGAGTCTTGCTGGAACCTCTATTGCTCTTCCACCGTCATTCCCGCGCACCGATCCCGTTGGTCAGAATATCATTGGCAATTTCCGCCACTTGCGAAGCGGACTTTTCCTCGCTCCAGATTCCGTAGCGCAGGCCCAGAAACACGTTCATCCCCATGATCGCCCATGCGTGCGCTTCATCCAGGCCATCCCGCAGGTCGCCTGCCTCGCTGCCTTCCTGCAACCGTTCAAAGATACGGGCTGCCGTGCCTTCATAATGGTCGTGATAGCTTTGCGGATCGACAAATTCGGCTTCGTCGATGATGCGGTAGATTTCCTTGTTCTCCCGGGCAAAGTTCATGAACGACTCAAGGGCCAGCTTTTCCCGTTCCAGCGCATCCTTCCACTCGGTCATCGCACTGGCAGCGTGATCTTTGACCCTCAGGCTCATGTCCTTGACCAGCGCGCTGAACAATTCATCTTTCGAATCGAAATAGGTGTAGAAACTGCCCAAAGCCGTTCCTGCTCTTTGGGTAATCCCGGTGATAGAGGCTTCATGAAAGCCCTTCTCGCCAAACTCCAGTGCCGCTGCATCCAGCAACTTGCGTTTGGTCTTAAGCCCCCGCGCGGTGCGGGGTTGCTTGTCTTTAGAATCAATATGATCGGTATATTCTGTGGCCATAAAGTCACGGCTACCGCCATTTCCTGAATTTGGCAAATTCTAAGTTGAAATATGGTTCAACTTTCAATAAGGGTAAGAATAAGGCTCGGCATTACCAGCCAATAAAAACAGGAGGAGAGGTTGTTATGAAATACCGGAACAATGTGAGTTACGCGGCTTTGGTGAGCTGCTTTGCGACAGGCCTCATCATGCCGACCGTGGTTCATGCACAGGGCAATGAAACGGCAAGCGAAAGTTCGGACGATGGCACAATCGTCGTCACCGCCCGCCGCCGCGAAGAGCGACTGATTGATGTTCCTATTGCGATTACTGCTTATTCGGCGGAAAAACTGGAGCGGCAGGGCGCGGTCGATATTACCGATATTGGTCTGACCACGCCTAACACGACCTTGGAAGCTTCTCGCGGCACAAACTCAACTCTCTCGGCCTTCATTCGCGGCATTGGTCAGCAGGATCCGGTTTCGGGTTTTGAGCAAGGCGTTGGCATCTATCTCGACGATGTCTATCTCAACCGTCCACAGGCCGCTGTGCTGGACATTTATGATGTCGAACGCATCGAAGTATTACGCGGGCCGCAAGGCACGCTCTATGGTCGCAACACAATTGGCGGTGCCGTCAAATATGTAACCAAGCGGCTGCCGCAGGATCCTTCGTTCAAGGCGCGCGCGACCTATGGTAGTTATGACCAAGCTGAATTAGTGGTCACCGCCAGCATGCCGGTTTCCGACATCATCCGTGTCGGCGCAGCCGGTGCGCGGCTGTCACGGGGTGGCTTCGGCGACAATTTAACCACCGGTCTTGAGAATTATAACAAGGATATATGGGCTGGCCGCGGTACAGTTGAAGTCGGCGGCTATGGTGAGCCGGTCCTGATCCGGATTTCCGGCGACTATACCAAAGACAAGAGCAATCCGCGCGGTGGCCATCGCCTCATTCCGGGTGCGGTTTCCGGCGCACCGGTTCTGGACGATGTCTTTGATACACGTGGCGGCCTCAACGATCCGATACAGGATATCGAGGCTTATGGCCTGTCGATGAATATCACAGCAAATCTTACCGATACCGTTACATTCCGGTCAATCAGCGCCTGGCGCAAAGATGACACGGCTACACCGATTGATTTCGATGCGCTGCCAGAGGTTGATCTCGACGTTCCCGGATTATATCTGAACGAACAGATTAGCCAGGAATTCCAGCTGCTGTATGAAGGCGACAAGCTAAAAGGTCTGCTTGGCTTCTATTATCTTGATGCCAAGGCTGATACGCTGTTTGATGTTCGCATATTTACCACATTCGACGGTCTCACTGCCTATACCGAAGCTAATGTTGATACTGAAACCTATGCAGTTTTCGCTGATTTCACCTATGATTTCACCGAGCAGTTGAGCCTTTCGGTTGGTGGGCGCTATACATGGGACGAGCGCACCGCCGGCATCTTGCGGCAAAATTACCTCGGTGGCGGATCACCGACCTTTGGCGGAGCGGGCATTCCGTTTGGCGCACCCGCAACTGATTTCGAGGGCAGTGCCAATTTCAAGAAATTTACACCGCGCGCCTCGGTGAGCTACCAGCCAACGCCCGATCATAATGTCTATGCAAGCTTTTCGCAGGGCTTCAAAGGTGGCGGTTTTGACCCGCGCGGTGTTGGTTCCAATGCGCCGACTACCAACACCAATGGTATCCCGAGCGATGCCGAAATTGCCTCCTTCCTCAGCTTTCAGCCCGAAGAAGTAGACAGCTATGAAATTGGCTATAAGGGCAGCCTTCTGAATGGCGCTCTCAATGTCGCGCTCGCGGGCTTCTATACCGACTATACAAATGTTCAGATCCCAGGGTCGGTAGCATGTACTGCCCAAGGCCTGCCTTCGTTCTGCGGTGTTATCAACAACGCTGGCAAGGCCACTCTAAAGGGCGTTGAGCTTGAGGCGAGTGCGCGGCTTGCTCAGGACATGGTTGCCAGTGGTGACCGTGTGATGCTGTCCGGCGCGCTTGGTTATATTGATGCCCAATATGACGAATATATCACCAACATCATCGATCCCGTCTCTAACCTTCCGGTACCGACCGATGTCGCGGAATTCCGTTCGGTGCAGAATACACCGAAATGGACGGCCAGCGGGACATTTTCCTATTCTACACCAGTAGGGGAAGGGGATATTTATTTCGGGACGACACTTTCCTATCGTAGCAAAACCAACCAGTTCGAGATTGCCAACCCGTACATCGATCAAAAGGGTTTTGCCCTTTGGGATGCCAACCTTGTTTACAATGCGCCTGACAACCGCTGGAGCATTGGTTTGCACGGCAAAAACCTGACCAATAAGCGTTACAAGACATCGGGCTATACATTTGTGGCTGCCGATCCAACGACCGGCGCGATCATACCCGGAGCTAACGGTCAGCCGATTAGTGTGCTTGGCACCGAAGGCACGCTAACCGCATATTACGGAAATCCGCGCCAGGTCTTTATCACCGCCGGGGTGAAATTCTGATCGGGATATAGGCAAACGTGATGAAATATGCCGATCATTTCTTTCGCAGTGCAGACGACCGGCTGGACTTATATGCCCGCATCTATGATGCGGAGGGTCCGCCGCTTTTACTGATGCACGGCCTGACCCGTAACAGCGCCGATTTTGAAGGTCTGGCCGCACATCTGGCTGGGAAATACCGGCTTATCATACCGGACCAGCGGGGGCGCGGACGATCCGGATATGATCCGGAGCCTGACAATTATAATCCGTCTGTCTATGTGGCCGACATGGCGGCGCTGATCGCTGATCTGAAGCTCGAACGTCCAGGGCTGATCGGAACGTCCATGGGCGGGCTGATGTCCATAATGATGGCCGCAAGCGCGCCGGAGGGCTTTAGCGGCATCATCCTCAACGACATCGGTCCTGTGGTCGAGCAGGCCGGGCTGGACCGGATACAAAGTTATGCCGGGTCGCACGAGCCGTTTGATGACTGGCAGGATGCGGCCGACAATGCTCGCAAGGTCCATGCGGATGCGATGGCAGGATATAGCGCGCAGGATTGGATGGGCTTTGCCCGCCGCACTTGCCGCGAACTGCCAGATGGCCGTGTGAAGCTGGACTATGATCCCGCCATTTCGCAAGGCCTGTCAGGCAGCGACCAAACGGTTGTTCCTCCGGATCTATGGCCTTTATGGGAAAGCTTTTCCGCCCTTCCCGCGCTGATTATCTATGGCGCATTGTCGGATATTATATCCGCCGATACGATCGCGGAAATGCAGCGCCGCCATTCGGGACCGATTAGCGCGGTGGAGATTGCGAACCGGGGACACGCACCGATGCTGGACGAGCCAGAGGCTTTATCCGCGATAGATGCCTTCCTGAAGAAAAGCACCAGAAAGCACCAGATAGATGGCGGATAAAGCAAGCTCCATACGCCTGTCTGCTCCCCGCGTGACCTCCCCCAATGTCGCGCTTGGCATGTTGCTGCTGGTTTACATCTTTAACTTTGTTGACCGCCAGATATTGGCAATCCTCGCCGGGCCGATACAGGCTGACCTGGGACTGAGCGATACCCAGATGGGGCTTCTTGGCGGTATAGCCTTTGCCCTGCTCTATTCCACGCTCGCCGTACCGCTGGGCTGGATTGCCGACCGGACCAGCCGAAGCTGGGTCATCACCATTTCACTGGGTGTTTGGAGCGGGTTTACCGCGCTTTGCGGCTTTGCCCAGGGTTTCTGGACGATCTTTCTCGCGCGGCTGGGTGTCGGGGTCGGTGAAGCGGGCGGCGTTGCGCCTTCTTATGCGCTGATCTCCGACTATTTCCCTAGCGAGAAGCGGGCACGGGCGCTGTCCATCTATTCGCTCGGCATCCCGCTGGGCTCTGCGACCGGCGTGGTGGCGGGCGGCTATATCGCGGCCAGCGTCGATTGGCGGCTCGCGTTCCTGACTGTGGGACTTGCGGGCGTCTTGCTTGTTCCGGTCTTCAAATATTTCGTGCGTGATCCCGTGAAGCCACCTGTGATCGACGAGGCCGCACCGCCCCAGCCCACATTCATGGAAGTGCTGAAAATCTTATCGGCAAAGCGCGCCTTCTGGTTCCTCGCTCTGGGCGCGGCGTCCAGTTCGATGCTCGGCTATGGCATTGCCTTCTGGCTGCCCAGCCTGTTGCAGCGCAGCTTTGGCTTGACGTTAATCGAGACATCGCTGTTCTTCGGCTCGATATTGCTAATCGGCGGGGTCGCGGGCGTGATGGGCGGCGGTATGCTCGGCGACTGGCTGGGCGGCAAGAACAAGGCCGCTTACGGGCTGGTCCCGGCCATCGCCTTTCTGCTCGCTGTCCCGCTATTTGCCGCTGGTATTATGAGCGGTTCGGCCACGCTGGCCTTCATATTATTTCTGATCCCGCAGGGCCTGGCCTATATCTGGCTTGGTCCCGTTCTATCGGCGGTGCAGCATCTGGTGACTGCGGAGACACGGGCGACCGCATCGGCCCTGTTCCTGCTGATAAACAATCTGGTCGGTATTGGCGGCGGGATATTCTTTCTGGGAGCGCTGTCCGATGCCCTGACGCCGGTTTATGGCGAAGAAGGTTTGCGCTATTCCATGCTGGTATCGCTGATATTTTACCTGTTCGCCGCCGGTTTCATGGCTCTGGCCGCGCGATATTTGCAAAGGGAATGGGTCGCGGAGAGCTGATCTTTTCCAACTTTTCCGTTAGTGCTGAGCCTGTCGAAGCACGTTTAGAGTTTGGCGCAGCGCCCTGTTTAGAAGCGCCCTTCGACACGCTCAGGGCTAACGGATTTCTCTCAAAAACCAGCCCTTAACCCAGCTCTTCCGCCCTCAATGCCTTGCGATCCAGTTTCCCGATCATCGTCTTGGGCAGGCTGTCACGCACGACCACATCCACGACCCGCTCATGCTTGCCAAGCTGCACATTCAGCCAGTCTTTGAGCGCCGCACTATCGACCACCATACCCTCTTCCAGCGCTACGAAAGCCTTGGGACTCTCGCCGCGATAATCATCCGGCACGCCGATAACCAGCGCCTCCTTGACCGCTTCATGCTTGTAAAGAACCTCCTCGACCTGGCTGGGGAAGACCTTGAAGCCGCCCACGGCGATCATGTCCTTAAGCCGGTCGACAATCTTGATATAGCCATCCTCGTCAATCACTGCGACATCGCCGGTGCGCAGGAAACCGTCAATAAACACTTCCTCGTCCGCTTGCGGCAGGTTCCAATAGCCTTTCATGACCTGCGGACCAGAAAAGACCAGCTCTCCCGGTTCGCCTTCCGGAACCGCTTTGCTTGGGTCTTCCTTATCCACCAGCTTGACCACCGTGCCCGGAACAGGCTGCCCGATCGTGCCGGATTTATTCAGCCCGGCATAAGGATTGGCGCTCACCACACCGGAGCTTTCGGTCAGGCCATAGCCCTCGACCAGCTTCGCTCCCGTCTTTGCCTCGAACTTCTTTTTCAGCTCCTGCGGCAACGGAGCACCGCCGGACACGCATATTTTAAGCGACGAGAAATTGGTCTTGTCGATATCGGGATGGTCGAGCAGCGCCTGATACATGGTCGGCACGCCGGGCATCGCGGTAATCCGGTTGCGGGTAATCGCCTTCAACGTCTGTTTCGCGTCAAAGCGCGGCAGCATCACAATCTCTCCGCCACGCTCCACCGTGCGGTTTAGCACCGCGCTATTGGCAAAGACATGGAAGAACGGCAGCACACCCATCAAGCGGTCTTCCTCGTCTATAAACGGGTCGATGCTGTTAATCTGCCGCGCATTGGCGGTCAGGTTCTGGTGGGTGAGCATCGCACCCTTGGGCGTACCGGTGGTGCCGCCGGTATATTGGAGCAGCGCAATATCCTTTTCCGGATGAATATTGGGCGCGAAATAATTGCCGTCATTATTGGTGAGGTCGGCAAAGGGTGTGATCCGGTCATCCTCCGGCTGCGGCGTGTTTTCCTTGTTACGGAACAGGCGGTAAAACAACGCCTTGCCCGCCGGCAAAGCGCCCGCAACGCTGCCCACGACCAGCCGTTCCAGACTGGACTGTTTAAGCACTTCATAAGCAACAGGAAAGACCGCGCTGGCCGAGAGGGTGAACAGGATTTTTGTGCCGCTATCCTCAACCTGATGGGACAGTTCATCCACCGTATAGAGCGGCGAGAAATTAACGACCGTAGCGCCAATCGCCATCGCGCCGTAATAGGCCGTGACATAATGCGGCACGTTGGGCAGGAACAGCCCGATCCGGTCGCCTTTCTTGACGCCCAGATCCTGCAACCCCTTCGCCACCCGGATCACCCCGGAAGCCACCTCTGCATAGCTATATTTCCGCCCCATGAAATCGAGCAGGTTCATATCCCCCCGGCGCCCCGCCGAACGGAAAAACATGCCGGGCATCGTAAGCGGCGAGAAAAACTGGTCCCAGTCCGTAGGATGATTATAGCGCGACTTCCAGATCGGAGCGGGCTCTGCAGGAGAAGTTAATTCAGGCATGTCGTTCATAGAATTGAGCCTATGTGAATATGTTGCGGGTGACAATGGAGATCGCAGTTTGGCAGGAATTACAGAATTGAAATCAGGGCGCAGTCACTCCTGCGCCCTGATAAATGAATTTCAAAGCTTCTCCAGCCGCACCGGCAGTCCGTCTTTGGGCTGCGGGATCGGGAAGACTTGCCATTTTGGCTCGTAATCCGGTCCGCCGGTCAGCACGATGCGGTTTTGAGTCAGCATCGAGTGGATCAGGATCTTGACCTGCATATAGGCGAAATGCAGCCCCAGGCACATGTGTGCGCCGCCGCCAAAGGGGACCCACGCATATTTGTGGCGGCCTGCGCTGTTTTCAGGGGTGAAGCGCAACGGGTCAAACTTCTCCGGCTCTGGCCAGTGTTTTTCCATTTTGTGTACAAATTGCGGACTGATCCCCACGTTTGTGCCAGCAGGAATGGTGTAGTTGCGGAAGGTAAACTCCTTGATCGCCCGGCGCGGGATGCTGGGCACCGGCGGGATCAGGCGTAATGCTTCCTTGAACGCCATTTCCGTGAGTTCGAGCTTACCCAGATCTTCATAGGCCAGCGGCTCACCGGCGGGCGCGACCGACAGACATTCCTCGCGCAGCTTGTCCTGCCATTCCGGATGTTTCGCGAGCAGGTAAATGAGGCTGGTCGCGGATGATGTGATCGTGTCATGCGCCGCCATCATCAGGAAGTTCATGTGATCGACTACTTCACCCTCGGTCAGCAGCGAGCCATCCTCATGCGTCGCGAGACAAATCTGCGTAAAAATGTCATCGCCGCCTTTCTCACGCCGGGCCTTTACTTGCGGTGTGAAATAGCTGAGCAGATATTCCCGCGCCTTCACTCCGCGCCACATCTTGGTGAACGGAATGGGTGAGCGCACAATGCCGACGGACGCCTGCACTTCGTCAACAAATGCCTTGTTGATCTTGTCCGCTTCCGGGCCCCAGGGGATACCCAAAATGGCGCTGGCTGCGGTATCGAGCGACAGGGATTTGATCGCAGGATAAAATTGGAAGCTGGTCCCGTTCCATTCGGCCATGCGCTCTGAAATGCCTTCGTTCAGCACCTTGCAATGATGCTTCATCGGTCCCGGCTTGAACGCAACCGACAGCGCCTTGCGATCAGCGCGGTGGCGGTCAAAATCCATCAGCATCAGCCCGCGCGGGAACAGATTGTTCAGGACCGGTCCCCAGCCCTGCTCGCTGGAGAAAATCTTTTCCTTGTTGAACATCACCAGTTCGGTCGCATCTGCGCCGAGCAGCATGACATTATCCTTGCCAAAGCTGTGCGTGCGATAGACCGTTCCGTATTTTTCAAACATCTGCCGCCCGAAACCTATCGGGTCCGATATGACTTTCAGGGTGGTGCCGACAAAGGGCAGCCCTTCTTCACCGGGAATATGGGCAAGCGCCTCTTTATCCGGCGGACTGACC
>JADMKQ010000237.1 GCA_015478735.1 Sphingorhabdus sp. | reverse complement strand
GGGCGACCAGGCCTGGAGCCGGCGCCCAAGGTTCGACATCGAAAACCGGCATCCCGTAAATGGGAGAACCTTTGTCGGTTTTCGCCGCAGGGTTCACAACGTCATTGGCACCGATGATGAAAGCAACATCGGCCTGCGCGAATTCGCTGTTAATATCCTCAAGCTCGAACACCTCGTCATAAGGCACGTTAGCTTCGGCCAGCAGAACGTTCATATGCCCCGGCATACGGCCAGCGACCGGATGGATGGCATATTTGACGTTCACGCCTTCTTCCTTGAGCATATCACCCATTTCACGCAGCGCGTGCTGTGCCTGGGCCACGGCCATGCCGTAACCCGGAACGATGATGATATTTTCCGCCTGCTTCATCATGTAAGCCGCGTCTTCGGCGCTGCCGCGTTTCCACGGACGGTCGATTTTTTCGCCGCCGTCTGACGATCCGCTGCTGTCTGCACCAAAGCCGCCAGCGATCACGCTAAGGAAGCTGCGGTTCATGGCCCGGCACATGATGTAGGACAGGATAGCACCGGACGAACCGACCAGTGCGCCAGTGATAATCATCGCCGTGTTACCAAGCGTGAAGCCCATTGCCGCTGCGGCCCAGCCGGAATAGCTGTTCAGCATCGACACAACCACCGGCATATCCGCGCCGCCAATCGGAATGATCAGCAGGAAACCGATGACAAAGGAAAGCGCCACAACGGTCCAGAATATCACCGCTGTTTCGGCGGTTGGCTGGACCGCAAAATAAGCGGTCAGGGCGATAATGCCGAACAATACGCCAAGATTGATGACATGACGGCCCGGCAGCATGATCGGCTTGCCGGACATATTGCCGTTCAGTTTCAAAAAGGCGATAACCGAGCCAGAGAACGTAATTGCACCAATGGCAACGCCCAGACCGAGTTCAACGCGGCTGACGGTCAATATCTCGCCAGCTTCGTCCAAAATGCCAAAAGCACCCGGATTAAGATAAGCCGCGATACCGACCAGCACCGCCGCCATACCGACAAGACTGTGGAAAGCCGCAACAAGCTGGGGCATGTCCGTCATCGGGATACGCCGTGCGATGACAAAACCGATAATTCCGCCAATCGCAATGGCGACCGCGATTTCCGGCAGGCCGGCAATGTCATGGGTGATTAGCGTGGTTACGACAGCGATCAGCATACCGACCATGCCGTAACGGTTACCCGCCCGGCTGGATTCAGGTGAAGACAGTCCGCGAAGAGCCAGGATGAACAATACACCCGACACCAGATAAGCCGCAGGTATCCATGGATTAATCACTTCGCCGGAGCCAGATACAGCCAAAGCCGGGCTAGCGAATAAAAGCGCCGCTGCGCCTGCCAGTAATGCGCGCATTATTTGCGCTCCTTTTTCTTATACATTGCGAGCATCCGCTCCGTCACGGCAAAGCCGCCGAATATGTTGACGCTGGCGAGAACCACGCCGACGAGGCCGAGCCACTTGGCGGTTTGTCCACCATCTGCCTGAGCCCCGGCCGCCGCCGCGATAAGCGCGCCGACGATAATCACCGAGCTGATCGCATTGGTCACCGCCATCAACGGCGTATGCAAGGCCGGTGTAACCGACCAGACCACATAATAGCCCACGAAACAGGCCATCACGAAAATTGAGAGAATTGATATAAAGTCCATTGCAGTGCCCCTAGTTTGCCAGAAGGCGTTCGTTCACAACCTTGCCGTCTTTGGTTAGCCTTATGCCGATTGTCACTTCATCATCATCGGGCAACACAGGCCGCTTGGCCTCTTCATCCCAATAGGCACTCAGGAAATTATACAGGTTGCGTGAAAACAGAGCCGAGCTGTCCGCCGCCATCGTGGACGGCATGTTATTGGCTCCGTATATTTTTACGCCATGCTTCACCACGACCTGACCGGCAACAGCGCCTTCGACATTGCCGCCCTGTTCGGCAGCCAAATCGACGATCACGCTGCCAGTGCGCATGGTTGCGATCTGGGCATCCGAAATCAAACGCGGAGCCGGACGTCCGGGGATCAGCGCCGTCGTAATCACGATGTCCTGCTTCGCGATATGCTTGGATACCAGTTCGGCCTGTGCCTTCTGATATTCCTCGCTCATTTCCGTTGCATAGCCGCCAGCGCCTTCGCCTTCGATGCCAGCGACTTCTTCAACGAAAATCGGTTTCGCGCCGAGTGACTGAATCTGCTCCTTGGTCGCGGCCCGAACGTCGGTTGCCGATACCTGCGCGCCCAGACGCCGTGCGGTTGCAATCGCCTGCAAACCGGCAACGCCGACACCCATGACAAAGCATTTTGCCGCAGAAACCGTGCCCGCAGCCGTCATCATCATCGGAAAGGCACGGCCATAATGGGCAGCCGCCTCAAGAACCGCTTTATATCCCGACAGGTTGGACTGCGAAGACAGGATGTCCATGGATTGTGCGCGGGTAATGCGCGGCATGAATTCCATCGCCAGCGCATCAATGCCCAGCGCCGCATATTGGTCGACCCGTTCCCGGTTGCCAAAGGGGTTGAGGCTGGCGACCAGCCATGCACCCTTTTTAATGCCCTTGATCGATTCGGGGTCCGGCCCCTGCACGCCCAGCACGATGTCGGCATCTTTCAAGACATCCGCACGCGTGCCGACAGTCGCTCCCTCGGCTTCATAATCGGCGTCGTTAATCGAGGCGGTTAGTCCCGCCCCTTTTTCAACTGCCAATGTTGCTCCCAAGGCCTTGAACTTCTTTACCGTTTCCGGTGAAGCGCTAACCCGCTGCTCACCGTCGGCGAGTTCTTTCAATACCGCAATTTTCAAGGATTATTCCAATCAGCTAATTAGGATGACTACCAGAGCCGTCGTCAGAGCCGTAAGGACAGCACCGATCTTCAGCCAGGAAATAAAACCGCCGTAAGTTTGTTCCGCTGATTCAATATTCTTATCAGACGCCATAGATTCCTCCACATATTCAAACAATGATTGCGGCTGCTCTAAACATATATATCGCGTGGCTCAAGTGCAGTATCCTAATTAGAGTGATAGAAAATCCTGTTTAAGTGATACAAAACACCGCCAGTTCTTAATCCGGTCTTTACCCATCACTGTTAGAGAAACTGTTCATTCTCGCACCTATAGGGTAAAAATGGCTCAAAACAGCACTAAATTGCTGATGTTAATTGATGATGAGCCGGCGCAGTGCCGGTTAATATCAGCCCTTGCATCGCGTGCCGGTTATCGCACGATTTTTGCGCGTGATGCCGAAACAGCGATTGCGACACTGGGCACGCAGGATGGCATGATGCTGGACGCGATCATCCTCGACCATTGGGCACCGGGCACTGAATCGACCGAGCTGGTGGCCGAACTCAAATCCCGCCGCCCTGCCTTGCCGATATTGATGCTGAGCGCCGATGCCTCTGTTTCCGAAGCGGTCGAGGCGATCCGTGCCGGTGCGACCGATTACCTGATAAAGCCGGTTGCTCCGGAACAAATGCTGCAAGCGCTGGCCACTGCCGTGGAAAGCTCCAAACAGACCGGCGAATTGCAGCCGCTCAGTGAGAAAATCTCTACGCCGCTGGCGTTTGAGGAGATTATCGGCGCGGCTCCGGCCTTTCGCGCGGCGCTGGCTATCGCTGCCAAAGCGGCGCGCGCGCGTGTCCCCGTCCTGATCGAGGGTGAGGCCGGCGTTGGCAAGGAAGTCATCGCCGATGCCATCCACGCTGCCAGCCCGCGCGCGAAGCAACCTTATCTCAAGGTTAATTGCGGCGCGATTGTGGGCAATCTGCTCGATTCCATATTATTCGGCCACGAAAGAGGCGCGTTTACCGGCGCATTCGACCGCAAGATCGGCTTGCTCCAGCAGGCCGAGGGCGGCACGATTTTTCTCGATGAAGTGGACCGGATTCCACCTGAAACACAGGTTCGTCTGCTTCGCTTCCTGAAGACATCCGAAATCCAGCCGCTTGGCAGCCCGAACAGTTTCCGGCTGGACGTGCGGGTAATCTCCGCGACCAATCGCTCGCTGGAACAGGAAGTCCGCAAAGAACGTTTCCGCGAAGACCTTTATTACCGCATCAACGTCGTGCAACTCACCATCCCGCCGCTGCGTGATCGCACGGGCGATATTCCGGGGCTGGCGCGGCATTTCCTCACGCGGCTGGCTCTGCAACCGGGCCTTCGCAGCCTTGGCATTACCGATGAGGCGCTCCATCTGCTGCGTAGCTATAACTGGCCGGGCAATGTCCGCCAGTTGCAAAGCGTGTTATTCCGCGCCGCCGTGATGTGCGACCGCGATGCGCTGACCTGTGAAGAGTTTCCGCAGATCTCGACCTATGTCGCCGAATCCGGAACCCCGCGCCCGCTTATGTCCGGCAGCACGGAAGGCATCGGCATTACCCTATATTCCGAAGACGGCAATTTGCGCCCGCTTGAGGAAATCGAAGCGGATGTGATTCGCCTCGCCATCGGCCATTATCGTGGGCGCATGACAGAAGTGGCGCGCAGATTGGGTATTGGCCGCTCGACACTATACCGCAAACTGGCGGATCTGGGCATCGACAGCGCTGCCTGACCGGCGATCTTGTCTGGCGATCCTGTCTGGCGCTACCATCTATATCACCCTGCCTATATCAACGCACAGGACCTTATCTTTCCCGGTTGATGTTTAACGCACCACTCTCTAAGTCTAGCAAATATGACAAATATGCGAACATCACTCATCATCGGCGCTGCCATTCCTGCGGCTCTGTTCCTGTCCTCCTGCGGCAAACAGGAATCTGTTGAAGAGGTACCGTCGAGTGAAGAACTGGCCGAAAAAGCGGATGCCGCCAGCAAAGCCATTCGCGATGAGGAGGCTGGGGCAGATGCCAGCGCTATAGATACGTCCCAGATGGCGAGCTATACCAACGCATTGCGCGGTTTTACCCTGTTGGTGCCAAAAGACTGGACCGTCGATGAAGCATCGAGCGACGATAATGGCAGTATGTTCACCGATCCCGAAGCCGGGATAGTTTTGAGCACAGGATGGACAGAAAACCGCGAAGATGCCGATTTGCTCGCTACGGTTAAAAATCTGGAAGAAGCCGGTGACGTGACCGGCAATTATGTCAATGAAGACGAATATCGCGCCTCTGGCACAATCGGGGACGGCAAGAAAACTGCCGAGCGTATATTGCGCAAACCCGATGGCACGATGGTCCGCGCCGCGATCACCTATCCGGCAGCAGAGGCCGAAACGCTCGACCCGCTGGTCGCGCAGATACTGGATAGCCTGACGCTAAGATAGGTTGAGCCTATACGCGCGTGATTTAAGAACGTGGTTCGACAAGGTCTAGCTTATTGTTCTACCGTGATTTCCGAGCCGTGAAATGTTCCATTTCACTCGAAACCACTCTAGTTTATTGTTTTACCGTGATTTCCGAGCCGTGAAATGTTCCATTTCACTCGAAACCACTCTAACGGTCTTTTACCGCTTAATTTAGATATACAGGTTCGACTTAGCGGTCGAGCTTAGCGGAAAGGAATCCGGGAACCGGTCCGTTCCAGCCGCCATCATCTTCGACCCGCTCTGCTTGCGGCGCTGGCTTTTCCTGTTTCATCGGTTTCTCTGCCGATTTCGTGGGCCGCTTATTCTTGCTCTCGAACTGGTCATCGGAGCGGGGCTTGCCGGATTTTTCGCGCTTCGGCTTTTCGCCTTTTGGCTTATCCGAACTCTTGTAACCTTCCGGCTCTTTCCCGGTCTTGATCGAATTGGCGTCCCGCACGGGAAGCTTCATGCCGGTCAGTTTCTCGATGCTCTCGACATGCTCGTCATCGCGCTTGGAAACAAAGGTGATCGCGACGCCGGTTGCGCCTGCCCGGCCAGTCCGGCCGATGCGGTGGATATAATCATCCGGATGCCACGGGATATCGTAATTCACGACATGGCTGACGCCTTTAATATCCAGACCGCGCGCCGCAACGTCAGAGGCGCATAATATGTTGATTTCACCGGACTTGAAACGGTCCAGCTCAGCAAGGCGAGAGCTTTGATCCATGTCGCCGTGAATCTGCCCAGCGTCAAAACCGTCTTTACGTAACTGCTGGCACAGATCGCGCACTTCGGTCTTGCGGTTGCAAAAGATGATCGCTGTATCGACGCCTTCATTGTCCAAAATGCCGTAAAGCAGCTTGCGCTTGGCCTGCGGCGCGACATTGATGATCGACTGTTCGATAGAGGTGTTCGCGGTTGCGGGCCGTGACACTTCGATAGACTTGGGGTTTTTCAAAAAGCGGTCGGACAGCTTTTTGATCGGCGCTGGCATTGTTGCCGAAAATAGCATGGTCTGCCGTGATTCCGGCAATTTGGAACAGATTTGCTCGATGTCCGGGATAAACCCCATGTCGAGCATCCGGTCTGCCTCATCAATGACCAGCAATTCGCAGCCGGACATCAAAATCCGTCCGCGCTCCATCAGATCCATCAAACGTCCCGGTGTGGCAATCAGGACATCGACGCCCTTTTCCAGCGCCTTGATCTGGTCGCCCATCGACACGCCGCCGATAAGCAAAGCCATGCTGAGATTATGGTTCTTGCCATATTTCTCGAAATTCTCTGCCACCTGTGCAGCCAGTTCGCGGGTCGGTTCCAATATGAGCGAACGTGGCATCAATGCGCGGGAACGTCCCTGCGCCAAAATGTCGATCATCGGCAACACGAAGCTGGCCGTTTTGCCGGTGCCGGTTTGCGCGATACCGATAATGTCCTTCATCATCAGGACAGACGGAATGGCCTGTGCCTGAATAGGAGTCGGTTCATCATAGCCCGCATCAGCGACGGCATTTAACAATTCATCAGATAGGCCGAGGTCGGCAAATTTCATAGTGTTTCCGGAAAATAACGGTGCATGGTGGCACTTTCAACAAGCCTGTAAAAGCCGAATGGGGAAATGATGCGAAATGCCTCTTTTGTCAAGCTTTCTAGCAATTTCTGCTGTTTCAAAGTGCTTTTACAAGCCTTTATCCCTTTATAACAGCATCATCATAATCTTTATCCTGCCAGTATCATTCTGGCACAAGCAGGCGAAATCGGTCAATTTCACATTTGACGCCTGTTCGGGAATGTAGAATGTCCCTGTCCTCGCATATTCTGCCGTCTTTGGATCTTTCCATGTAAAAGCCGGAATAAAAGCTGCGCCCCTGGCATTTTTTCTCAAGCCGGACGCGGATTTGCTGGCGGCTCTTGGTCACCAGGTCCAGATGGCGGTCATCAAAACGCTGGACCCCCAATATATTGTCCATCGGTATACATTTACCGATTTTCTTTTCCTTGTAGGTGACGGAGGAATTATCCGTTGAAAAAGCGTTGAGGCCAGACGGCATGGACGACCGGCTGCGCGGGACACGGATGATGACGCGCTTTTCGATACGCACCTGGGCATATTGGAGCTTTACAGAATCAACAAAAACCCCCTCTTCCTCGGCAGAGGAATCGGGTATTGGCAGCTCTGTAGCGGCGGGGATCGCCAGCAATAATGATAGAAAGAGTGGAAGATTCACCAGTAACCCCTAAAAATCATCACAAGCTATAGCATTGGCGATTGAATGATTGATGAACTATGCCTTCTGTCAAATTAATGTCTTCCCTGCCAATGTCCTGACTTTTAAGTCAAACATTAGTGTAGAATCGTGATGCGTCTATATGGTGACCAACGCGTTAAGCAAACAGGAGCATGTATGCCGGAAATGTCTAATGGGTTGAAGGCCGTGGCCGAAATTGTCGGGTCCAGGGGTTTTACCACTGATCCCGGCGATATGGAGCCATGGCTTACCGATTGGCGCGGACGCTATACCGGCAAGGCGCTGGCACTGGTTTCGCCCGCCTCGACCGAAGAGGTGTCCGCCATTGTCAAAGTCGCCAACGCTCATGCAATCGCCATCGTCCCGCAAGGGGGCAATAGCGGCATGGTCGGCGGTGCCACCCCTGATGAAACAGGACAGTCTATCATCCTGTCCCTGCGCCGGATGAACGCGATCCGTTCCATTGATGCCGGTGGCGGTCTGGCCGTCTGTGATGCCGGAGTGGTGTTGCAGACTTTCCACGAATCGCTGGAAAAACATGGCCAGCGCTTTCCGCTGACATTGGGCGGCAAGGGATCGGCCACGATCGGCGGGCTGGTCTCCACCAATGCGGGCGGCACGCAGGTTTTACGGCACGGCACGATGCGCTCGCTGGTCGCCGGGCTGGAAGCGGTCCTGCCCGATGGCAGCATTTATAACGGTCTGGCTGCCCTGAAAAAAGACAATCGCGGATATGACCTGAAACAGCTTTTGATCGGCGGAGAAGGGACGCTTGGCATCGTCACCGCGGCATCGCTGAAAACCGTGCCGGCGCTGATTGACCGCTGCGTAGCGTGGATTGGCGTGTCATCGCCGCAGGCTGCTTATGAATTGTTCAAGTTTCTGAATGTCCGGGAAAGTCAGCTACTCGAAGGTTTCGAGATCATTCCCCGTTCCTGTCTGGAGGCTGTGCTGCGGCATATTCCGGGAACCCGCCCGCCGCTCACGGAAAATGCGCCGTGGAACGTGCTGATAGAAATTATCCGCGACCAGCCTGCCGCCCCTGAACCACAGAACATCACAGAGGCATTGCTGGCCGAGGCGTTCGAGAAAGGCCTTATCACCGACGCCGCTATCGCCGCCACCGAGGGACAGGCAGAGGCTTTCTGGAAAATCCGGGAGTCCATATCCGAAGCAGAGCGCGCCGATGGCCTGGCCCTGCAACATGACATCAGCGTGCCTGTCGCGCAAATGGCGGACTTTATTACCAATGCGGGGGCAGAGATCGAGAGAGCTTTTCCCGGCACGCAGGTCGCCGCCTTTGGCCATATGGGCGATGGCAATGTCCATTTCCACGTCAAGGCACCCAGGGATGTCAGCGCGCAATCCGGGGAATCGCAATGGGTGGAAAAATCCTCCATGACCATATCGCCGATGG
>JADMKQ010000236.1 GCA_015478735.1 Sphingorhabdus sp. | reverse complement strand
CGTGCTTCAGGGGCTTGCGCTTGGCGGGGAATATGGCGGGGCGGCCATTTATGTCGCCGAACATGCGCCGAAAGAGAAGCGCGGCTTTTACACCAGCTTCATTCAGGCCAGCGTCGCGGGCGGCTTTGTTCTTAGCCTGATCGTGGTTCTGTCCTGCAAGCTCGTTATGTCCGACGCATTGTGGAATGACTGGGGATGGCGCGTGCCGTTTCTTCTCTCCATTTTCCTGCTCGCAATTTCTTTGTGGATGCGGCTGAAACTTTCCGAAAGCCCGGTCTTCACCGCGATGAAAGAAGCGGGCGAGATGGCCAATAACCCGTTTGTCGAAAGCTTTACCTATCCGGGTAACAAAAAGCGCATTTTCGTGGCGCTGTTCGGGCTTGCCGCCGGTCTGACAGTGATCTGGTATACCGCCATGTTTTCCAGCCTCGCGTTTCTCAAAGGACCGATGCGGATTGAAAGCACGGCAGCAGAGATAATTGTTGGTGCGTCTGCTTTCTTTGGACTGATATTCTTTATCATCTTCGGCAAATTGTCGGACCGTATTGGCCGTAAGAAGCCGGTGATATGGGGCTATATTCTCACCTTGATCTTGCTGTTCCCGCTTTTCTGGATGGTAAGCAGTTTTGCCAATCCGGACTTGCAGGAAGCTTCAAAGGCAGCGCCGATCACAGTCAGCGGTCCAAGTTGCGATTTCAATCCCTTTTCAGAAGAACAGGCGAGCGATTGCGGTAAATTGCTGGCCAGCCTTACCGCAAAACATGTGTCTTACAACCTGGAACCATCGGATGAACTCAGTCTGGCCATTGGCGGCGCTAAAGAGGACTTGAGCGGATATTCGTGGACAGACAGTAAAGCGCGCGACGAAAGCCTGAGAGCCGCCCTTACCAAAGCAGGCTATCCCTTGGGCACGGTCATACCATCCGCGTTCAATATCGTCATGATAGTTGCTGCGGTGCTGGGACTGTCCCTGCTAGCCGGGATGACTTATGGACCCACGGCAGCACTTTTGTCAGAGATGTTCCCGCCCAGCATCCGTTATAGCTCGATGTCGATACCCTATCATTTCGGCACTGGTTATTTTGGCGGATTTCTACCGTTTATCGCCAGCTTCATCATCGCAAAAACCGGCGCGCCCTTCTCGGGGCTCTGGTATACTTGGGGCGTGGTGCTGATGGCTTTGCTGGTGACATGGTGGGGTCTGCCAAATGATCCGGAAGCGGCACTCGACGAAGGCAAATAAACTGACTATCGCAAACTTATGAGCGATAAAGTCATTGAGATTCCCTCCCCCGCACGATTGCGTCTGGATAGCCGGGCGCTGGTTGAAAACTGGCAAAATCTGGATAAAAAGAGCGGCCGGGCAAAAGCCGGGGCCGCTGTGAAAGCCAATGCTTATGGCCTCGGCGCAGTAGAGGTTGTCCGCCATCTGCAAGAATCCGGATGCACAGACTTTTTTGTCGCCAACTGGCAGGAAGCCAGAGAGCTTCAGGCAGAGATAAAATCCGGCTCGCGCCTGTCTGTGCTAAACGGCGTCAGGCAAGAGGATATGGCCTATGCTATCTCATCCGCCGCCAAACCGGTAATCAATAGTCTGGAACAAGCCCGGCGCTGGCAGTCAACAGGTTTGCCATGCGATGTCATGGTGAATAGCGGGATGAACAGGCTCGGAGTCAATCTTGAGGATTTAAGCCAGTTTGACTGGAGCACGCTCGATATAGATATAGTCTTGAGCCATCTGGCGTCGGCTGATGAAGATTGTCCACAAAATGCCGATCAGCTAGAGCAATTTACGGCTGCCTTGAAACATCTGCCGGGCAAGCGGACAAGCCTCAGCAACAGCGCCGGCATCGCCTTGGGAAGCGCCTATCATTTCGATTGCACCCGTCCGGGCCTCTCGCTTTACGGTGGACAGCAGCGGCCTGAACTTGCCGGATCAATCCAGCAAATCGTCTTCCCCGAAGCCCAGATATTGCAGGTCCGTATGCTGAAGCCGGGCGACAAGGTCGGCTATAATGCCAATTACACCGCCGATCATGACCATCCGATTGCGATATTGGCAATGGGCTATGCCGACGGATATTTGTGCGGATTTTCTAATCAGGGCATATTCTACCACGATGAAGCCAAGCTGCCGGTATTGGGTCGAGTGTCGATGGATTTAATCGCGGTCGATATTTCCAATGCTCCGCATCTTAAGGAATCCGATTGGGTGACGGCGGAATATAATCTGCCGCTCGCATCTTCTTTGTCCGGGATCTCGCAATATGAGCTTATTACCGGCCTTGGAAATCGTTACGCCCGCTATTGGGTCTGAAAATGTGCACCTGCCATATCGCAAGTGCACATGGATATAGCGCGAAGTTTCCCGATATTTCGTGTCATCAGGCCTCAAACACAGCTTTAGTTGCGGCGCTGCACAAAAATGTTTAATGTCGGTCGCATGGGGAATAATCTACAGGACATATCGCGACAAAAATAGAATGATACGGGATATGACGGCCAGGAGGTAACATGAACAAGACGAAAAAGGGTGACCCGGACGGTCCGATCATTATCAAGAAATATGCCAACAGGCGGCTCTATAATACGCAAACGTCCAATTATATCACGCTTGATTTTCTGGCTGAACTGACCCGCGATGACGTGGATTTCGTTGTTATCGATGCCAAGAGCGGAGATGACATAACCCATAATGTTCTGACACAGATTATCGTTGACGAGGAAAGCAGCGGCCAGAATATGCTTCCGGTCAATTTCCTGCGCCAGTTAATATCCATGTACGGGAATAGCATGCAATCGCTCATGCCTTCCTATCTTGAGGCGTCGATGGAAAATTTCCGCAAGAACCAGAAACAGTTTCAGGAAGCTGTCGAAGGGGCTTTGAACAAAAACCCGCTGGGTCAGATGGCGGTCAAGAACCAGAAGCAGTTTCAGGAAGCCATCGAGAATGCCCTGAAATCAAGCCCGCTTGGCAGCGTGGTAGAAAAGGCGCTCAATCCCTTGGGTCTGGGCGCAAAAGCAGCATCTGAAGATGACAGTGACGAAGACGAAATTTCCGCCAAGGATGATGAAATTAGGGAACTGAAAAAACAGCTTGCGGAGATCCAGTCAAAAATCGACAAGCTCGGCGATTGATTCTGCGTTTCAAAACCGCTGAATCCCATATCTGAAACATTCATATTCCCGACAGGAACCTATTTACGTGAAGAAAAATGCTCTATCCGTCACCAGAGAAGACGACTTTTCAGCCTGGTATCAGCAAGTCATAGCCGAAGCCGATATGGCCGAAGATTCCGGGGTGCGCGGCTGTATGATCATGCGGCCGTGGGGCTATGGCATTTGGGAACGGGTGCAGTTCCTGATGGATCAGCGGATCAAGGCCACAGGGCATGAAAATTGCTATTTCCCGCTGTTCATTCCGCTTAGCTATTTTGCCAAGGAAGCCGAACATGTGGACGGCTTTGCCAAGGAAATGGCCGTGGTTACGCATCATCGCCTGATGAAGGACGATGAAAACGGGCTGGTCGTCGATCCGGATGCGAAGCTGGAAGAGCCGCTTGTTGTCCGGCCAACGTCGGAAATGGTTATCGGCACAGCCTTTTCGCGCTGGGTCCAAAGCTGGCGCGATTTGCCGGTGATGATTAACCAGTGGGCCAATGTCGTCCGCTGGGAAATGCGGACCCGGATGTTCCTGCGCACCAGTGAATTCTTGTGGCAGGAAGGGCATACTGCCCACGCCACCCGTGACGAAGCGGTGCAGGAAACGCTCGATAGTCTGGAAATGTATCGCAGTTTTTCCGAAGACGTGCTGGCCATGCCGGTTGTCGCTGGAGAGAAGCCTGAAAACGAGCGCTTCCCCGGTGCCGATGCGACCTATTCGATCGAAGCGATGATGCAGGATGGCAAGGCATTGCAAGCCGGAACCTCGCACTTTCTTGGCCAGACTTTTTCCAAGGCGCAGAATATCCGCTTTCAGGATAAGGAAGGCCAGTTCCAGTTCGCCTATACGACAAGCTGGGGAACATCCACGCGGCTTATCGGCGGCGTTATCATGACGCACGGTGATGATGACGGCCTTCGCGTGCCGCCGCTGATCGCGCCTTATCAGGTCGTGATCATCCCGATGCTGCGCGACAAACCGGAAGATGAAGAGGTTCTGGACTTCTGCACCGCGCTGACGAAGCAGCTTTCGGCATTGCGCGCCTTTGACGAAAATGTCCGTGTAAAACTGGATAAGAGCGGAACAAAAGCATCGAACAAACGTTGGTCTTGGGTGAAGAAAGGTGCGCCTCTTATTCTGGAAATCGGTCCGCGTGACGTGGCGGAAGGCAATGTTTCTATGCTTCGACGCGATGCCCTCTACAAGGATGGCGGCAAGCTCGATTCCCGTATCCTTTCAAAGGATGAATTTGCGGATCAGGTGCCAGCGTTGCTGCAAGATATTCAGGCCGCGCTTTATAGTGAAGCCAAGGAACGGCTGGACGCCAATATTACGCGCGGCGTGACTGATTTTGCGGGGGTTGAAAGCTTCTACAAGGAAAACAAGAAATATCCCGGTTGGCTGGAAGTCCAATGGTGCCGAGCCACGGGTGAGGAGCTGGACGAGATTGAGGAGCGGCTGAAAAAACTGAAGCTGACTTTCCGTAACGTGCCCCAGCAGGCCGCTCCAGTCGACGGAGTCTGTATTTTTACAGGAAAACCGGCGGTTGAACGGATACTTATAGGTAAAGCTTATTGATGACCAGATCGTCCAAATCAACTCGGCCCGGAAAGGAAGCAAAGCCGCTTCCTTCGCGCAAACAGATATTGGACTTTATCGAAAGGTCGGATCAGCCCGCGGGCAAGCGCGAAATTGCAAAGGCGTTTCAGCTCCGCGGGTCTGACAAAATAGCACTTAAAGCGTTGCTGAAAGACATGGCAGATGAAGGCCTGATCGACAGTTCGCCAGGACGGGCATTTCATAAAATGGGCGGTATTCCAAAAGTCACTGTCCTGAAAATCGTCGAGATTGACGGCAATGAAGCCATCGGCATGCCCGAAAGCTGGGATGCAGAAGGTGCACCGGCTCCGCGTCTGCGCGTAAAGGAACGTGGTCGCCGCGCCGCTTTGGCAGTGGGTGACCGCATATTGGCCCGCACTGAAGAGCGGGGGCAGGGGCATATTGCCTTTCTCATGAAAAAGCTGGCTCAAGGCAGCGAAATGATGATGGGCATCGTGGAAAAGGACGAGCGCGACAGGTTCTGGCTGAAGCCGGTGGATCGCAAAATCCGGCGCAGCACCCCTATTTCCGATTTGGCCGAAGCAGATGTCGGTAATCTGGTCATTGCCGAACCCGTTGGCCGTGGAACCCAAATAAAGGCACGAGTGAAAGAAGTGTTGGGCGATCCCTTTGCCCCCAAATCGTTCAGCCTGATCGCCATTCACAAATACGGGATTCCCCGTGAATTTCCATCCGATGTGCTGGATGAAGCGGAAAAAGCGACCAAGCTGAAACTCAGCAAAGATGACCGCGAAGATTTAACCCATCTTCCGATTGTTGCGATCGACCCGGCGGATGCACGCGACCATGATGATGCGATCTGGGCCGCGCCAGATGATGATGCTGGCAATGCCGGCGGTTTCAAAGCTATCGTGGCGATTGCCGATGTGTCCTTCTATGTGCGTAGCGGCAGCAAGGTTGATAAAGAAGCCTATAAGCGCGGGAACAGCGTCTATTTCCCTGACAGGGTTGTGCCGATGCTGCCCGAAGCCTTGTCCACCGATGTCTGTTCGCTGAAACAGGGTACCGATCGTGCAGCTCTGGTCTGTCACCTGAAAATCAATGCCGAGGGGGCAGTGACCTCTTCGCGCTTCACACGGGCGATTGTCCGGCTGAGCGGCAATATCGCCTATGAAGATGCTCAGGCGGCAATAGACGGTAAGCTCGACCATCCAATGAAAGAGCCTGCACTGGAGCCGTTATGGGCATGCTGGAAACTGCTCTCCGAAGCGCGTGACGGGCGTGAACCACTCAATCTGGACCTGCCGGAAAAGCGCGTTGTTCTGGATGATCAGGGGCGGATCGCCGAAATTGCTGTGCGGGAACGGCTGGATGCTCACCGTCTGGTCGAGGATTATATGATCGCGGCAAATGTCGCAGCGGCCAAAATGCTCGAATCCAAAAAATCACCCCTGATTTACCGGGTCCATGAAATCCCTTCCCGCGAAAAGCTGATCGCGCTCAAGGATTATCTGAAAAGCTTTGATATCAGCTTTGCGATGGGTCAGGTCATCAAGCCATCTGTTTTCAACCGCCTGATCGAACAGGTCGGGGAAGCGGAGATATTGCCTCTGGTCATGGAACAGATATTGCGGAGCCAGACGCAGGCATATTATGGCGCGACCAATATGGGGCATTTTGGCTTGTCTCTGGCAAGCTATGCCCACTTTACCAGCCCGATCCGGCGCTATGCCGACCTTATTGTTCACCGTGCGCTGGTGAGCGCTTGCAAATTGGAGCAGCCCAAACCGGAGAACCCGGATATTCCTGCCAAAAGCGGCTTGAGCGATGACATGGCGGCAAGGCTGGATATTATTTCCGAGAAAATCAGCCAGCTTGAACGGCGCGCTATGATGGCCGAACGCGAAACGGTTGACCGCTATATTTCCGCGCATCTATCCAGCCATGTTGGCGAGGTTCTGAAATGCCGCATAACCGGTGTCCAGAATTTCGGCTTTTTTGCTACCGTAGAGGAACTGGGCGGTGACGGGCTTGTTCCTGTTCGCACTTTGGGCGCCGAACGATTTGACTATGATGAACAGCAGCAACAGCTTGAAGGCGTTGACAGCGGCATAACCTATAATGTGGGTCAGAAGATCGACCTGCGTCTGATAGAAGCCAATCCTGCGACCGGCAGCCTGCTATTCGAACTGCCCGAAGGTGCTAATCACATGCCGGGGCGCTACGAGAGGCCGCGGGCAGGAAAAAAAGCCAAGGGCAAAGCAAAATATATCAAAGGAAAACGAGGCAGACCGGGTAATATCCCTCACCGTAACAAGTAGATGCCCGCGATCTAACTCAGCCGGTCAATCTCTTCCTTGCTCAGGCAACCGGGCACTACCATGACCGGGCAGGGAAGGTTACCCGACTCGTTGGCGGCAAAATGGGCTACCAAAGGGCCGGGAGGGCCATTCGCGGCCGCTCCAAGGACGAGCGCCGCCAGACCATCGACCTCATCCATCAATTTGCGGACCTCTTTCGGACCTTTCCCCGACTTGACGGTAATGGATGGCCGGATGCCTGTTTCTTCAAATAAAGTCCCGGCGGCGCTGGATACCAGCGCTTCTGCACGGTTTTTCGCTTCTTCTTCAAGCGTGGCCTGAACACCTCCCCAGGCGACAAACTCCTCACTTTTGACAATCGCCAAGATATGCAAAGCTCCGTTAGTCTTCATGGCGCGCCGCGATGCAAAGCGCAGCGCGATGCTCGCTTCCTCTGTTTCATCAATAACCACCAGGTAAGTACGCATGATAATCCCCGATCGAGTGTTCCAACCAACTGCGTATGTGTACTATTAAAACCATGCTTGCGATAAAAGCTTGTGATATGCAAGATTTACGCAGCTTGCGCTTTTTTGGTATATGCGCATAAACGCCAGCAATGATCATATAGAATAAGGGTTCCCTCTCCATGCCAATCAATATCCAAATGCCTGCTTTATCACCAACTATGGAGGAAGGGACCCTGGCCAAATGGCTTGTGAAAGAAGGGGATAAAGTCACTTCGGGAGATTTGCTGGCGGAAATCGAAACGGACAAGGCAACCATGGAGTTTGAAGCGGTCGACGAAGGCACGATTGCCAAGATCGTCGTCGCCGAGGGGACCGATAAAGTCAAAGTCGGCGATGTAATCGCGATTATCGCAGAAGAAGGCGAAGATGTTGACGCCGCCGCCAAGGATGGCGGCGCGAAACCAAAGCAGGCGAAAGAGGAAAAACCGGCTCCGGAAAAATCCGAAGAGAAATCCGAACCTGAAGCGGATAAGGAAGAAACACCTAAGCAGGCTCCCGCTGCTTCCGCCGCAAAGGAAGCTCCGGCTTCTGACTCGGATCGCATCAAGGTCAGCCCGCTGGCACGGCGTCTTGCCGAAGAGAAAGGCGTTGACCTGACCGCTGTCAAAGGATCTGGCCCCGGCGGCAGAATTGTTAAAGCCGATATTGATGCAGCCGAAGGTGGAACGGCGCCAGCCAAAAGCGAAGCCGCTACGCCCACACCGGCCCCCGCCGCACAGGCAAGCGCTCAGCCAGCGGCTGATGATTTTGAAATACCGCATAGCTCTGAAAAACTGTCCGGCATGCGTAAAACCATCGCTCGCCGCCTGACCGAAGCGAAGCAGACCATCCCGCATTACCGGGTCAGCATTGACGTCAATATTGACAAGCTGCTGAAATTGCGGGGCGAGCTTAACGCGTCACTGGAGCCGCGCGGCATTAAGCTATCGGTCAATGACTTGATGATCAAGGCGCAGGCTGTCGCGCTGATGCTGGCACCGGACAGCAATGTCAGCTTTACCGATGACGCCATGATCCGTTACAAACGCGCCGACATTGCGGTTGCGGTTAGCATTCCTGGCGGCCTCATCACCCCGATCATCACCAGCGCCGACACAAAATCTCTGAGCACCATTGCCACCGAAATGAAAGACCTTGCAGAAAGGGCCAAGGCCGGCAAGCTCAAGATGCACGAATATCAGGGCGGCACGGCCAGCCTGTCCAACATGGGGATGTTCGGCGTGACGACTTTTGATGCGGTTATCAACCCGCCGCACGGAATGATCCTGGCCA
This sequence comes from Sphingorhabdus sp., assembly GCA_015478735.1. Classification (GTDB taxonomy): domain Bacteria; phylum Pseudomonadota; class Alphaproteobacteria; order Sphingomonadales; family Sphingomonadaceae; genus Parasphingorhabdus. The sequence continues at coordinate 256 of JADMKQ010000236.1, read as the reverse complement.
TCAGCGCCGGTATCAAGAAACCGGTTGTGATTGATGACAGCGTTCAGATCGCCACGATAATGACCGTTACTGGCAGCTTTGACCACCGCGCAATTGATGGCGCGACGGGCGCGGCGTTTATGAAGGCATTCAAGGAAACCGTGGAGAACCCGCTAGGGATGCTAGCCTGATACCATCGATTGGTATGGGACCTGTGACGGTGAAGATAATTAGTCGGTGGAAGCGCCGCAAGTTAAGGTAGTGACAGTTAGATGAC
>JADMKQ010000235.1:2376-9129 GCA_015478735.1 Sphingorhabdus sp. | reverse complement strand
CAACGGCCTTTTTGGCTTGCTTGATAATCTGGCGCATCGCTGCGCCGCCGCCATCGCGGTCGATGCCGAGCAGCCCGTGCCGCCTCGCGATCCATCCCCAAAGCGGGATGACGAGCAGCTCTTTCTTGGCAATCACTACCGGCTTTTCAAAGATACGCAGCAGGTCGATCGTCTCAAACATGCTCTCATGCTTAAAGACATAGAGCAAAGGTTCGTTGCGGATTTTGCCCTTTATCTCGACCCGGATGCCGAGAATGAGGCGCGCGCACAGATAATGGTAGCCGCTCCATACCCGCGCCATGAAATGGGTGGCGGATTCCGAAAATATCGCGAGAATGAACGCGAGGATGATGATCGGTGTGGAGCCGCCATAGAATATCGGGATGAAGAAGATCGACCGGATCGTTGCCAGCATGTTAAACCCCCGCCAATGCAGCCACACGGCGCATCAGGAACTTGTTATATTCCTTGAACAATATCCCCAGTGACGGAGCGGTAGGCACGGCATCGGGGATGATTTCTATATCGGTCGGCACAGCGCGTTCCAGTTCCAGTATCGCGCGCCGCATGTGCCAGTCAGAGGTGACAAGGCGCAAGGATGTGTCTTTGCGCCGCGCGGCCCAGCGCGCAGTCTCCAAAGCATTGGAGCGGGTATCGACGGACTGGAAGCCGAGATCGATGCAACATTCAAACAGGCCGTCGGGTCGCTTATATTCCACTGCAAGCTCATGCGGCTTCACATCGCGGTCCACACCGGAGATCAGCAGATAATCGGCCTTTTCCGCCTCTAACAATTCCAGCGCGCGGTCAATCCGGTTGGCGCCGCCGGTCAGCACCACGATCGAATCCGTGCGCGCATCATCTGCGGCCGGGCGCGGCAAATCTATGGCGAACCAGGCGAACCCGATCATCCAGATTATCAGCAGAAAACTAATCGTGCGCAGGATCATACAATGTGACTACAATATTTTCTTTAACGCGCCCATGACTGTCATTCGCGCAGTCACCATGGCAAGGACCATCCCCATTATCGGAATGAGGCCGATAATCAACCAGCTATACCACGACAGGCCGAGCGACTGGACCAGTCCGGAACCGAGAGCGGAAAGCTGTGCGCCCAGCAAAACTATGATCGCGGTGCCGCATATAAGCCCCAATATCCCGCCGAGCAACGCATCAAGAGCGATCCGGCGCTGGAACAGGCGGCTGATTTGTCCGTCCGTCCCGCCGAGCAGGTGAATGACGCTGATGGTTTCCTTATGCGTGTTGAGCGCGGCGCGAGCAGAGATAATCACCGCCGCCGCAGTCGTGATGGCAAGCAACAGCACCAACCCGAAAGCGACCCACTGGAAAGAGTGCACGAGTGCGATAACCGGTGCAATCAGACCGCTGCTCGGTTCGACACGCGCACTGGCCGCCAAGGGCCGGATCGCGTCCCGCAGCGCAGTAAGCTCCTGTTCCCCCGCTGCCCGGACGAGGGTGATGTCTATCAGCGAGGGTAGCGGAATCTCGTCCATCAAAGACGCATCACTGCCATCTTCATTATCCATCTCGCCAACCGTTTGGCCCAGCCAGGGCGCGATCAGCTTCTCAATCTCTTCGGGCGGTAGGACCCGGACTTCATCGATCAATGCCATTCCGCGCAGGCGCGCCGCTGCGTCGCGGGTCTGCCGGGCTTTCAGGTAGGGATTGGCCTCGATAATCTGGACCGTGGCGCGGCTGGACAATTGATCGGAAATATTATTCCCGGCCTCCGCAAAGGCAAGGCCCGCTCCGGTGGCCAGCACCATCAGGAAAATCATGATCGCAATGACCCACGGCATTGGCCCTGACAAGCGGCCTTCGGGGATGAGCCGGCGGTCGTGACGCGGAATTACGAACAGGCTGAGCACCGGGCGGCTACCTACGCTCTGTCATGCGGTAAGGGAGGATTACGCAAAGAGCCGGTGGGGTCGGACAACTCGCCCTTTTCAAGCCGCATCATCTGCGCTCCGCGCACCTTGCTCAAAAGGTGAATGTCATGGGTCGCCACCACGATGGTTGTACCCAAAGTGTTGAGCGCCTCGAACAGTTGCAACAGCCGCAGCGCCATTTCCGGATCGACATTGCCGGTCGGTTCATCGGCGACCAGTATTTCCGGCCTGCCGATTACGGCGCGGGCAATGGCAACGCGCTGCTGCTCTCCGCCTGACAGGGTGGCGGGACGCGCCTCCGCACGGTCGCCAAGGCCAACCCAGTCGAGCATCTCGGCAACCGGCGTCGCCAGTTCTTTTTCCTTCACCCCCGCAACGCGCAGCGGCAGGGCGATATTGTCAAAAGCGGACAGATGCGGGACAAGGCGGAAATCCTGAAACACCACACCAATGCGCCGCCGGAATGCAGGCAGGCGATCACGCGACATGGTGACGGCATCCTCACCGAACAGGCGGATCAAACCCCGGCTGGGTCGCTGGGCCAGGTAGAGCAGTTTGAGCAGCGATGTCTTGCCCGCTCCCGAAGCGCCGGTCAGGAAGTAAAAACTGCCCGGAAACAGCGTGAAAGAAAGGTCGGAAAGCGTCTCCGCGCCCGCTCCATAGCGCAGACCAACATTCTCAAATTGAACAATTTCATTCATCAGGATTTTTCAAATCATTTGATAGTGTTGGTCTGTAAAATAGCGTGCGGATTCAATAAGACCCTACGGCGTCAAAAATCAACTGTTGCGTGGTTTTTGGCCGATCAAGTCGGCACTATAGTCTCGAATTAAAGGCACTGGTTCAAAAAGGATTTCAAAACATGCAGCACAGGCTTGCAGTTTCTTGCGTTGGCGTGTTTAGAATGATCTCATGATTTTGAATTGCCCGGCCTGCAAGACACGTTACCTCGTGCCTGACAGTGCGATCGGCCCCTCTGGCCGGTCGGTTCGCTGTGCATCATGCCGTCATAGCTGGTTTCAGGAACCGGCACCGCCGGAACCCGTCGCCCCTGCTGCCCCCGCCATGGGTCAGGGAGAGCCGCCCGTGCCGGGATTGCGGTCGCAGCCTGCACCCAGACAAGAACCACCGCTATTGGCCCCTACCGCGCCCTCGTTTGCTTCGGAAACAAGCAGCTTCGCGCACGCCCCTCCGTTCAAGCCGCGGCGTAACCCGGCAAAATTATGGACGATTGCCGCGATTGCCTTTGCCTGTCTGGTCATTCTGACCGGCGCGGCGCTTTATGCTTTCGGAACGCCCAACCTGTTTTCGAACTATCAATTGGCGTCGGTTGACGAGACGCCTTTGCTGATTGAACTGAGCGCAAAGCAGGATCGCCGGACGCTGAAAGACGGCACCGAATATTTCGCGGCCAGCGGGACGATCATCAACCCCTCGAACACCGAACAATCGGTGCCGCCGCTGCTGGTCATCCTGCGCGATGCCAGCGGCCGGATTGTCTATAGCTGGAAGATGAAAGCCCCGGCCAAAAACCTCGCTCCCGGCGCGAAAATCAATTTCAACGAAGCAAAGCTGGACGTGCCGCGCTCTGCCAGCCAGCTTGAAGTGGGCTGGGCCGATACCGCGCGCGATTAACGCAAATGGCGCGACGGTTTAACGGCAAGAACAACTAAACATCTTCTTTGCACAATATCTATTGCGGCCCCAATCACGCTTTGCTAGGGCACGCGCCTACCAAGGGCTTATGGCCCAGCTTTATGACAGTGCGGTCGTGGCGGAATTGGTAGACGCGCAGCGTTGAGGTCGCTGTGGGATAATATCCCGTGGAAGTTCGAGTCTTCTCGACCGCACCAGTTTTTTCAGAACATTATTAACAAGCAAATCGGGTTTTCCCGTTTGTTACATGCTGTCTGATATATCCTTATTGCGCCACGGTTCGGGCAGACTGGATTGCGCGCAATATTGAGCGCTGTTTTCCAGTAAAGTCTAAAGGAGTAGCCTAAATATAATCCGGGCCAAGCTCCTGATCGAGGTCGCGTGGGCGAGTGAAGCGGTCGAAAGTGGCGCAGTCGTCCTTGATGTCGGCCCATTGCTCGATATCCAGAGTCAGTTCGGCCAATGATGCGGTAGGATATTTGACTTCCACTGCGCTGCGCGGTCCGGATAGATTGCCATGGGGGACCAAGTCAAAGACCAGGTCTTCGAGGCCGGGATTATGGCCGACCATCAATATATGTTCTGCTTCGGGGGCCGCGCCGCGGAGCACGTCCATCAGGGTTGCCGAGGAGGCGAGGTAAATCTTGCGGTCCCATTGCGGATCGAGCGACAGCCCGCTGGCAGCTGTAAAATGTTCGAGTGTTTCGATGACACGCTGCGCCGGGGAGGCGAGGACGAGATCAAAGCTCAGTCCGCCGCGCTTCACAAATGTGCCCATGACAGCAGCAGCACGCTTGCCCTTGTCGTTGAGCGGCCGGTCAAAATCACGGGTGACAGGATCATCCCAGCTGGATTTCGCATGCCGCAAAAGTGTCAGTTTCTTCATATACTGCCCGATTTACCCCGCTACTTGTCTTCTTCGGAAACGCGATTCACGGAAGAGCCATGCCCGAAAGATATGTCAGGGGGAAGACTGGATATTGCAGTTTTGGATTTTGCTGCCCTTATGTCCGCCAGCGCGTTGTCGAGCGTCATTCTTTCCACCGGCGTGCCCTTGGGAAAGGCGGACAGCAGGCGCGACGGGAAAGCGGATGAAAGGATGACAAAATGGCCGTGATCGTCGGAACGCCGGATGATACGGCCAAAAGCCTGAGCGAGGCGTGAGCGGATCAGCCGGTCATCATAAGCACTGCCGCCGCCTGCCAGCCGCCTGGCCTTGTGCAATATGTCGGGGCGGGGCCAGGGCACGGATTCCATCACGACCAGACGCAGGCTATTGCCCGGAACATCAACGCCATCACGAAGCGCGTCGGTGCCAAGCAGGCTGGCCTTGGGGTCGTCGCGGAAAATATCGACCAGCGTGCCCGTATCAATCGGATCGACATGCTGCGCGTAGATCGGCAGCTCGTTTTGCGCCATGCGGTCGGCAATCCGCGCATAGACGGTGCGAAGCCGCCGGATCGCGGTGAACAGCCCCAAAGTGCCGCCGCCCGATGCCTCGATCAACTGGGCATAGGCCCCGGCAAGAGCCGCCATATCGCCGCGTTTCACGTCGGTGACGATGATGACCTTGGCTTGCTCTGCATAGTTGAACGGGCTTGGCACTTCAAATTCCTGCACCGCTTGATCCAGATGCACCGCTCCGCTGCGCGCCCTTGCCGTTTCCCAGTCGCCGCCGCCTTTCAGCGTGGCTGATGTCACCATGATACCGTGCGCGGGCCGGGTGACAGTTTCCGTGACCGGGATGGTCGGGTCGAGCCAGTGGCGACAGATGCCAATATCATATTCGCGGCCTTCGAACCGCTCGATCATCATCCAGTCGACAAAATCGGGATCAGCCGGACCGCCGATCCGCGACAGTAAGGCCAGCCAGCCGGTTAATGTATCGCAGCGCCAGCCAAGGCTCGACAAGGCTCCTTCCATCCGGGCGCGGGCAGGGCCATCCATCCAGTCCGGGCTTTCGGCGATCAGATGCTCGATCCGCTTGCCCAGCCGGACAAGGGGCTTGAGCAAAGCGTCAATCGCCTCTGCGGCATTGGCAACCGCATCGATCATCGGGCCTTCGATGGCGGTGATTTCGGTTTCCAGCCCGTAACCGGCATCCGCGCTCTGGCTTTCGTCGCGGGCAAAGACCATGTGCCGCACTTCGCCCAGCAAGGTTTCGACCGGGCCATAAGGTTCGCTTTCGGCCAGTCGCTGTATCCATCCGTCACCCGGCATGGCTTCGGCAGCATGGCGGGCGCTTTCAATCGCGCGGCCACCTTCTTCGTCATAAGAGGCAAGGTCTGCAAGCCGGGCAGCAAGTCCCCGCCTGCGTCCGCGGTTGCGGCTTTCCGGTCCGATAACCCAGCGGCGGATCTCTATGCCTTCCTGTCCCGACAGGCGTGTGGAAAACATCGAATCGGCAGCATCGAACAGGTGATGGCCTTCGTCAAAGATCAGGCGTGTGGGCGTGTTTTGTTGATCACCGCCTCCGCCCAAAGTTCCGCCCAAAGTCCCTCTGGCGGCATTGACCATGACCAGCGCATGATTGGCTATGACAATATCGGCCTGCTGGCTGGCGCGGGCGGATTTTTCGATGAAGCATTTGCGGTAATGGGGGCAGCCCGCATAAACACATTCGCCTCGCCGGTCGGTCAGCGCAGTGGCTCCGTTGCGGCGGAACAATGTCGGCAACCAGCCGGGCAAGTCGCCGCCAATCATATCGCCGTCTTTTGAATAAGCTGCCCAGCGCGCGACGAGATGCGCCAATATGGCTGCGCGCCCGGTAAACCCGCCCTGCAAGGCATCTTCCAGATTGAGCAGGCAGAGATAATTCTCCCGCCCCTTACGCACCACGACCTTTTTACGGAAAGTTTCCTCGTCCGGATAAATGCGCCGGGTTTCGCGGTCGAGCTGCCGCTGCAAAGCCTTGGTAAAGGTGGAGATCCAGACCGCGCCGTCCGCCTTTTCCGACCACAGCGACGCGGGGGCGAGATAGCCTAGCGTCTTGCCAATGCCGGTGCCCGCTTCGGCTAGCAGCATATTGGGCGCACCCTTGGCACGGCGCGCATTGAATATTTTTGCGACAGCGGCGGCATAGCGTTTCTGTCCGGCACGTTCCTCGGACCCTGCGCCGGTAAGCGCGCTTAGCTGGTCCAGGGTTTCGCTTTCGTTCATCGTCACAATGCGGGGTGCAGGACGC
>JADMKQ010000235.1:0-2366 GCA_015478735.1 Sphingorhabdus sp. | reverse complement strand
CCATTCGGTCAGTTTGGAGAATAGCCAGCGTTCTGATTCCTCCGGCTGGGTTAGGCGCTTTGATATTTCTCCCGCCCATGGCCAGCGCAGCCGGTAGAGCGCCTGCGCGCTGCTCCACGCGCCTTCACGCTGCGGCCAGTGTCCGGCTTGCAATCCGGCGAGCAAATGCGCGGCGGCGGTGCGGTAAAATCGCGCGATGTCCGATTCCTGCGCGGCTGGTTCCAGCCCTAATATCTTGGCCAGACCCGACGGGGTGGGAACCACAAATTGCGCCGGATGAATGAATGCAAACAGCTCTAACAGGTCAAGCCCCGACAGGTCCGGATAACCCAGCCTTTGCCCCATAAGCGGCGCGTTGAGCAGGATATGCGGGGTTTCGGCCACGGTGCCGATCGCTTCCCCCTTGCCGATTTCGCGGCTCACTCCATCCGTGCCGCAAAGCCAGATACCGCTATGGCTGACATGCAGCGCGGGATAGGGGAGGAGTGATTGGGTCAAGGGCTTATCTTATACACGGCAATATCACGCCCCCACAAGCGGCATTCCGGTATAATATCGATGCGTCATGAACAATGCGCCATAGATAACCAGCGCGATGACAAGGCCCAGAATCTCCCGGCCGACACTCGCGGTTGCGGTCGGTTTTACCCACGCCCCCTCGTTACGCGATATGGTGAAAATCGAGATTAAAGCCCAAAGGCCAAGCCCTCCGAACAATATGACGGACCGGCTGTCTCCATTGGCCAGCAAGTGACCGATAGCCCAGACCAGAAGGCCGGTCAGCATCGGATGGCGCACCCATTGCCTGATCTGCGATTTGCCGTGCGAAGCCCCGAAGAGCAGGATAACAAAGACCATCAGCAACATATTGAGATGCCGGCCCCAGCTTGGCGGATCATAGACAAAAGCAGGTTCCGCTATGCGCCAGCCATAGATCATCAGCGCCACAGAGACGATGATAAGCAACGCGACCAGCCCTTTATGCGGCCCCGCGCCCAGCGTGCCTTGAAGAGATTTTCTGAAATCCGGAGCAACGGATTTAGTCAAATGAACGATGCTCCAGAGTAATACTCCCGCGATCAATGCACCCATATAAAATCTCCCGCTTTTGTGCTGTGTTAGCTTGCTATAGATGCTAATGCCACTATTAGCGCAGGTTCAGGCATAATATTCACCCTGAAATTACACAACCATCAACCATCATCATTTATCAGGACTATCAAATCGTGACCGATTATCGTGAAGCAGCAGAGCAATCCAAAGCATGGCCTTTTGAAGAAGCCCGCAAATTGCTCAAACGCTATCGCGGTGAGCGCGGCGCTTCTGCGCCCAAGACTGGTCCGGATGGTGAAATACTGCCCATGTTGTTTGAAACCGGCTATGGTCCTTCTGGCCTGCCGCATATCGGCACGTTTAACGAAGTGCTGCGCACCACTATGGTCCGCCACGCTTATGAAACGCTGACCGGCTATCCCACCCGGCTGATTGCATTTTCCGATGATATGGACGGCTTCCGCAAAGTGCCGACCAATGTCCCCAACCAGGATATGCTGGCCGAGCATCTGCACAAGCCGCTTACTCAAGTACCGGACCCGTTCGGGAAATTTGAAAGTTTCGCGGCGCATAATAATGCGATGCTGCGCGAATTTCTCGACCGTTTTGGCTTCGAATATGAATTCATGTCCTCGACCGAACAATATCAGTCCGGCCGGTTTGACCCGACGTTGAAGCTGGTGCTTCAGCGCTATGGCCAGATCATGGACATCATGCTGCCGACATTGGGCAAAGAGCGGCAGGCGACCTATTCGCCTGTGCTGCCGATCAGCCCCAAAACCGGCCACGTCCTGCAAGTGCCGGTAGAAGTGATCGATGCGGAAGCCGGCATGGTGCGGTTTGAAGATGATGGCGACGTGATCGAGCAGAATATATTGTCCGGCGGAGCAAAGCTGCAATGGAAAGTGGACTGGGCCATGCGCTGGACCGCTCTGGGCGTGGATTATGAAATGTATGGCAAGGATTTGACCGACAGCGGCATTGTCTCCGGCAAAATCGCCAAGGTTCTGGGCGCTCGCAAACCGGAAGGGCTGATTTACGAACTGTTCCTCGACGCCAAGGGAGAGAAAATCTCCAAGTCCAAAGGCAATGGCCTAAGCATTGAGGAATGGCTGCGCTACGGTTCGGAAAACAGCCTGGCTTTCTATATTTACCGCGAACCCAAATCGGCAAAACAGCTTCACATGGGCGTGATCCCAAAGGCCGTGGACGAATATTTCCAGTTCCGCGCCAACTGGCATGAGCAGGAAGCGGACAAGCGGCTGGGCAATGCTGTGCATCATGTCCATAATGGCGATGTTCCTACCGACACG
>JADMKQ010000234.1 GCA_015478735.1 Sphingorhabdus sp. | reverse complement strand
AGGGCTATTGCTTGCGAAGTTTCTGCTGCATCTCGCAACAGCATGAACCCGACTACCGCGCCAAGCAAAGCCGGGGCGGGTAAAAGCAGTATGGGAATAATATGCTTTTTCCCGTCATAACCTGATCGTCGCAAATTCGAGATAGAGGCAAAGCCGCCCGGCACATTTCCGACCACTTGGCTCACACCCAGGATAAGTCCAAGGCCCGTCGAGACGCTGCTACCGATGCCGATCATGATGCCATCGGAGAACAGGTCAATTCCGACAGCTCCCAATACGCGCCACGGACCAGATTTCTCATCCGAATTAATTTTATTGATAAGTGAAGCCAGCAATATGGAAACCAGCGCCCCGACAAGAAAAGCTATAACCAGAATATATGCGGCCGTATCGCCCAGTTCCATGGCTCTGGGCATAAGTTCGACTGCCACGATACCAATCGCTATGCCGGCAGCGGCGTGCAAGGAAATCCCGACCGTATGTTTCTCCGGTTTCATCCATACAGCCAAACCACTTCCCAAAAGATTACCTGCAGCAGGCAGGGCTGCAATCAGCATTACTTGCAAAAAGCCGTTCATTAGCATCCCGCTACGAAAGCTCGATGAACCGTCAGATATCTGCGGATTGTAACGGATGAAGCGAAGATCATAACCATCACAACGCAACACCGTGCATTGGGATGCAATATTGCAACCTTTCCCGAAACTCCCCGTTATATTCACAGCGGATAATCGAGCAGCTTTGAAATATTCGGCAAAGGCATGCCAATTGGATAATATCTCTTCTTATATTTCCTATTGCGGGGTTCCCCCGTTGCCCGCAGATTTGCTCGGCCGGTTTAATCTAGATCCGGTGCTTATTATCGCCTTATTACTTCTGGCGGGGACGCATTTGTTTGCTTTGAATAAGCTCGGTGATAAGTCGCTGCGCGGATATAGCCTGTCGGGATGGGGGATAGCGGCATTGGCCCTGCTTTCCCCACTATGTGCGCTTTCTGTATCTTTATTCGCCGCCCGGGTGGGGCAGCACATGATTCTGATTTTGATTGCGGCGCCATTAATCGCAATGGCCCTACCACAACACGATACATCGTTCCGGCGGCTCGTCATCAATAGCACCGCCTTCACGATTGCTCTGTGGTTCTGGCACATGCCAGGACCTTATATGGCGACCTTCCGTTCCGATTTTATATATTGGGCGATGCACCTCTCGCTATTCGGGAGCTCAATATTGTTGTGGCGCGATCTGTTGCATCATAGCCTTGATAGAGCGCTTACGGTCATGGCAGCCAGTGGGTTTGCGTCGGTGCAAATGGGATTGCTCGGCGCCGTTTTGACCTTTGCCGGGACGCCGCTATTTCCCATCCACTTTGACACCGCACCGATATGGGGACTATCGCCTTTGGCAGATCAGCAACTGGGGGGTCTTTTAATGTGGGTTCCGGGCCTGCTATTCTTTCTTATCGCGGTATGGCGCTCACTCGTCATCCTGTTGCCGGAACAGGCAATGCTCACCAAAGACTGAAGGCGAACGATTGTCACACAAGGAATATCGGAAGCGTTTGAAAAATGATCGCCACGCTGGCGACCAGCGATAGAAAGCGCGTGACATAAACCCACAGTCTGGCCGGCTCCTTATCGCGCGGTTCAAAGGACGGTACGATATATGCTATCAGCATGATTAAGGCCAATGCCGCAATGGATGCTACTGCAATGACGATTTGTGAAATATGGCCGCGCCCGCCCGTCAGAATATTCTCTACATTGGGGACAGCATAGACAAATCCGAAATGCACAAACCATATCGTAAGCGGACCGAGCAAGAGCATCCACGCGATAAGGTCCGTCGGCAATTTTCTGATCAGGGATGATATCGGTTTGATCATAATGTTAAGCCACTAAATCCACCGATAAGGGCATAGCTTACCAAAGCCTGCGCCGCCAAATATGTCCATAAAAGCACAAGGCAATCCTGCCCCACGCAGCGACCCTTATTGAAGCGGCCATAATATACAGCGGCAATATTGAATAGTCCGTACAGGAATGTGGCGAAAACCAGTTGCCCGTTCAAAAAGCTCATCAGATAGACCATCGCGCCATAGCTGCTGGCAGAAGGATCGATGTGCCAGCGAGTGAATAGTTCGCTGCCAAAAGCGCAAATCAACAAGACTATCCCCGCCGCTTGCCACAATATGAACTTTGCTGCGCTTTGGCCTTTTTCTGGCAGGTTTGCGCTGGCCAGGTGGACGCAAAATGCGCTTGCCAGCATCAAGGCTCCGGTCACCATCAGCGGTAATATCTGCGGCGCTGTAACCCCGGTTGGTGGCCAATTATCGGGCCGCCCACCCCAGAGGAAAAACCATGCGAACAGCGCGCAGGCGAAGATCATTCCGAGCACCACTATCAAAACCCATGTTGCCCAGATCCCATGATTTTTCAGGCCCGTCGCATAGACGGGTAGCTTCAACCCTCCGCCAATATCGACATCGGGACCGGGCTCCCCTTCAATCTCCCACATCCAGCGCCAGATCGAAAAAATGGCGAGCACCGCAAATGCCAGTGCAAGCGGCACTAGTTTAACCGTGAGAGACAAGAAAAAACCGGCGGTGCCAATAGCGGCCAGCCAATGCCAAATGCTGGGACCGGGAATAGTGACAATATATTGCGGAATTGCTGCAATAGGGCTGGTGACAATGGTTTCGCGGCGCCCGCTGACGGAGCAGGGCAAAAACCACTGCCCTTTTTCTGTTTCCTCCGCAAGTTCAGGGTTGGTCCAAAGAGGATCACGGGATGTAATCAGCGGGCTGGAACGCGCAGCGTAATTTCCTTGCGGCAACCACTCCATTGTTCCGCCCCCATAGACGTTTCCCGCAGGCGTTTTTGAGAAGCGGAATTTTTGCAACAGATCGATAATGACAATCGCGACCCCCAGCCCGATTGTAAACGCACCGATCGTCGCAATCATATTCACTGCAGAGAGCCCCTGCTCGGGTAGATAAGTATAAACCCGGCGCGGCATTCCCATCAGCCCGCTCAGGTGCATCACCAGAAAGGTGATGTGAACGCCTAGGAACATGAACCAGAACGCCCATTTGCCCCGTTTTTCCGACAAGGCATTCTTGCTGGCCATCGGGGTCCAGTAGTAAATCGCCGCAAAGAGAGGGAAAACCATCCCCCCAATCAATACATAGTGGAGATGCGCAACGATAAAATATGTATCATGCGTCTGCCAGTCAAAGGGCACCATCGCGACCATGACGCCTGTTAATCCGCCCATGACGAATATGATAACTGCCCCGATTGAAAATAAAGCAGGCACCGAAAATTCGATCTTTTTTGCGAGCATCAATGTGGCGATCCAGGAAAATACCTGCACACCCGCTGGCATGGCAACGGCCATGGATGCCGCAGAGAAAAAGCTTACCGACACATCGGGAATGCCGGTGGTAAACATGTGATGCGCCCATACGCCGAATGCGATGAAGCCGGTTGCGATCATCGCAAACACGATAAGGCGATATCCCACCAACGGCGTTTTTGCGACGACCGGAATGATCATGGAAAGCATACCGGCGGCTGGCAAAAAGATAATATACACTTCCGGATGACCGAAGAACCAGAACAGATGCTGCCACAACAATGGATCGCCGCCATAGGCTGCAACAAAAAATGGCCAGTGAAAGGCGCGTTCGAGTTCCAGTAATATCGTACTGAGAATGACGGCGGGGAAACCGATTATGATCATCCCTGCAAAAACCAGCATTGCCCAAGCGAACAGCGGCAATTTATCAAGTGTCATCCCCGGTGCACGGGTTTTTAATATTCCTACAATGATTTCAATCGCGCCGGCAATGGCCGATATTTCGATAAAACCGATACCCAGTAACCACCAATCGGCATTTTGGCCCGGCGAAAATTCATAGCTTGTGAGCGGCGGATACATAAACCAGCCACCATCCGGTGCCACGCCCCAGAATAGCGACATAAAAAATACTAGTCCGCCGATCAGATAAGCCCAAAAGGCAAAGGCGGAAAGCCTTGGAAAAGGCAAATCCCGCGCCGCAACCATTTGCGGTAATAAGAGAACCCCTGCTGCCTCAACTGCCGGGACAGCGAACAGAAACATCATCACCGTGCCGTGCATGGTGAATATCTGGTTATAGGTTTCCTGCCCCAGAAAATCGTTGAGCGGCAGAGCTAATTGCAAGCGGATGAGCAGCGCCAATATACCCGCCAGCACAAAAAATAATAAGGCGGTGCCGACATACCAACAGCCAACATAATTATTATTAACAATTGTCAACGCACGCCAGCCGGTAGGATTCTGCCATGCTTTCCTGAGCGTTTCGATTTCCCCTTCAGGCCGCTCACTTCGATCCGGCATATTAAGCTTTGCCGCTTCAAACGCTGCGCGCTCTTCCTGAATGCTTTTGTCGGAAAAGCTGTCTGTCATTTCAGCCGCGCCAGATAATAAGCGATATCGTCTATTTCACCTGTTTGCAGATAGGAATAAGGCGGCATTTTATTATTGGGTTTTATCGTGTCGGCATGGCGCGTCCATTGTGCGATATTGTGCTCATCCATCGGCAAAATCGCAGCGCCGATTGTATTGCGGCTCCCTAAATGGGTGAGGTCGGGGCCGCTGGTTCCCTGCGCCAGCGTGCCTTCAATATTGTGGCAAACACCGCAGCCTAATTTCAGAAAATTGTCAGCTCCGCGTGTGGCAATGTTTCCCGATGGCGCATTGGCTGGCAAACGCTGTGCCGCTTCCCACTGAGTATACTGCTCGGGTGGCAAGGCGATAACCCGAAACTGCATAAGCGCGTGTGGCCCCCCGCAATATTCGGAACAGATACCGAAGAAATTACCTGCCTTGTCTGCCTGGATATTCAGATAATTGCTATGCCCGGGTATCATATCCCGCTTCCCGCCCAATTGAGGCACCCAGAAACTGTGAATGACATTGTCGGAAACCAGATTTAAGCGGACAGGCCTACCCACTGGAATAACCAGCTCATTCGCGGTTTCAAAACCATCATAATTTATCCGCCACCACCACTGCTCACCCTGCACCGTTATCATAAGCGCATCGGGCTTGGGTTTGCTGCTCGCCAGACCGGCAGTCATAGTTAAGCCCAGGACCAATAACCCGCTGAGAACCACTAAAGGGAAAGCAAAGCCAAGGCCGATTATCACTTTTTCCCGCGCCAGCACGCGCCGCCATCGACGCGGTCCGCAAACGGCAATCGCGATCATCACAAGCACTAATAATAGAATAAGCCCGCCGCCAATGAATAGCGCCCAGCTTAATGTAACAACCGGCTGGGCGGACGCGCTGGCAGCATCAAGTGCGAAGGGCGTTTTTATCATCGCCGAATATCGTACCCATAGGCCAATGAAGGTCGCCGTCCGTTATTCCTGCTTCAAAGGGATACGCATTTCACCGGTTTTGGTTGCGTCTAGAGACAGAGATAATTCGGAAAAATTGGAACATTTTCGCAGCATAAGCGTTCGCGGAGCGGATGGCGCAGATTTTTTCTAGATCAGCCGATAGGCGTTTGCGCATCCTGGCTGGCCCGATAATCCTTTGCGCTATCGCGGGAATAGTGGGCCTGAAATGGTATGTTAAAAACCAAGAGGAAAAAATCGGATTGGTCGTGGCACAGCCAATAGAATTCAGCCATAGGCAGCATATAGAAAATACCGAGCTTATATGTGCAGATTGCCATAGGGGTGCTCATGACGGTCCGCAGGCTTTGCTTCCCGGCAAAAGCATTTGCCTGGAATGTCATGACGACCTGTTCCGCGGGACACCCAAATTACAGCCATTGCATGAAGCCAAGGCAAAGGGGTTGGCGATAAATTGGAAGCCGGTCAGCAAATTGCCCGAATTTGTCCATTTTCACCACGGCGTTCATTTTGAAGCCAATGTCGAATGTAGCAATTGTCACGGTGATGTCAGCAAGATGGAAAGCGTATCTCGTGCGAAACCCCTGACAATGGATTTTTGCATCGACTGTCACCGGGAAAGCCAATCCGGCGAGAATTTCTCTACGAAACAGGCTGTTAGCTGGCAGCGTGATTTAACCGACTGCTCAGTCTGTCACTATTAATGGCGGATAGTACATCTCCCTTCACCGATCACACGCCCAAGCTCTGGCGGCGGCTGGATGAACTAAACGACGAACAAAGAAACATCACTGAACGGGCAAAAAAGCTCTTTCCGCAATTAACGAAATCCATGCTGATTGATAGACGCACAGCGTTGCGGTTAATGGCCGCTTCGGCTGCGCTGGCTGCTGCGAGCGGGTGCGCCGATAACAGTTCCAAAGCGTCAGAACAGAGAATGGGCGGTAAGTCCAAAGGGCCGGTTGAGGATAGATATACTTTACTCAATCAGAACGGGACAGCATTTGGCGTGGTGGTTCGCACAGTTGGCGGCAATCCTGTCAAAATTGAAGGCGATCCCGATCATCCCGCCAGTCTGGGCCGTAGCAATGTGCAGGCACAGGCTGCATTACTATCCCATTATGATCCCGACCGGATAGATTTTCCGCGCTTGGGCGGTAAGGAAACAGACTGGAAAAAGTTCAGAGAGTTTCTGGCTTCTTTCAGCGAAAAAGGAATCGGAGAAGGCCTGCACATTTTGCTGCAACCGACTGCATCACCAACTCTGGAAAGGATGATACGAGAGGTGAAGCAGCGCCTGCCCGCGACTAGATTTTACCAATATCGCCCTATTCCGCTTAACAACATCATTCCTCCGATAGATTATCAGTCAAACAATCTCGTCATCAGCTTTGGCTGTGACTTTCTTGGCGCCGGTCCGGGGCAAGTTCGCCACGCCGCCGATTATGCGGAGTTTCGCCGTAACGATAGACAGGAGAGCAAGCTAATCGTGGTCGAAAGTGTCCCGACACTTACTGGCGCACAGGCCGACGAGCATGTCATCATGGAGCCGCGCCAACTGGAACAATTTATCCAAGCGCTGAACGAGGGAGATATTACAAATATCGCGCCTCAATATCGTGACCTAGCCAATGCGATTATAAACGAACCAAGATTATTACTTAAGGGCAATGGTATCAGTGCAAATGCGGGTAAAATTGCAAAATCGCTCGGGGCCGCAGAGCTTCAGTCAGCGCAGTTGTTCGACGATAGCCAGTGCGCCGACATATCTGCTTTACATAGAGCCCTAGAGCAGGATGAAGTCGATCATTTGATGATCTTGGGCGGCAACCCTGTTTATGATGCGCCCGCGCGGTTAAATTTTGCGCAAACCCTGTCCCGCTCTCGCGTGGCGAGCACATATCTAGGGTCCGAATGGAACGAGACAGCGGGCCTATGCAGCAACTATATTAGTGAAACGCCAGAACTGGCCCAATGGGGGGATTTGCGAAGTTTCGACAGTAGTGTTGGCTTAAGGCGACCCGTTACCTCTGG
The DNA here is from genome assembly GCA_015478735.1 of Sphingorhabdus sp. Classification (GTDB taxonomy): domain Bacteria; phylum Pseudomonadota; class Alphaproteobacteria; order Sphingomonadales; family Sphingomonadaceae; genus Parasphingorhabdus. Next base: position 1,803 of record JADMKQ010000234.1, on the reverse strand, counting down.
TACTGGTATGACCGCGATCGAAATCCTCTCCCATCTCGCCGGCATGCCGGAAACCGGAGAAATGCTGGTCAGGAGGACCTATGATGCCCCTGACCTACCTGTAGAACAATTGGCGCAGAAAATTCGGTCTTCTACAAATGCAGCGAATAATATGAACCCGCCCCCGAGCGGCAAGGTGCAAAAACCGCTCGGCATCATGCCCGATAATCGTTTCGCTTTAGTCTTTGCGCCCTCTCCGCACATCTGGGACGGGAGCCTCGCCAATAATAGCTGGACGCAGGAGCTTCCTGCTCCTCTGACTGGCCTGGCATGGGGCAATGCGGCAAGCATAGCTGCATCCACAGCGGAAGAATTAGGTCTGAAAGATGGCGACGAGATTGAAATCAGCCTTGATGGCGCATCGATTAAGATACCCGTCATCCAACTGCCGGGACAGGCGGAAAATACGCTTGGCCTCCCGCTCGGCTATGGCCGGAAAATGGCAGCGATCGGCTCGGTAATTGGTCACGGGGTCTATGCTCTTTTTAACGGCAATTTTGTAGAGCAAGGAGCGCTAGTTACGAAAACCGGTGCACATCATGATTTGATTTTCGCTGACCGCTTCATGGCCGAGGATGATGATAAGGCGGTTCGCTGGGTTACTTCTGAAACGGAGCAACTACGCAGAAAAGAAGAAGCCCCCAGTTTTTTCGACCCCGAATATCGCGCCGAAAAACAATGGGGAATGGTGATCGATCTGGATATTTGCATAGGCTGCAACGCCTGCACCATCGCTTGTCAGGCCGAAAATAATATTCCGGTAGTGGGACCAGAAGAAACCGCCGCAGGACGAGCGATGCATTGGATACGTGTGGACCGCTATCATCGCGGCCCTGCTGAAAATCCCGACACTGCATTTCAACCTGTGCCATGCATGCACTGCGAACTCGCGCCGTGCGAACCTGTATGCCCGGTAGGTGCGACGACCCATAGCAGCGAAGGCATTAACGAGATGACCTATAACCGCTGCATCGGCACCCGGTCCTGTTCCAATAATTGCCCTTATAAAGTGCGCCGTTTCAACTGGTTTGATTATCAAGCGCCGGACAGAAATGTAGGTATGAGTACCGAAGGTCAAAACCCGCGGGTAACCGTGCGTGACCGCGGGGTCATGGAAAAATGCACATTCTGCGTCCAGCGCATTGAGGCAGTGCGGCTTGGCGATGACAAAGGCGGCGAAGATGGCATGCCAGTCACCGCATGTCAGCAGACCTGCCCCACGCAGGCTATCATATTCGGTGATCTTGCCGATGCACAAAGCCCGGTCGCCAAAGCACGGGCAGAGCCTCGTAACTATTCTCTGCTGGAAGACCTCAACTTAAAAACACGCACGACTTACTTAGCCAAGCAGACGCGAGAAGTATGAGCATGGCGAAAGCAACCAGCATGGATACGCACCTTACAACGCCGGAAGCTTTGCCACTGGAAGAAAATGCTTTTGGCTTAAGGTGGTGGCTTGCTGTCATAATTTCGGCGGCATTAGTAATCGCTCTCTTTGCAGCCTTATTTTACACCGCCCTGACGGGTATTGGTGTGTGGGGCAATAATATCCCCTTTGTCTGGGGATTTGATCTTGCCAATTATGGGTGGTGGATTGGCATGGCCAATGGCAGCGCGCTCTTTGCCTGTTTGCTGATATTATGGCGCGCGCCCATGCGACTTGCAATTAGCCGCTGGGCAGAAGCACTTGCTCTCGCCGCTGCGATTTGCGCAGCATTGTTCCCGGTTTTTCATCTGGGCAAAGCGTGGCTTAGCTACTGGATG
>JADMKQ010000233.1:7472-9477 GCA_015478735.1 Sphingorhabdus sp. | reverse complement strand
TAGAGGCACAGATATTGGCCTGACTATCAACCATCGTGCCATCGCAATCGAACAGTGCAAGTTTATTCATAAGGCCGGATTCACTTATGCTTTTGCTTCACTCTATGCGGCAAAGCCTTTTTATGGCTCGCTTTACCTGCATCGGCGCGAGGCCGCTTGCTCGGCTTTCAGGCCTTGACCGGCTGACCTTCATTTTCACCGCGCGCCCGGTGCTCCCCGCGCTTATCCTTGCGAATCTGTTTGGCATGGGCGCGGCCCTGCTGTTTACGCACGGCCTTTCCGCCGGGCTTTTTCTCGTCGAGCGGCAAATCGCCCAATTCAAGGTCGAGCCCCAGATTTTCAATCGTGTCGGCAAAATGATCCGGCAAATCCGCCGTGACATCAAGGTTGTGGCCATCGGGATGTTCGATCCGCAGTCGCCGCGCATGCAGGTGCATTTTCCGGCTGATTGATCCGGTCAGGAAAGCTTCTTTCCCGCCATATTTACCGTCGCCCAATATCGGATGACCAATCGCCGCCATGTGAACGCGCAACTGGTGCGTGCGGCCGGTAAAGGGCTGTAACTCGACCCAGCAAGCACGGTTGCCGGCGCGTTCGATAATCCGGTAGCGGGATTTGGCGGCCTGGCCATTTTCCTCGTCCACATGCATTTTCTCGCCGCCCGATCCGGGCTGCTTTGACAGCGGCAAATCTATGATGCCATCGGCAATATCCGGCACACCCATGACGATCGCCCAATAGACTTTGCGCGCTGTGCGTCCGGAAAACCGTTTGGAGAAATAGGAAGCCGCTCCGGGTGAACGGGCGAGCAGGATCACCCCGCTGGTATCCTTATCAAGCCGGTGCACCAGCTTGGGCCGTGATTTCGCATCATAGGTCAGCGCGTCGAGTAAGCCATCAAGATGGGTGTTAGTCTTGCTACCGCCCTGCGTTGCCAGACCCGGCGGCTTGTTGACCACAATCGCTGCTTTGTCTTTGTGGATCACCAGTTCTTGCGCGAAATCGATCTGGTCCTGTGACAGATCGGTCCGTGCTTTGACCGCGCGGCCCGGACGTTCGATCTCGGCGGGCGGGACACGGATGATTTGACCGGCATTGACCCGGTCGCCGGGGCTAACCCGCTTTCCGTCAAGTCGCAACTGGCCTGTCCGCGACCAACGCGACACGACGTTAAACGGCACATCTTCCATGTGACGTTTGAACCAGCGATCGATACGAATATCATCATCGTCTGGCGACACCGTAAATTGACGCACATCAAGCACTTTCAACGCCTGCTTCTGCTCTTTCAGCTTGCCCTGACCCTGTGGTTTTTCCTCTTCGGAGCCGCTTTCGGCAGTGGGATCGAATGTTGTCATGCTAATACCCTTACCGCTATCAGGCCCATAAATAGCGCCATCACCGAACCGGCAACGGACAGCAATGCATAGCCCAGGGCAATGCCCCAATTTCCGCGCTCGATCATATTCAAAACTTCCAAACTAAATGCCGAAAAGGTCGTAAACCCGCCCAGCAAACCGACGCCCAGCAACAACCGCCAGGGCTCATCGGAAAAATTACTGCGTGCCAGCACTCCCGCCAACACGCCCATTAAAAAACTACCCATTATATTGGCAATCAAAGTGCCAAATGGAAGGCCCGGTCCAATCCAGTGAAATACCAGCCGCCCCAGATTATATCGCGCAGCCGCACCAACCGCGCCGCCAGCCATGACAAGAAGGGTAGCGTTCATGGCAATGCCTTAGTCGGCTTGGGGCGATTTTCCAAGCATATCATGCACCAGCCAAAGCCGGATCGCCGTGGCCAGCCCCGGCGGCTCGGTAGCATCCAGCCGCTGCACATCGATTTGCGCCACCAGAGCGTTGATTGGTAGCCCCCGCTTTTCCGCAGATGCCTTAAGCAATTTCCAGAATAGCGGCTCCAGCGTGATGGATGTCTGATGTCCCGCAATCGTGATGCTGCGCTTTACAGGCGGATGAAACATGTCATCCCCGCCTAAATCCAT
>JADMKQ010000233.1:0-7372 GCA_015478735.1 Sphingorhabdus sp. | reverse complement strand
GCTTCAAATATCTCTTTGCCGCGTATTCCCAGTTCTTCAGTCGTTTCCAGGCAATCACTGGAAAAGCCGGGAGCAAAAATCGCGACCTTCTTCGCGCCCTCTTGCGCCAGTTTCTCAAGCATCATGTCGGTCGCCGGTTCAAGCCATTTCGCCGGACCAAAGCGAGACTGAAACGAAATGACCAATTCCCGTCCCATCGCATCCGACAATAGCCGCGTGGTTTTTTGACAATGGCAATGATAGGGATCGCCCAGTTCCAGCGTCCGCTTGGGCATACCGTGGAAGCTCGCAATGATCGCATCCGGCTCAAAATCAAGCGTAGTCAGCGCAGCCTCCACACTGGATTTCAGCGCGGCGATATATGCAGCATCGTCATGATAAGGCGGCAAAATGCGGATCGCGGGTTGCCAGCGCATTGCTTTGACCGCATCAAAAACGGCATCATGCACGCTGGCTGTCGTTGCTCCGCTATACTGCGGATAGAGCGGCGCTACCAAAATCCGGTCACAACCGGCATCCTGCATCGCCTGCAACCGGCTGATGATGCTTGGATTGCCGTATCGCATCGCCCAGTCAACATGGACCATATCGCCATATTTCCCTGCCAAAGCCTCTGCCTGACGCCGCGTATATACGGCAAGCGGCGAGCCTTCATCCAACCACACCTGAGCATAAGCATGGGCCGATTTTTTGGGCCGGGTGTTCAATATGATCCCGCGCAATATCGGCTGCCAGATCATATCGGGTATTTCCACGACGCGCTTGTCAGAAAGAAATTCCTTCAAATAGCGTTTCACCGCCTTTTTATCGGGTGAATCCGGTGTGCCCAGATTGACTAGCAGCACGCCGGTTTTTCCGGTTTTCACGGCTGGATGCTGGTCAGGGGAATATTGATCGGGATTTTGCATATTCATCATGCCTCTGCAAACAGCGGCAGTTGCCGAAAACGGGTGCCAGTGGCAGAAAACAAGGCATTGGCAATTGCCGGAGCAACGGCGGGAACACCGATTTCTTCCACTCCGACAGGCTCTGCTTCACTGCGGATAAACTCTACCTGTATGGCCGGAACTTCCGCCAGCCTTGGCAGAGCAAGATCGCTTAGCCTGCGCGCGGTGGCAATACCATGGTTAAAGCGCGTTGACGATCCCAAAGCCATAGCGAGGCCGTATATAATACCGCCTTCAATCTGTTGTCGTGCGATTTCTGGGTGAATGATCCGTCCGACATCGACGGTGGCGGAAATCCGGTTCACTTTCAATCCGCCATCACCGCGGGAAGCGCTGACAATAACCGCGATATGACCGCCGCGCATGGAGTGGCAGGCAAGCCCCTGACCGCTGCCGTCCAGTCCGCCATCCCATCCTGCCATGGCAGCTACGCCGCTTAGACAAGCTGCGAGACGCGGCCTCCCCGACATCATTTGCATCCGATAGGACAAAGGTTCGATTTTGGCTCTCGCCGCGAGTTCATCGATGAAGGATTCAACGAAAAAAGCATTATAGCTATGCGCATTGCTGCGCCAGTTTCCGGTCGGCACTCCGACATAAGCGGGATGATGGTCCAGCGAGAAATTCGCTATATTATAATGCACGTCCGCGCCTTCGACCGCTTTCGTGTCCGCTTCGTCCATAGACCCGCGCATCGCGGCAAGTTCGTCCATCCCTCGCACCACGCGTTTGGATTGTTCCCGCCCCGAAGCGGGAGCCGCGACCTTTATCTGTAGCGCCTGTATCCGGCCGGTTTTATCCGTCGCCGCATCCAGCTTGGCATAGGCTGGCGCACGGTAATGGTCGTGCATCATCTCTTCCGCCCGTGACCACATTAACTGCACAGGACGACCGACTTTTTTGGCTATTATAGCGATCTGCGCCGCTATCTTGTTATCAAGGTTGCGCCCGAATGACCCGCCTGCAAGCATGGGGTAAAGTATAACGCTGTCCGCGCTAATCCCGATGGCTTCTGCCGCCACTTGCACTGCCGCAGATGGTGCCTGCGTGGCAAGCCAGAGTTCCAGTCGGCCGTCTTTATAATCGGCTGTCGCAGTGCGGGTTTCGATCGGCGCGTGCAAGGCGGCTTCCGCCTGATAACGGGCGCGGACATTCTGATATTCTTCAAAAGCAGGCTTTGTTTCCCCGCGGCTGGCAAAACGGATGCCGGACCCCTCTTCCAGTGCCTTTTCCAGAGCAGCACTCATCTTGTCACTGTCGGGAAGTAAGCCGGTGGTTTCAAACATCGGACTCATTTTATCAAGCGCCGAATTGGCCGCCCACCAGTTGGTTGCCACTGCTGCAATCCAGCGTTCATTCTCGATCACTTCGACCAAGCCGATAATCTTGCTTGCGCCTTCCCGGTTAAACGATTTCAGGCGCGTATCGCCCAGTGGTCCCTGGCGGATCGAAGCATAGACCATGTCGGCAAGGCGAATATCACCCGCGAAATTGGCGGAACCATCAAGTTTTGAAGGCAGGTCAAGCCGGGGAACATCCTGACCGACCAGATTGTTTACAGGACTGGAACGCAGGGGCACGGGATCGGGCAAGTCCTGCTCCATCGCATCTATGACCAGCTCGCCAAAACGAAACTGCTTTTCGTCATGGGTAATGAAACCATTCTCCGCGATGCACTCTTCCCACGCTACATCCCATTTTTGTGCAGCAGCCATGCTGAGCAAGACCCTTGCGGCAGCTCCAGCCTCGCGGAATTGGGCAGAATATGCCGGAACAGAGGTTGAATCTGCCGTCACGATAAAGTCATTGCGCTGTGCGATATTCCTGATTGCCCAGCTCGCCTGATCGGCCTTGGTCCATTTCTCCGCACCCGCAGGCAACAGCGTTTCTGCCCATTCCTTAGCCAGAAGGTCGTTCGCGTAGAGAGGATTGATCGGCGCAGGCTCGACAGCAACAGTCCGCCAGTCCGCACCCAGTTCATCAGCCAGTATCTGTGGCAGAACGGTGTAAACACCCTGCCCCATTTCGCTTTGCGGCACAGCGACTGTGACCCGCCCGTCTACAGAAATTTTAAGATAGGCGCTGAATATCCGCTCATCTTCGGTCACGCTGAGATTGGGTTCATAATCGCGCGGCCAGATCGCCCAAGCGACAACCAGTCCGACCGCCGCACTGCCGCCAATCAGGAAATTGCGGCGCGTGAGGGCGTTTTTGCTTTTCTCTTTCCCTTTTGTTCCGGCGGCCTTTTCCGGTTCAGTCGGCATTATCGCTCTTCAGTAATCCGAGACGCGGAATCTCGATCTTGGGGCAACGGTCTATGACGACATCAAGCCCCGCTGCCTCTGCGCGTTCTGCGGCAGGACGGTTGATAACGCCAAGCTGTGTCCACACCGCTTTCGCACCAACCGCTATAGCTTCGTCAATCACGGGACCAGCGTCCGTCGAGTTACGGAAAATATCGACCATATCAATCGGACCGGTGACGGCATCCAGTGACGCGACTACTTCCTGACCATGCAGTTTCTGTCCAGCAAGCCCCGGATTAACCGGAGTCACGTCATAACCCTGATCCAGCAAGAATTTCATGATACGATTGCTCGCCCGTTCCGGCTTGGCAGATGCGCCGACAAGGGCGATCCTCTTGGTTTCGGTTAAAAGACGGGTGATATCCTGGTCAGTTTCCAACGGCATGGTTCGACTCCCCTTTTGTTCCTGCAATAGCTTACTGGTTATCCAACCATGTCGCGAGCTTTTTGGCAATATCATGGAAAGCCTTACCCTGAAGACTATCGCTACTGGCCGGAGGCGTCCCGCCATCGCTGGATTTGCGGATTTCGATGTCGAGCGGCACGCGGCCCATAAAGGGCATACCCATGCTCTTGGCTGCCGCTTCCGCTCCGCCAACGCCAAAAGGATCGCTGACCTCGCCGCAATGCGGACAGATATAGCCTGCCATATTCTCGACCATGCCGATGATCGGGATTTTCGCCTGTTCAAACAGGTCCACCGCCCGCACGGCATCCATCAAGGCAAGGTCTTGGGGTGTTGAAACGATAAGCGCGCCTACTGGCTTGTGGTTTTGCATCATCGACAATTGCACATCGCCTGTTCCCGGCGGCATATCGACGATCAATAATTCGGTATCGCCCCAATGCGCGTCCACTAGTTGCTCCAGCGCTTTGCCCGCCATCGGTCCGCGCCATGCAATCGCTTGCCCGGGTTTGGCGAGATGACCCATAGACAGCACCGGAATGCCATATTCATTGGGAACCGGGATCAGCTGCTTGCCCTCGGCTTCCGGCCGGCGGTCTTCACAATTTAACAGACGCGGCTGCGAAGGACCGTAAATATCGGCATCAACCATACCAACTTTATAGCCAAGAGCTTTCAGCGCAATCGCCAGATTGGTCGATAGGGTCGATTTGCCCACACCGCCCTTGCCGCTGCCGACCGCAATCAGGCGGCGTTCGATTTTCTCCGCTGTCATCGCGACATCGACTTTCTCGACACCGTCCAGTTCCAGCAGCTTGCTCTTTACAGCAATCTCGATCTGTCCTCGTTCACGAACATCCAGTCCGCTTACATTTAATACCAGGGAAACGCGGCTATCTTCAAAACGGATAGCACTGAATTTTCCACCCGCAACTTCTTCCAGTGCGGCCTCAATCATAGAAATATCGGTCATTTGCTTCACATAGTTACACTTTTATCGGATTGACACTGTTTTTCTGACATTGGGCCACCTATAAAGACTAGATGGATAAAAAAATTGACGGGCAAGGGTCCAAACAATCAGCTTTGGGTTCGATTTTTAACATGGCCAGCCCTTGGGGCAATGGCGGCGGCGATGACAAGGGTGGCGGACCACGCAACCCATGGGGCACTCCATCCGGAGGATCGTCTGGTGGCGGTTCCGGAAAGGGCGGTGCATCTTCACTGGAAGAACTGTTCAAGAAAGGAGCGGGCGGCGGTGGCTTCAAGGGTGGTCTTCCCAAACGTCCCGGCGGACGTCCATGGTGGCCAATCCTTTTAATCGGTTTTGTCATCCTCTGGGTATTGCTATCCTCTATCCACCGGATCAGCCCGCAAGAACGCGGCGTAGTGACATTTTTCGGTTCCTATTCCCGGACCATGAAACCCGGCCTGCATCTCTCTCTTCCGACCCCGCTTGAACAAGTCACAAAGCTGGATGTCGAGGAAATCCGCACGATCGACATTCCTACCGGTGAATCGGAAAAACTCATCCTGACCGGTGATCAGAATATTGTTGATCTCGCCTATTCGGTGCGTTGGAATATCAAAGCTCCCGAGCTGTTTTTATTCCGCATCGCCGATCAGGAAGAAACGATCAGCGAAGTCGCCGAATCTGCCATGCGCGCAGCCGTGGCAAACTTCACGCTTGATGACACAATCGGTGCAGAGCGGACCGAGATCGAGCAGCAGGTTGAACAGAACATGCAGGAAGTGCTTGATGGATACGGCGCAGGTGTCGTGATACGCGGTATCGCGATCAAAAAAGCCGACCCGCCAGCCGCTGTCAACGATGCGTTTAAAGAAGTGTCAGCAGCGCAGCAAACCGCCCAGACCTATCTGAACGAAGCGCGCGCTTATGCCCAGCAGCTTACGGCTCAGGCTCAGGGTGAATCAGCTGCGTTCGACAAGGTTTACGAAGAATATCGGCTTGCCCCGCGCGTGACGCAGCGGCGCATGTATTATGAAACAATGGAGCGTGTTCTGTCTCAAGTGGATAAAACGATCATCGAGGCAGAAGGCGTAACTCCATATCTGCCCCTGCCGGAACTCAAGAAGCGATCCCAGGCCCCAACCCCTCAAGCTGAGGGAGCGAAATAATGGGTAACGTAATGAAAAACCCCATCGCTCTGGCAATCATTGCCTTTGCCTTGATCCTGCTTTTGGTCAACACGCTGATTATCGTACCGGAAACACGGCAAGGTATCGTGGTTCGCTTTGGTGAACCCGTGCGGATCATCAACCGTTATCAGGAAGGTGCGCCTTTTGGCAAAACCGGTGCCGGCTTGCTCGCCAAATGGCCGTTTATCGAGCAAGTTGAATGGATTGACAAACGCATATTGGATGTCGAGATGGAACAACAGCAAGTGCTGTCCACCGATCAGCTGCGTCTTCAGGTCGATGCCTTTGCGCGCTTCCGCGTTGCCGATCCGCTGCGTATGTTCATTGCCGCCGGTGATGAAGAACGGGTGGCTGACGAACTTCGCCCGATACTTGGCTCCGCCCTCCGTAACGAGCTTGGCAAACGGCCCTTTGCCGCGCTGCTTAGTCCGGAACGTGGACAGGTGATGGACAATATCCGCAGTGGCCTGAACCGTGTTGCACGCCAATATGGTGCAGAAATCGTGGATGTGCGTATCAAACGCGCAGATCTGCCGGATGGCACACCGCTGGAAAGCGCCTATCAACGTATGCGGACCGCGCGTGAGCAGGAAGCCCGCACCATTAAGGCCCAGGGTGCCAAGCAAGCACAGATCATCCGCGCAGAAGCAGATGCAAGCGCCGCTCGCACCTATGCGGAAAGCTTTGGCAAGGATCCGGAGTTCTACGATTTCTACCGCGCCATGAAGAGCTATGAGACAACATTCCGCGCTGGTCAGGAAGGCGATCCGTCATCCTCGTTCATATTGTCGCCTGACAATCTCTATCTTCGCCAATTCCAGGGGAGGTAATGCGGTTTGAGGCCATTTTGCGGTCATCGACTACATTTGTGATCGTTTCTGCAAAACGGGATATTTTTTCGACGAATGTTCGATTCATGGCTTGCGGATAGGCTTTATAGCTTCCACTATTAGTCAAACGGATCGAAAAGGTTTATCTTATAGCTGATGTTAAGGATTGGCTGTGGTAATATTCAAATGCGGTTCATGAAGTCTGCGTCAATTAATTTGCCAGATTTTCGGAAATATGAACGGTTTGATGTCATAAGTTCGTTGACCGATGAGTATTAATTGAGAGGAAAACTATTGTGCGTTACGCTTACGGGATTTCAGCAGCATTGCTCTTGGCGGGGAGCGCTGCGACGCTAACCGGCATTGGCTCCGCTGGTGCTCAGGTAGCCGCCAATGAGAGCCACGCCATAAAAGCCGCTGCACCGCGCGGTATACCGATGAGCTTTGCTGACCTGACCGAACAGTTGCAGCCGGCCGTCGTCAACATTTCCACAAAGCAGAAAGTGGTTGTCAGCAACAACCCGTTTGCGGGGACACCATTTGACGGCTTCTTCGGCAATCGCGGCGGCGGCAGTCAAGTCCGGCAAGCCCAGTCACTCGGCTCCGGATTCATTATTTCTGCCGACGGATATATCGTAACCAACAACCATGTTGTCGCGCCTGGTAACCGCAACGCAACGGTTGAATCCATCACCGTCATCATGCCGGATCGCACCCAATATG
>JADMKQ010000232.1 GCA_015478735.1 Sphingorhabdus sp. | reverse complement strand
TGTGGAATGCGTTGCTGGAGTTCCGCTGCTGTTGCCATCGTTCATGTATGAAGGGATACATAATCTTCATCACGCCCGAACCCGTTATGGCACAACCGAAGATCCCGAATATCTGCCGCTTGCGCTGATGAAACCCTATACTGTGCCGCTTTTTGTGCTGGTATCGGTATTGGCTCCGCTTGGCCTGCTCATCCGTTATGCGATTTTGTCGCCGCTATCTCTCATCATCCCGCCGCTTCGTAAAGTGGTGGTTGAGCGTTATTCCGGCCTGATAATAAACCCTGAATTTCGCCGCCGTCCTCCGGAAGGTGCGTTCAAAAAGCAATGGTATGCGCAAGAAATTGCAGCCAGCATCTGGGCTATCGCGCTGATTACCGCCGTTATAACCGGATTTTTGCCGCTGCGCGCTTTTCTGATCATATTGGCCATTGTGTCGGGCGCAATCGTGCTGAACCAGATCCGGACGCTGGTCGCGCATCTATGGGAAAATGACGGTGAGGTCATGAGCGTGACCGAACAATATCTGGACAGTGTGAACGTCCCGCCGCCTGCGCTTTTGCCTGCATTATGGGCGCCGGTCGGCCTGCGTTACCATGCGTTGCACCACCTTTTGCCCGGTGTGCCTTATCACGCGCTAGGTGAAGCGCATCGCCGGATTGCGAAAGCCTTGCCGGCGGGCACAACCTATTACCGGGCCAATCATACTAGTTTATGGTCACTGGTGGCCAACCTGGTGCGCGGAAGCGCCGGTCATACAGAGGCAATAGCAGCCGCAAACCGGCCAGCTGGAACGGCCAGCTAAGCCTATTCCTCTGTCCGGACCAGCACCGTTTCGCCGATCAGGAAAAACAGGATGAATGGCGCCCAGGCCGCCAATATAGGCGGATAAGCGCCAATCGTGCCCATGGCGAGCGAGAAATTATCCGCGACAAAATAGGCAAAGCCAAGCGCCATGCCTATGACCGCGCGGATGAAAAGCTGCCCTGACCGAGCCAGACCAAAAGCTGCCACCGCGCCGAGCAATGGCATTAATACGGATGATAACGGCCCTGAAATCTTGTGCCACAGGCTGGTTTCCAGCTCTTTGGTCGGTCGTCCTGCTTTTTCCAGTTCCTGTATCGCGGATATGAGTTGGGTGAAGGAGAGGCCGTCTGCATCCACATTGGCCAGCGTAAATTGGTCGGGACGCAAGCTGCCGCCGGTCACAAACTCGTCCTGAAATTCTTCTTCGCCCGTCAGCACGTTGAAACGGGAAACTCCCGTCATGGTCCATGCTGAACCGGAATAGCGCGCTTCTTCGCCATGCATCATGCTGCGAAGGCTGTTATTAACCCGCTCGTAAACCGTGATGTCCTGCAACAGCACATCCGTTCCGCGACCAGTGACTGTTTTCGCGTTGATCAGGTTATTGCCATCCCTGACCCAGACATTGGTTCGCACATTGCTGGCAGCCGGTATCGGGCCATAATCTACCGATTGCCACGCCGAAAGCCGCGAAGTGGAGGGGGCTACGACGGTTTCGTTGAACACGAAAGACACCATCGCCACGATAAAGCTGGTGAGGATAAGCGGTGCCAAAATCTGGTGAGCGGAAAGCCCGCCAGCCTTCATCGAAATGACTTCGCTATTCTGGTTCAGCGTCGCAGCGGTTATGATCGTGCCGAGCAAAACCGAAAAAGGTAGGAAACGCTGCACCAGTTGCGGCATGCGTAACGAGATGTAGGTCCACAATTCGGATTGGCCATTGCCTTCCACCGACATGATACGACCACTTTCGCCAAGCAGATCCAATGCCTGCAAAACCAGCACCAGCATAGCCAGCACGGCCAGGCTCCGCATCGTCAGCATTTTGGCCATATACAGGGCCAGGGTCCGCGAAGGGAAAAAATTCATGGCTGTGCCTCTCCGTTCACGATCTGGGCCGGTTTATTGGACATCAGCACGTTTCCGATTAAAGTTAAGCAGCCCTTTGAAGACGCCACCAAATTTTGAGAATGCTCTTTCCAGCGTGCCGATAGGTTGCCCGCCCGGAACATTGGCAAGCGTATGATACATCCAGATTATCAAGGCCCCGAATAACAGGAATGGTACCCATAATGCGATGATCGGATCAACAATACCAAGCGCTCCAATATCTTCGCCATATTGATTGACCTTGTGATAGGTCACAATCATCACGATGGAAATAAAGACCCCCAGAGCGGAATTGGTCCTTTTCGGCGGGATCGCCAAGGCGACCGCCAATAAAGGCAATAGCAGCATCATCGCGACCTCGACCATGCGAAAGTGGAAATTGGCCCGGCTTTCGTTGCGTTCAGCGACCGTGCGCTCTCGGTCCAGACCCACTTTGACCAGTTCGGGAATAGTATATTCCAGATCTTCGCCACCTCTTGACCGGAACGCCTCTATATCGGGCAGGGCGATTGGCAGGTCATGGCTGCTAAAGCTTAAAATGCGGGGCTTCTGATAATCTGGTGCATCGTGAATCAGCACGCCCTTGGTCAATCGCAATATGATTGTGTCGGGGTCATCGGTCGCCATGAACTGACCGTTTTCGGCGGTGACGGAAATAACCTGGCCCGATTCATTTTCCGCACGAACAAACATCCCGCTTAATTTCGTGCCATTGTCGCGGCTTTCCTCGATCCGCATCGTCATCTTGGAGCCCAGATTGGTGAATTCGCCAACCTTGATCGACGCACCCAATGCACCAGAGCGCAGTTCAAAGCGCAATTCTTCGTAATAATAGCGCGATAATGGCTGGATAAAGCCGACCAGAGCCAGATTGACCAGCATCAAGGCGACCGCGAACATATAGGGCACCTTTAACAGGCGGCCATATCCCTGACCCACGGCCATGAAAACATCCAGTTCCGAGCTTAAGGCAAGTTTCCGGAAGGCCAGCAATATGCCCAGCAATAGGCCGATCGGAATACCGAGCGAGAGATATTCGGGGATAAGATTCGCCAACATGCGCCACACCACGCTGACCGGCCCGCCCTCTGCGGCAACAAAGTCAAACAGGCGCAACATTTTCTCTAGCACCAGCAGCATCGCGGCGATGACCAGCGTGCTAAATAGCGGCACGGCGATCAGGCGAGCGATGTATCGGTCGGTGGAAGTCAATAATTTCAACTTATCGTCGCCCTCTCACCATGTTTCTGCCGTAAATCATTTGCATAACTGCCTGTGTAAAGGGGGATTGATTCTTTGACTACCGCAGTTTGGATGCGGTTATAGCGACTAGGAGTATTTACGTCATGTTGAAATTTGCAGCCCCCTTTTTGCTCTCTGCCGCGCTTTTAGTAGTGCCGGCATCGATGGCAAATGCAAATCAGACAATTTCTAACAACCTGAGCAAATGCAGCCCCGGCAATGGCCCTGCTGTCATGGTAAAAGTAAACGGCATCAAGGAATCCTCAGGCAATATGCGCGTGCAAAGCTATCGCGGAACCAGTGAAGAGTGGCTGAAAAAAGGCGCATGGCTTAGCCGCATCGAAATGCCCGCAAAGCGCGGTACCATGATGTTCTGTCTGCCTGTCCCGAAAAGCGGAACTTACGCGATTGCTGTGCGTCACGATGTGAATGGCAATGGCAAGACCGACCTTTCTACCGATGGCGGCGGAATGTCGAATGATCCCAGCATCAATATCTTTAACCTGGGCAAGCCGAGTTACAAAAAGACCGCTTTCGAAGTGGGCAATGAAGTGAAGTCGATCAGCATCCAGATGAAATATATGTGATGGCAGACGTAACAGGGAAATGAGTAACTGAATAATGGCAAACGTGGCCTTACTTTCCAATCCTAACTCAACCGGCAATCGTGCGATCTTGCCGGAGGTGCGTTCTTATTGCGTCAAGAACAGCGATGTTTTCCATTATGAAGTCGATAATGTCGATGAAATTACCAAGGCATTGCAAACGATTGCGAAAGTAAAGCCCAAGGTTCTGGTCATCAACGGCGGTGATGGCACGGTTCAGGCCGCGCTTACGGAATTGCACCAAGGCGGTCATTTCGGTGATAATCCGCCGCCCGTTGCAGTACTGCCCAATGGCAAGACCAACCTGATCGCGCTCGACCTGGGCGCAGAGGGCAATCCGCTTAAAGCTCTGGAACGCATTGTCGAAATGGCGAAGCACGACCTGCACGAACATCTGGTTGACCGCGAATTGATCGCCCTGTCCGATGGCGGCACGGATAGTAAAGTCGTGCTCGGCATGTTTGTTGGCGGGGCCGGTCTGTCCGAGTTTATTCTTTATTGTCGTCACAAGATCTATCCGCTGGGTCTGCCCAATGCAGCGTCCCATATCCTGACCGTTTTTGCGGCGCTGGCTTCGGTATTATTCGGTATCAGTGCCAAGTTTCTACCGAACAGGCCTTCTCCGATCAGCATTTCGCTGATTAAAAACGGCCAGTATCAGGGCAATTTCGCCATATTGATTGTAACCACGTTGGAAAAACTGTTGCTGATGCGCCGGTTCAACCAGTCGCGCGGAAAACGGGAGCATTTGCAGTTCATGGCGATTGACCAGAAGCCCGCAGCCTTGGTGCGTTTCATCTTTTCTGCGCTGTTCGGGCGCCTTGGTAAAACCGTGCAGAAGGGCATCTATCTGGAACAGGGCGACACCATCCGCATCGAAGGCAAGAACAGCAACGTTGTGATGGACGGCGAATTGTTCCTTGCACAGGAAGGCCGGCCGATTGTTTTGAAATCAACCAAGCCGGTGTCTTTCCTTCGCCTTGCTGCTTAGGCTATTATCCCGCGGGTGAGCGACCTTAAATATCTTGTCAAAGCGGAGCTGGCAGAGCCGGTCGAGCCGCGCGTATCTGCGTTCGCAGCCGCGATAGCCGCAAAATATGGCGAGGCGTCGCGCGCTGTGCTTTTCTACGGATCATGCCTGCGCACAACCGAGTTGGACGGGCAGATGCTCGATTTCTATCTGATCGTTTCGACCTATGAAGCGGCCTATGGGAAAAGCTGGCTGGTCCGCGCTAACAAGCTGTTACCGCCCAATGTCTTTCCGGCAGAACATGACGGTCTGGTGGCCAAAGTGGCGGTGCTGAGCGAGGCTGATTTCCACAAGCTCAACGGGAGTGAGGCCAGTGCGGTGAGCGTCTGGGCGCGTTTCGCGCAGCCGTCGCGTTTGGTGTGGTGTGCCGATGAACAGGCGCAGCAGAAGGTTATCGACGCTATCGAAGGTGCACCGGTGACGTTACTCAATGGTGCTTTGGCCCATATTGACGGGATTTCGCCACCTGTCTCGTTGACGCAGCTTTGGGAAAAGGGCTTTGCGCTGACCTATGGCGCGGAGCTGAGGGCCGAGCGCAAAGAACGTTCGCAATCGGTCGTCGATTTTGCGCCGGAACGCTATGAACAGTTTGGCGAGGCGGCCATCGGGCGGACAGCTATTGAAGCGGCGGTGAGGGATGGCAAAGTCCATATCGCTTCGGGACAGCAGCGGCAGATTGCGGCAGAAAAGGGGCGCTGGCCCCGTTTGCGGCGTAATGGCAAGCTGCTCACTCTCGCGCGGCTGGCCAAGGCATCGGGCACTTATGCCGGTGGTATCGACTATCTGGCGTGGAAAATTAACCGCCACGCCGGGACGGATTATGTCATCAAGCCATGGCAGCGCAAATGGCCGATTCTGGGCGCTCTCGTCATGTTGCCGAGATTAGTCGCCGGGGGAGCGATAAAATAAGCTATGATGATGCTCCCTGAGAGTCGCAGAAATCGGGAGGAGCCAAATGGCAAACAAATTATCAACACAACCAATCCACCTGGGACAGGGTGCCACCGCGCTCGTTGAACCAGATTATACCGGTGATCTCGCCTGGTATGAAGCCTATGTCGAGCGCCGCGCATCAGATGGCGCGGAAGGGCGGCTGGTGTCCTTGCACAGTTTTTCCGAACCATGGGATGTGTGGGAAATGCACCCCGCCGGAGCAGAAGTCGTGCTGTGCACCAAGGGTGAAATCACGCTGATCCAGGAAACGCAGGAAGGCACGCAGAAGCAGATTATCCTGCATGAAGGCGAATATGCGATCAATCCGCCCGGCGTCTGGCACACGGCCGATGTGGAAAAGGAAGCCACCGCACTGTTCATTACGGCCGGGCAGGGGGCCGAGCATAGGGACCGTTAAGGCGGAAGCGTTAAGGGAACGGCTTAGCGGTCCTTATATTCCGGCTTCCGTTTTGCAAAGAAAGCCTTGGCGGCTTCCCGGCTGTCTTCGGTCATGGAGAGCATCACTTGCTGCCTGTCCTCGATGGCGAGCGCGGCTTCAAAGCTCTGGGCATCGATATTGCGGTTCAGCGCATCCTTGGTCAGACGAAGGCCCATAGGCGCGGTGTCGAGCATTTCCTCGGCCAGCGAAAGCCCGGTCGCGAGCAATTTGTCCTCGTCCACCATCTCGCTGATCAGACCAGCCTTTTCAGCGCGCTCGGCATGAATGAACCGGCCCGTCAGAATAAGTTCCGACGCCAGCGATGATCCGACCAGACGCGGCAGAAAATAGCTCGATCCCATATCACAACCGCCAAGGCCGATCTTGATATAAGCGGCGTTCATTTTCAGGCTGGGCGCGCCGTAGCGCACGTCACTGGCCAGCAGCAGGGAAAAACCGCCGCCGCACGCCGCGCCTTGAGCCAGCGCAATGATCGGCTGCGGGCATTGCCGCATCAACTGCATCACGGTCGCTATGCTGCGCTGCGTGCGCCACACATGCTGGACCTGGCCCTTCGTTCCGTCATTCTGCCACGCGCCAATATCAAGTCCTGCACAAAATGCCCGGCCCTCTGCCCGGAAAAGCACAACGCGCACATCTTGCCGGTCCTGAAGCCCGCGGAAATAGTCCTGAAGCGCGAAGATCATCTCTTCGTTCATGGTGTTGAGCTTGTCTGGCCGGTTGAGCGAGAGAATCTCCACCGCGCCGCGCTGTTCGACCTTGATGCTGTCCGTTTCAGGCTTCATTGATTGAGATGCTTTCCGATTATTAGATCCTGTAAGAGACCGTTAGTGGTGAGCTTGTCGAACCACGTTTCTAAGTCAAGCTCAGGATCAAGGCTCGAAACATCCTTCGACAAGTTCAGGACTAACGGGAAGAACCCCTGTCATCAACCTTGCCCTCAGATAGCTCCAACCGCTTTGCCAGCCGCTTCGAACATGCCCAGAATCTGGTCCACTTGTTTCGATGTATGTTCGGCACAGAGCGAGCATCGCAGCAAGGTCATGTTCGCAGGTGTCGCAGGCGGTCGCGCCAGATTTACGTAAAGCCCTTCTTGGAGCAATGCCTGCCACATCATCGCGCCGCGTTCCAGATCGGGCATGATGACCGCGATGATGGCGCTTTGAGCTTCTTCTGTGCCCAGTTGGAAGCCGAGATCGCGAAGACCCTTGTGGAGCTTTTTGCTGTTTTCCCACAAATGCGCCCGCTTGTTCCCGCTGTGCATCAGCTTGCGGATAGAGGTGCTGGCAGTCGCCATCACGCTTGGCGGCAGGGATGCGGTAAAGACATAGGGACGGCAGACCAGCCGTAAAATCTCGAACTTCGGATGGTTGGAAACACAAAAGCCGCCGACAGTGCCGACGGATTTGCTGAACGTGCCGATGATGAAATCGACATCGTCGATCACGCCCTGATCTTCGGCTACGCCGCGTCCGTTTTCGCCGATAAAGCCCATGCTATGGGCCTCATCAACCAGAACCATGGCGCCGTTTTCCTTGCTGACCCGGATCATTTCCTTCAATGGCGCGACATCGCCAAGCATCGAGTAGACGCCTTCGAGCACGACCAGCTTGCCCGCTTCGGGAGGCAGACGTTTCAGACGTTTTTCCAGCGCTTCGACATCATTATGGCGGAATGCGACAATCTCGGCATTGCCCAGAGCGCAACCATCATAGATGGACGCATGGCTGTCGATGTCGAGTATGACATAATCGCCTTTGCCTGCCAGCGTTGAGATAATACCCAGATTGGCCTGATAGCCGGTGGAAAAGACCATCGCGTGGTCCATCGCATAAAATTCTTTAAGCGCTTCTTCGCAATCCTTGTGCGGGCTGTAAGTGCCATTGAGAACGCGGCTGCCGGTCGTTCCTGACCCGAATTCCTTGAGCGCTTTTTGCCCGGCGGCCTGCACGTCATCGTCAAAGGTCATGCCCATATAATTATAGGTGCCGAGCAAGATGGTTTCCTTGCCGTTACAAATGGCAACGGTTGGCGATTTCACTTCCTCCATCACCAGCGAAAACGGGTCTTTCACGCCGGTGGCGAGAAGGGTTTCGCGTTCCTGGATTAAGGGATCGAATTTGCTGAAAAGATCTGTCATCGCGATCCCGATCAGCTATCCATCAATTTGGCAACAGCATCCGCAAGCTGGCCCACGGTTTCGATTTCGGCCTGCATATTCATGGTGATGATGATGTCAAACTCGTCTTCGACCGCTGCGACAAAATCCATCACGGTCAGGCTGTCCCATTCCAGATCGCCCGCAAATGTGGTTGATTCAGTCAGCGCGACGCCCTTGTTATTGAACGGCCCGACCAGCGCCTCAACCTTTGTTATAATTTCTTCGCGACTTGCCATAATATGAATTCCAATAGTTTATTAGGTCGACTCAAAGCGACCTTTGCCAAGGTGTAGACCCCATTGGCAAGCGAATAAGGCTGAAACAGGGCGCAAGAATGAGGATATTACTAATCTTGCCCAATTGCACCGACTGTGCCAGTCATGCGCTGCATCGGGTCGCAGCCTGTTAATAATTGAAGGTAAGAGTAACGATGACTGAAGAACGGGAATGGCCCGATGATGCCATTCATGCCTTGCGAACGACACAGCAACATCATGTGCAGTTAAGTCTTATGGCAGATCATAAAGCCAATATGCTGATCGGCGCGACATTCATTGTTTTCACGCTGGCCGTCGGGCAAAGCCAGTCTGGCGAATTGTCTTTGCCGCTTCTCATCCTGGCTGTCGCGGCCTTTGCATCGGCCGGGCTTGCCGCAATCGCGGTGATGCCGTCCATCGTGCCGCGTCCCGGAGTGTCATCCAATATATTATTCTTTGGCGGCTTTCGCGATATGACAGAAGACGAATATGTGGACCGTCTGCTCAACCAGGAATTGATAAACCAGGAAAACACCTATCGGGCCATGCTGCGGGATATTTACCAGATGGGAGCGGTTCTGGGACGAAAGAAATACCGTTTTCTCGGCTGGGCCTACCGGGTGTTTCTGATCGGTTTGACGCTGACGTTTATCAGCTATGTAACGGAGCTGTTTACCGGGCCGCTACTTTAAAACGCCAAATTTACGCGTAGCAGTTAAAGCCAGTCATTCAGCCGATACCATTGGGCTGTGTCTTTCAATCCCTGCCGTGTCTCGACCTGCGGGGTCCATATTTCGGGTGGTAAGCGCTTGGCAGGGTCCACCGCCCAGTCGTCGTGGCAGAAATAGCTTACCCGGTCGGCTGTCAATTTTGCCT
>JADMKQ010000231.1 GCA_015478735.1 Sphingorhabdus sp. | reverse complement strand
ATATCTCGGGCGAACCTCCTCCATCCATTCCAGCTTATAGGCATCGTTGCCAGTGCCGAAATCAATAATGTTCACGCAATCCACATCTATGACGTGCCGAAACATCGCGACGGATAGAAGTGTCCCCGGCGACGATTTGGTCGCATCTTCGACATGGGCGAGTTTGTGTATAAGCGCTTCGCCATTTTCAACGGTCCAGAACTGTGCTGCGACTGGAGCTCCATCAATATAAGCTAGACCAAGCCGCAAGCAACCGGCATCGCTTTCCTGCTTTGCGAGGTTCTTCAGAAAGTCGGGATTACCTTCCTCCGGTTTCCAACTTTGGGAATAAACATCAAGATAGTGGTTCCAATGTTCATCGGAAAAATCGGTTTCAATGCGGATAGAAACGATATTTTTCTTTGCCTTCCGGCGAACGGTATTGCGAAGTCTTCCGGGGCGCCCTGACCAATATTCTTCGAAAGTCCGGCCTTTTACAGACAGAATATGGTTGTCGTCAGCCTTTGATTTTAACACAAGCCAGCCAGCTTGCTTAAAGGCTTGTTCAGTCAAGCTTGCAGCATCGTCCTCATCGGGAACGGGTGCGATTTCAATGTGGTGGCAATGGAGCGGAAGCTTCTTGGCGACGGCCGTCAGCAAACCCAATTTGGTGCCATTGCCATAATTGCCGACGAAAATGGGACGATATGTAAAATTGTACCAATTGGCGAGAGCAGTATAATTGCCCTGGTTTTTTTCCATCAGGAACAGCCACGCCTCTGCGCTATTCTCAGAGCTATGAATAATCAGGGGCTTATTCTCTGCTAAGCATAGAGTATGTAACTGCTTTAGCCATTCTAGACGGTCAAATAGTGACTTTTGAGTTGCTCTATCAAGTTTTTCACCAGCCACAGCTTGCACCGACTGGAAATTATCATGATATTCACTGTTCCCGGCTAGATTTCTGGCTACGGTTATGTCCGTCACAATTTCGTTCTCTTCCATAGGCTCAACAATTGAACATTGATTCCACAAACGCCGCATTTCCTCTGGACCAGCTTGCTGTTGGCAAGGATCCAGAGGCACCGGCATTGGTTACACGCTCCGTCACTCTTAGCTATAAAATGTTAAATCATCGTGTTGGTTTGCTAGCACGCTGGTTAATGGAGCAGGGATTCGAGCCAGGCGACCGGGTAGCAAACTGGCTGCCAAAAACAGAATTGGCCTGCATCATGCCTTTGGCAGCGGTTAGGGCGGGGCTGGTCCATGTGCCGATCAACCCTGTTTTGAAGCCAGCACAAGTGCGCCATATTATATTGGACAGCGGCGCCAAGTTGCTGATTACAAATGCAGGGCGGATAAAATCTATTGAAGAACCCGCAGAGGAGTCTGTGCTGGGACAGGAATGCACAATCTGGAACGATATTGCGGTTTCGGATTCGATTGAAGAGATAGGAAACCCGCTGGAAACTGGTGAGGTACAGGCCGATATAGAAGCCTTGGCGGCTATCTTATATACAAGTGGCTCGACTGGGCGGCCCAAAGGAGTCATGCTCAGCAACGCCAATCTTAGTCTCGGAGCGGTCAGCGTTGCACAATATCTGAAACTGGAACGGGATGACCGCACCTTATGCGTGCTTCCGCTAAGCTTCGATTATGGCCAGAACCAGTTGTTTTCGACATGGTATGCTGGCGGATGCGCTTATCCATTGGATTATCTCGCGCCTCGTGATGTTATCAAAGCCTGCGCCCGCGACCAGATTACCACCTTGGCCGCTGTTCCGCCGCTTTGGGTGCAACTGGTCGATCAGGACTGGCCAGAGGACGCTGTGGTCTCAATGCGGCGACTGACCAATAGCGGAGGAGCATTGACGCCGTCGTTAGTGGCGAGGTTGCGAGCAATTTTTGGCGCAAAGACTGATATCTATGCCATGTATGGCCTGACCGAAGCTTTCCGCTCCACCTATCTTGATCCAGCGATGATTGACGATAATCCCACAAGCATGGGGAAAGCCATTCCCTTTGCAGAGATCATGGTGGTTCGCGGAGATGGGGAAATTGCGTCAGTAGGTGAAGAGGGAGAGTTGGTCCATGCTGGTCCGCTAGTGGCTCAAGGCTATTGGCAGGATGCCAAGCGTACTGCTGAGCGTTTTAAACCGGCTCCACTTGCGTCGGAATATGGCGGAATAGCCGTTTGGTCGGGCGATACAGTACGACGGGAGCAAGATGGATTGCTTTATTTCGTGGGCCGAACGGATAATATGATAAAAAGCTCCGGCAATCGCATTAGCCCAACGGAAATCGAGGAAGTCGCTGTTGAATCGGGACTAGCAGCAGAGGCTGTTGCTGTAGGTGTCCCGGACGAGCGGCTAGGTCATGCGATCAGTCTTTATATTCGTCCCTCTGAATCGCAGGAAGGCCAAGATATTGCAAAGGAACTGGGGCAGTATCTGAAGCGCAATTTACCCAATTTTATGCATCCACGAGATATCATAGTGCTGAGAGAGTTTCCCAAAAATCCCAATGGCAAACTTGATCGTAACGCGTTGGCAAAGAATGAGAATATATGAGTAAAGTAAAACCCATTGGCCCAATACCCGGCGGTTACGCATGCCGCGATGGAGAGCTTTCTATTGGAGGCAGGACTGCCAGCGAATTGGTAGCTGAACATGGTTCACCGCTATTCGTTTATGACAGAGGTCTTTTACATTCGCGGATCGAGGCTTTACGCGCAGCCATGCCGTCTCAATTGCATATCCATTATGCCATGAAAGCCAATCCATTTGCCCCGTTGCTTGAACAAATGGTCGAGCTTGTTGACGGTATTGATATTGCGTCCGGTGGTGAATTGACCATGGCGTTAAACGCCGGGGCCGGGGCGCGGCAGATAAGTTTTGCAGGCCCCGGAAAGCGTGATGACGAGTTGCTCGCAGCCATTCAGGCGGGCGTTACCATTAACATCGAATCTCCCAATGAATGTGATCGTGTCCTGGCGATTGCCGCGAGAGAAGAACTTCAGCCGCATCTGGCTGTACGCGTAAACCCCGATTTTGATCTAAAAGGGTCAGGGATGAAAATGGGAGGCGGCGCAAAACAGTTCGGTATGGATG
This sequence comes from Sphingorhabdus sp., assembly GCA_015478735.1. Lineage (GTDB taxonomy): Bacteria > Pseudomonadota > Alphaproteobacteria > Sphingomonadales > Sphingomonadaceae > Parasphingorhabdus. The sequence continues at coordinate 6,435 of JADMKQ010000231.1, read as the reverse complement.
TTGATTTTGTCGCCGCGACTGTCCAGAAAATACTGGACGCTGGCGCAGATTGGCGCGGCTTCCACATTTTTGCTGGTTCTCAGGCGCTGAAAGCCGAGGCAATCATTGAAACACAAGCACAGACTATTGCACTGGCAGCGCGATTAGCTGAACAAATCGGTCAAAGTCCAGAGCATGTCAATCTGGGCGGCGGTTTCGGGATACCCTATTTCCCCGGCGATGAGCCCGTGGATATCGGGCTAGTCGGAGAAGCATTAAAAAAGCAGCTCTCCGCTTTGCCGAAAATATTAGCGAACACGCAATTTGCTATTGAGCTGGGACGTTATCTTGTTGGCGAGGCCGGTGTTTATCTGACCCGGATCATTGACCGCAAAACCAGTCAGGGAGAGACGTTTCTGGTTACCGATGGTGGTCTTCATCACCAGCTGGCGGCCAGTGGCAATTTCGGAACGGTCATTCGCCGTAACTATCCCGCTGCCATTGCTACCCAATATGACAAACCCTCTGAAGAGGTCGTGTCAATTGTAGGATGTCTGTGCACACCGCTGGATCTTTTGAGCGACCATTCCGAAATGCCGAAGGCCGAGGTCGGTGATATTGTCGCAATATTCTGCGCCGGTGCTTATGGTGCCACAGCAAGCCCCGCAAATTTTCTGGGACAGGGACCGGCCAGGGAGATATTGATCGGCTAATAGCCAGCTTATGCTGACAATTGGCAATCTCTTTTCAGTCATTACTAACGCTATCTTCACTATTTTCTTCCATACGCTTTTCGTGATGATGTGAATCAGTCCTTTTCCTCGTGAAATTGGCGGATTGACAACGACTCTAGCGAGGAGATTGGAATGAGTGCCGCGTTCAAAAACGTGACTTTAGCAAAAATGGCGATCAGTATCGGTCTGGCTAGCCTGGCGCTTGCCGGATGTGCCAGCACATCTTCCGCGCCGGAACTTCCGCCCGCTTCCTTTGTTTCGAAACAGCAAGGCCCCAGTGAGGAATATGTTATCGGGCCGCTTGATGAACTGACAATATTTGTCTGGCGCAATCCCGAATTGGGAGCGAAAGTCCAGGTGCGGCCTGATGGACGTATTACGACCCCGCTGATTACCGATATGCCCGCAGTGGGCAAAACACCCGCAATACTTGCCGAAGACCTCACGAAGCAATTATCGCAATATATTAACGAGCCACTGGTGTCGGTAATCGTTAATAATTTTTCCGGAACATTTTCCCAGCAAATCCGGATTGTCGGTGCGACCGAAAAGCCGGCGGCCATTCCTTATCGTGCCAATATGACTCTGCTTGATGCAATGATCGCTGTCGGCGGGCTTTCCGAATTTGCGGCTGGTAACAAGGCGCGACTTATCCGTTACAACAGCGGAACGGGTACACAAAAGGAATATGCGTTGCGTATCGATGACCTGCTTCATCGCGGTCAAACCAAGGCTAACGTGATGCTGAGCCCTGGTGATGTCATCATCATTCCTAAGAGCATGTTTTAACAAGAATCGAAAAGATCAATGAACGGCCTTTATGACGAATTGAGAATAGCATTATACAGCGTCTGGAACAGGCGCTGGCTTGCTTTGGCTGTCGCCTGGGGCATTTGCTTGTTGGGCTGGCTTGTCGTTGCTCTGATCCCGAACAGCTATGAATCAAAGGCTCGTATCTCGGTCGAGATGCAATCTTTGTTGTCTGACAAGGTCGGCATCGAAACCCGTGACCGGAAAAAACAGATGGACCTGGTTCAGGATACGCTGATTTCGACGATAAATCTGGAAAAGGTTGTCCGCGCTACGGATTTGAACCTCTCTGTTGCCAGTGATCGGGAGTTGGCTGGCAAAGTCGAGATGCTACGTAAGAATATCGAGATTAAATCGGACACGGATAATATCTTCGAAATAACGGCTAAAGCATCCGCTGGTAATTTCTCGGACGCAGAAAATGCTGTTCTGGCGCGCGAAATAGTCCAAAAGCTGATTGATATTTTTATCGAAACGAACCTTGCCGGTGATCGCGTAGAGACAAATCAAACGCTGAAGTTTCTGGATGAGCAGCTTGCTAAACGAGAAAAGGATTTGCAGGAAGCAGAACAGAAACGTGTGCAGTTCGAAACAGAGAATCTGGGACTTTTGCCTGGCGTTGGTTCGATCAGCCAGCGTCTGGAAGCATCGCGAGCAGAGTTAAACCAGATAGAATCGCAACTGGCTTCGGCATCAAGTAGTCTGGCTGCATTGAATGGCCAGCTGGCAGGCACACCGTCTTCCATCGCGGCGCCGGGGAGCACAGGTGGCCCTCGCAGTCAGTTAGCACAAGCAGAAGCGGAACTGGCATCCGCACGTGCGAGAGGATGGACCGAGAGTCATCCGGATATCATTGCCATGAAGAACCAGATCGCTGCGTTACGCAAGCAAGCCGACACAAATTCCGGGGGAACCAGCTATGGATCGCCAAACCCGGCTTATAGTTCACTGCAAGGAATGCGTGCAGAGCGTCAGGCTACTGTCGCGGCGCTGCAAGCTAGAAAAAATAATATTGAAGCTGATCTGGCGCAGCTTGCTTCGAAACAATCCCTGGAACCTGCCGTGGCTGCCGAAATGGCGCAGATTAATCGCGACTATGATGTTCTGAAATCTCAATATGACAAATTGTTGCAGGACAGAGAGCAGATTAAATTGCGGGGACAGGTGGAAACGGAAACAGATGCAGTAAAGATCAAGGTTCTTGATCCTCCTTCCAGCCCGCGTTCACCTTCCGCTCCGAACCGACCATTATTATTAGCGATGGTTTTGTTCGTCGGTCTTGGCGGCGGCGTTGGCACTGCCTTTGCGATAGGGCAGGTGCAGACCACTTATCCCACCGCAGGGAAACTTGAGAAGGCCAGCGGACTTCCGGTTATTGGATCAGTTTCGCAAGTTTTGACAAGCAGCCAACGTGCCCTCGGACAAAAGAATATGCGGCTTTTCTACAGCGCAAGCGGTGCATTATTAGGCGCTTTTGCTCTGTTATTGACCATTGAGTTTATCCAGCGCGGCATGGTTGCCTGAGGAAAAAAGATGAACAAACAGAATCCTCTTAGCAAATCCGGATCGTTGCTTGAACGTGCGGCGCAAATATATGACTATGTTCCGTCGAAAACATCTGGTTCAGTGCCAAATTACGGACCAGAGATTTTGCCGCCGGAAGAAAGCGCAGAGCAATCTGTTCCTGTTCTGGCGCCGCGTGAAGCATCTTATGATGGTCCGCGCGTTATCGTCGATCGGGACAAGTTGCGAGAAGCCGGTTTTGTGTTGCCAGATGGTCCGGTTACAGCCTTGTCCGAGGAATTTCGCATCATAAAGCGTCAGTTGCTTTTCACGGCCCAACAGCCGCATGTGCGCCATGGCGAGCGGATATTGATCTGCTCCGCCCATCCTAATGAAGGCAAGACATTTTGTGCTTTAAATCTGGCTCTTTCCATCGCGGCAGAGAAAGACAATGAAGTGCTGCTTGTTGATGCTGATTTCGCAAAGCCGAGCATTTTGTCCAGCCTTGGTCTGGAAGGCAGCAAGGGCCTTATGGATGTGCTGGCTGATCCGGAAATATCAGTCGAGGATTGCATTATCCATACGGATATTCCTGGTTTGGCGATATTACCTGCCGGGGAACAGACGAATGCCGATACAGAATATCTGGCATCATCACGGACGAGAGAGGTGCTGAACCGGTTAACCAGCAATAAGCCTAAACGGATCGTTATTTTTGACTCGCCGCCCGCTTTATCGGCTTCGCTTGCATCAGTGCTGGCTACCCATGCCGGGCAGGTGATGATGGTGGTGAAAGCTGACAAAACGACTGAAACAGCACTGCGTGATGCACTGGGGCTTCTCGCTGGCTGCGACAATATTCAACTCGTTTTGAATGGCACGAAATTCTCGCCTACGGGACGGAATTTCGGATCCTATTATGGATTTGGATCTCAATCATGAGCAGTTCTGACTCTCTTCGTGTTCTGAATATCGGAGCATTTCTTTTATTATCGAGTGTCGTGGCAGCACAACCGGCGATGGCACGTGACAGCAAGGTTGAAGTGACGCCTTATCTGGAAGTGCAGCAAGTGTTGGTCGCGGACCTGAAGAACGGTTCGGATGTCCTGACATACAGCACCGTTGCAGCCGGTGTTGAATCATCAATCCAGACCCGTCAAACCGAGGCACAGGTTAATTTGCGCTATGAACGCCGCATTTCCTACGAGGATAACATCGGGGATGATGATATTCTTAGCGGCTTGGCCCGTGGCAGAGTGCAGGTTGTGCCTGATGCTCTGTCAATGGAGGCAGGCGGCATCGCTACGCGCAGTCGTATAGACCTTCGCGGAGGTGCTCCCGCTAATCTGGTAGGCAATATCGACAATGTTACCCAGGTATATTCGGTATATGCGGGGCCATCTTTGGCGACCAATATCGGACGGCTTGGCGTAAATGCCAACTATCGGATAGGCTACACCAAGGTAGACAATGAAGATGCCGTCCTATTGCCTCCCGGTCAGTCTCAGATCGACATTTTTGACGATAGTGTAAGCCATTCAGCCAGCATTAGTACGGGCATGAGGCCAGGTGACCTACCATTCGGTTGGACAGTCGGCGCAGCTTACGAACGGGAAGATGCCGGCCAACTGGATCAGCGCTTCGAAGGTAAATATATCCATGCTGATATAGTGGCTCCATTCACTCCAACCGTCGCGCTTGTGGGCAGCGTCGGCTATGAAGACATAGAAATTTCCGAACGTGACGCTTTACGCGATCTTAATGGTGTCCCGATTTTCGGTGATGATGGCCGACTTATCACCAATAAAACATCCCCGCGGTTGCTATCCTACGATCAGGACGGGTTTATTTGGGATACAGGAATTTTGTGGCGACCAAGCCAGCGAACATCTCTCGAAGCACGAATTGGTCGCCGCTATGGCAGCACGACCTATACGGGTAACTTCAGCTATCGGCCCAATGAGAATACATCCTTGAACGCTCTGGTCTATGACACGGTGTCAGGCTTTGGCAATTTGCTGAATGATAATCTCGCATTATTGGGAACCAGTTTCACGAGTGATCGCAATCCTCTCAGCGGAGAACTGAACGGATGTGCCTTTGGTCAGACGAATAGCCTGTGTCTCAATGATGCTTTGCAATCGGCAGCATCTTCGGCATTCCGCTCGCGCGGCGTAAATGCACAATATGTGTACAATTATAATGGCTGGAATAGCGCTTTAGCCGCCGGCTATTCACGTCGCCGTTTCTTTGCATCACCACAGGGCAGCGTGGCAAATATTGATGGTTTGGTTGACGAAAATTATTATGCCAACCTGTCGATAGGCCGCGAGCTTGATATGCAGTCGAGTATCGTCACCAATGTTTATACCAATCTTCTAGACAGCGGCTTTGGCGGTGCGTCCAATGTGCTCGGTCTTGGTGTGAATGCAGCCTATTATCGCCAGATCATTCCCCGGCTTAATTTAACTGCGGCTGTTGGCCTTGATAGCTTTTGGCAGAAAGACTTTCGCAGCAACCTCACGGCTTCGGCTCTGCTTGGATTGCAATATGAATTTTAACATGATCACCGCCAGAGCAAGTGGGAGATATCCGAATGTATGAAACTTTCTATGGACTGCACAGTCGGCCTTTCCAGCTGACTCCAGACCCGCATTATTACTTTGAAAGCCTGACCCACAGAAAAGCATTGTCCTATCTTGGATATGGTCTGGCACAGGGTGAAGGTTTTATCGTCATCACTGGCGATGTGGGCGCTGGCAAGACTACTCTGGTCAGCCATCTTATGGCAACAATCGATCGTGCGCGTTTGACCGCTGGCAGCATTGTGACGACAAGGCTTGACAGTAAAGACATCGTTCGTGTTGTCGCTACCAATTTCAATATTGATACGCAAGGCATGGATAAAGCGCAGTTGCTCAGCGCGTTCGAAGAGTTTCTGCATAGTGAGGCGCGGGCCGGACGCCGCTCTCTGTTGATTGTAGATGAAGCTCAGAATCTACCAACCGAAGCGTTGGAAGAATTGCGTATGCTGTCCAATTTTCAATTGGGTGGGCAGGCTTTATTGCAGATATTTTTGCTCGGACAGCCAGAATTTCGGGACATGTTGCAACAATCCGACCGGTTGGAACAATTACGGCAAAGGGTTATCGCGCATCATCATCTGGACCCAATGGAGTCACATGAGGTAGAATCTTATATTGTGCATCGTCTGAAGAAGAGCGGTTGGACGGGGCGGCCGGGAATAAAACAGGATGTTTATTCCCTGCTTTTTGAGGAAACAGGCGGTGTTCCGCGTAAAATCAATACGCTTATGAGCCGTGTTATGTTGATGGGGGCGGTTGAACAGGCCGAATTGCTAGACGTGCCATTGGTTCGCCGTGTTCTGGCCGACTTGAGAGGTGATCAA
>JADMKQ010000230.1 GCA_015478735.1 Sphingorhabdus sp. | reverse complement strand
CCGCTATTCCTCAGCGCTGTGGCTATGGCGTTCAGTGATAATTGTATCCCTTCGCCAATGCGTGGGTCGTCTTCGCCGGAGCGCAGGCGTTTCATCAATTCTATCTGAAGGTGGTTGAGCGGTTCGATATAGGGCAGGCGTAACTCTATGCTGTTGAATAGCGACGGGTTTTTCGCCAGCAAGTGGGGCTGGTCGGTAATTTCCAGCAATATGTCGCGGGTTTCTTCCCAGCTTGAACGGATGCGATTGAAATAGGTATCGCGCATCGTTTCATCCTCCACCAGCCGTGCATAGCGTGCGGCGATGCCCATGTCGGATTTGGCGAGGACCATTTCCATATTGGACAGGCTGGCCTGAAAAAAGGGCCAGCTTTGCGCCATGTCTTTCAGCATTTCGACATCGTCAAAAGCTGTGAGCGCCTGCCCGACGCCATACCAGCCCGGCAACATCACCCGCGCCTGTGACCAACTGAACACCCAAGGAATGGCGCGCAAATCCTCGATCTTTTCGCTCTTCGTCCGGCTGGCGGGGCGCGAGCCGATTTTGAGCTTCGCGATTTCGTTTACCGGTGTCATCTGGCGAAAGAAGGTGCGGAAGCTGTCATTGCCGTAAACCAGGTCACGATATTCGGTGAAAGCGGTTCGGGAAATCCGGTCCATCGCATCGGCAAAACCGGCGTAAACTCTTTTGTCAGCGGAGACGGGGGCAAGCGAACGGAGCAGCACAGCCGAAGTGATCGCTTCCAGATTGGCCTCTGCCACAGCCATCGTGCCATATTTGGCGGCAATGACTTCCCCTTGTTCGGTAATCCGGATGCGGCCATCGACCGTGCCCTTGGGCTGCGCCTTGATCGCACCAAAGGCGGAGCCACCGCCGCGCCCCACAGCCCCGCCGCGACCGTGAAAAAGCTGCATCTTCACACCGGCTTTTTCAAACACGGGAGTCAGTGCTCGACTCGCCTTGAAAAGGCTCCATGTAGAAGTCAGATAGCCGCCGTCCTTATTGCTGTCAGAATAGCCGATCATCACTTCCTGCGCGCCGCGTGTCTGCGTTAGTGCCAGCATTTCCGGCAGCGCGAAAAAGTCGGTCATCACCTGCGGAGCGTTTTCCAGATCGGTGACAGTCTCGAACAATGGCACGGCCATGATCGGGCAAGTCGGCGGATCGCCCTGTTTAACGGGCGCTCGGTAAAGCCCCGCCTCCATCAGGAGCACATAGGCTTCCAATATGTCAGAGACGGTTTCGCCGTTACTGATATTATAATTGACGATCACTTCCGGACCATATTCATCATGCGCCTGTTTTGCCGCGCGCAGGATGGAAAGCTCTTTGGCAGTCTCTTCGCTATAGCTGATCCACGGACTTACCAGCGGACGGTTATTGGCCAGTTCTTGACGCAAGACCCTGATACGGTCGTCTTCATGGAGCGACAGGTAATCATCCTCGACACCGGCCTTGGCGAGTAGCTCCGCCACAACCCGTTCATGGACCCGGCTATTCTGGCGCATGTCGAGCGTAGCCAAGTGAAACCCGAACAGCTCAACCGTGCGGATCAACCGTCCCAAAGCACCCGACGTAGTAAATGCGCCGTGACCGCCGGAGCGAAGGCCCGCTGCCAGAGTGGCCAGATTTTCGCGCAACTGCTGCGGATTGTCATAAGGCTGCGCGGCAATCGGGGAGGGGCGCCCGGGGACATGGCCGCACAGTTTCAAATGGGTCGCTGCCAGCCGGGCGTATATACCCGACAGGGCGCGGCGATAAGGCTCGTCCTTGCGGCTTGCCGCATTGTCGCCGCTGGCATCTGCGAGAGCGATCACTTCATCGGGAACAAAGGCAAGTTCGGTCGATATGCTGAACTCTGCGCCCATCGCGTGAATGCACGCCAGATAATATCCGATCACGGTTTCGGCGGCGCGCGACAAAGCCTCTTGCATTGCGTCGGCATCGACAAAAGGATTGCCGTCCCGGTCGCCGCCGATCCAGCTTCCCAGTTTCAGGAAATTGGGAAGCCGTGCGCCCAGAACCTTTTCCCACTTGTCATATAGTTTCGGAAGCAAGGGCAAAAAGACATCGCGCATATAGCTTTGCGAGATCTGCACTTCATCCGTCACGAACAGGCGTTCACGGCGCAGCGGCCTTGTCTGCCAGAGCAGCGCGATTTGCCTTATGATCGCATCATCAAGCGCATCGCCTTCGGGAGTTTCGTCTGCGCCTTTGTCCTTCATCAAAAGCAATTCGGCGATCCGCGCGCGGTGGTCGATGATGCTCTTGCGCCGCACTTCGGTCGGGTGGGCGGTCAAGACCGGTGCGATCAAGGCATTGTCGAGGAGCGCCAGCACCGCTTCCTTGTCCACGCCTTCACCGGCCAGTTTTTCGATAGCTTCGGCAACGCTGGCGCCTTCTTCCGCTTCCACGCCCTGACGATCTTCGGCCAGGTTGGCGAGCAGTGAGAACAGCATGAAGCCGCGCACAAAAGCGGTTGTTTCGTCAAGCGACAGCGCATCAAGTCCCGGATCAATCGCATTGCTATCGGCCAGCCCGCGATGCCGGTCCACGCTGGTCGAGCGGATATATTCTGTCCGGCGATACAGTTCTTCACCGCCATAAGAGCGGATCACATCGCCCAGTAATTTGCCGAGATATTTAATATCGGGATTTTGCCGGACGACCAGTGACGGAGCGACAGATGAGTCTTGGGAGCGTTTCTGCGTCATGGCACTTTGCTGCACGGCTGCGGTAGGACGGTCAAGACAATCCTTGTGCATGTAAAAATGCAGTCATTGACAATTGCGGGCAGCTTTAAACGGTAGATCAACCTTCCAGTTCGATGTCCCAGTAAAGCCAGTCATGCCATGTATCATGCAGGAAGTTGGGCGGGAATGCGCGGCCATGTTCCTGTAATTGCCAGTTGGTCGGCTTGATCGGTCTGTGTGAAAGCTGCATATGCGCTTCCTGAGGCGTGCGTCCACCTTTTTTGAGGTTGCAGGGAAGGCAGGCGGTCGTCACATTTTCCCATGTGGTGCGGCCTTTCTGGCGACGCGGGACAACATGGTCAAAGGTCAGGTTATTGGGGCTGCCGCAATATTGGCAGGTAAACTTGTCGCGTAGGAACAGGTTAAACCGGGTGAAGGCGGGGTATTGCGAAGGCTTGATATAGTTTTTGAGCGCAATGACAGACGGGATCTGCATATCGAGATTGGGGCTATGCACTTCGCGTTCATAGCTGGAGACGATATTGACCCGCTCAAGAAACACCGCCTTGATAGCGGTTTGCCAGGGCCACAGGCTTAACGGGTAATAGGATAATGGCGTATAATCAGCGTTCAGCACCAGAGACGGGCAACTCTCCGGATGCCGTAACAGGTCAGGGTGGTACATAGTTCAACTCCTCCCTTAGTCTTTGACTGTCCGCCCTTTATCCGCAAGAACATGACACAGTCATTACAACTGACACGCAAAGAACATTATCTGCCCTATGTCGTCAAGAGTCTATGTAAACCAAGATGTAGTGGTGCGTTTTGCGCCAAGCCCCAATGGTTGGTTGCATCTGGGCCATGCCTATGCCGCCATCACGGCCTATGATTACGCGCGGGAGCGGGACGGTAAGTTCTTGTTACGAATAGAAGATATTGACCTTGGTCGCAGCAGACCGGAATTTGTCGAAGCGATAGTGACGGACCTGAGATGGCTGGGACTAGATTGGGACGGGGAGGTTATATTCCAGTCACAGCGCCTTGCTAACTATGCCGAAGCGGCGGCACGATTGAAAGAGATGGGCGTGCTATATCCCTGTTTTTGTACGCGTTCTTCGTTGCAGGCTGTCCAGCAAAGCAAAGGATTGAGGCTAGGACCGGACGGACCGCTTTATCCGCGAATTTGCAGCCATCTGGATAAAAGAGAAGCCGCAGAAAGAGCGACCAAAGAGCCGCATTGCTGGCGACTCGACGTGGAACAAGCGCTTGAGTTGACAGGCGAATTGACCTGGCATGACGACCTGCGCGGAGAGCAGGTGGCTGATCCTGCGATCCTGGGCGATGTCATCATAATTCCCAAGGATAATCCGGTCAGCTATCATCTTGCTGTGACAGTTGACGATGCGCGGGACAGGATTAGCCATGTGGTGCGCGGGCAGGATCTATTTGCCTCGACTCACATTCACCGCGTGTTGCAGGCATTGCTGGAGCTGCCGGTGCCGCAATATGTGCATCATCCGGTTCTGGTGGATGAAACGGGGGCCAAACTATCAAAAAGCCGGGAATCTGCATCCCTGACCCTATTGCGGGAAGGGGGTGAGGATGCCTATATGCTAAGCAGTCGATTGCGAAAAAACATATTCCCGGTTGGCATTACTCTGTCGAAAGCCTAAGACAAAACTATGAACTATGTACTGATTATATTGATCTTGGTCGCGGTTGGAGCCGTTGTTTATGCTTTGGCTCGCGGGCTGATTGCGTTTGCCAATATGAAGCCCGATGATGTCGATGCAGAAGGTGTTACCGCTTCGCACAAGAAACAGAATGAAATGATGTTCGCCCGCGTGAAATATCAGGCGATCGCGATCGTTCTTGTGGCTTTGCTTATCCTTATTGCCGGCGGCCAAAGCTAAAAACCGCCCCTTATGGTCAAGCTTAACAAGATTTACACCAAGACTGGTGATGACGGAACGACGGGTCTTGTCGGCGGCGCTCGCGTGGCCAAAAATGACCCGCGCATGGCCGCTATTGGCGATGTCGACGAACTGAACAGCGTTCTCGGCGTGGCGATTTGCCAGCTTGATGATGGGAAATTGCTGAAATCATTGCAGGTTATCCAGAACGACCTGTTTGATTTGGGTGCCGACCTTGCGACTCCAGCCGATGAGGGCGATGATTTCGCGCCTTCGGAAATGGTATTGCGCATCACGCCTTCGCAGGTCGAGCGTCTGGAAAGCGAAATTGACGCGGTGAATGACGGGCTTGATCCGCTTACCAGCTTCATCCTGCCGGGCGGAAGCAATGCCGCTGCAGCCATTCATCTGGCCCGCGCTACGGCGCGCAGAGCGGAACGGACTGCCGTGAGCGCTGCACAGGTTATGGCGCTTAATCCGCAGGCTCTGGCCTATCTCAACCGCTTGTCCGATTACCTGTTCGTTGTTGCCCGGATGCTCAATAATGGCGGAAAATCCGACATTTTATGGGTTCCCGGCGCATCACGCTAAAGCAGCCTGACCACGCTAAACGCTCCTAAATTATAAATATTAGCCCGCATACTGGGTAAATATCGCTGGTTGACGCTGTGCTCGTTCGTTCTATGTTCTGTAAACCGACAAGAACGGAGTAGAGCTGATCGCTGATCAAACCAACGCTAGAATGACGTTTCCCGCTGGTTCTGAAAGCTTTTCTCGCCAGCGGCATCTAGCGGACAGGTTTGATACTATCCGGTCCCACAGCGTTTCGTTGATTGACGGGCTGAGCGATGCCGATGCCACCGCGCAGTCTATGGATGATGCCTCTCCCGCCAAATGGCATCTGGCGCACACCACATGGTTTTTCGAGACATTTTTGCTCCGCGATCATGTGCCGGACTACGCCCCATTTGATGAAGCCTATGCCTATTTGTTCAACAGCTATTATGAAGCGGAAGGGCCGCGGCATGATCGGCCTGCACGCGGCCTGCTGACGCGTCCCTCTTTAGAAGAAGTGCTTGAATACCGCGTTCATGTGGATGCGGCGATGGCAGAAGCCATAACGGGTTTTCCGGTGGAGGCTCTGGATTTGCTGGAGCTAGGCCTGCATCATGAACAGCAGCATCAGGAATTGTTGCTAACGGATATTTTGCATCTATTTTCCCGCAACCCGCTTGGCCCGGCTCTGCTCGACCCCAAACCACGCCATGCGTTTACCGAAACGCCTTTGGGCTGGATAGAAGGGGCAAGCGGTGTCCAGTCGATCGGCCATGATGGTGATGGCTTTGCCTTTGATTGCGAAGGCCCCGGCCATGAAGTGATCCTGCATCCCCATGCGATAGCCGATCGGCCGGTGACCAACGAAGAGTGGCAGCAATTTATCGCGGACGGGGGCTATGAAGACCCGCGCCACTGGCTGTCCGAAGGCTGGGCTTGGGTGCAAAACAATGACATTTCCGCGCCGCTGCACTGGAAGGAACGCGGCGGTGAAATGATGGAATTCACCCTGCAAGGCTGGCGCGATCCCATATTATGCGCACCGGTGCGTCACATCAGCCTTTACGAAGCCGATGCTTATGCCAGTTGGGCAAATGCCCGCCTGCCGACCGAAGCCGAGTGGGAAGTCGCAGCGCGAAACGGCTTGCCGGGAACCGGTAATGTCTGGGAATGGACGGGCAGCGCCTATCGGCCCTATCCCGGTTTCAAACCCGCCGAGGGCGCAGTCGGTGAATATAACGGGAAGTTCATGTCCGGGCAGTTTGTCCTGAAAGGTGGAAGCGTCGCGACGCCTCCGGGGCATATTCGCGATACGTATCGCAACTTCTTTTATCCGCATCAACGCTGGCAATATACGGGCCTTCGCCTCGCCAGAGATATTTGATTTCAAAGAAATCTTGCTGCCAGGGACGAATTTTCAATGGATATGACAATCAGCCAGCTTGACCCGGCCTTCCAAAAAGATGTGTTCCGCTGTTTTGAGGAGCAAGCCTACGCCATTCCGGCGCGGTGGCTCTATGACAGGCGGGGGTCGGAGCTTTTTGAACAGATTACGGAGCTTCCCGAATATTATCCCACGCGGACCGAAACCGCGTTGCTGGAAAATTATAGCGAAAAAATTGCGGAAATAAGTGGAGCAAGGCGCGCGGTTGTGGAATTCGGTTCAGGCAGCTCGACAAAGACGCCGCTTTTATTGCGCGAGATGCAGCCCGCTGCCTATGTGCCGATTGATATTTCAGGCGAATTTCTCGCCGCCAGCGCAGCGCAGTTGCAAAAGCAGTTTCCGCAGCTTCCGATCTATCCGCTGGAAGCCGACTTCATGCGGCGGCTGAACTTGCCGCATGAAGTGGCCGACATGCCAAAGCTAGGGTTTTTTCCCGGTTCTACCATTGGCAATATGATCGCCCGCACATCTGTTGATCTACTGCGTTTCATGCGCGAAACACTAGGCGTCGGTTCGCAGTTGCTCATCGGTTTCGACCGGATCAAGGATGTGGATGTTCTGGTCGATGCGTATGATGACAGCGCGGGGGTTACAGCAGAGTTCTCACTCAACCTGCTGCACCGGATCAACCGCGAGATGGATGGCAATATACCTGTCGATCAATTTCGACATATTGCAATCTGGAACGACCTTTACGCCCGGATCGAGATTTATCTGGAAGCCATGTCAGATGTCACGTTCGCGATTGGTGGCAATCAATATAATATGGAAAAAGGGCAGAGGCTTCATATCGAAAATAGCCACAAATATGGCCTGCGCGATGCGCGTCTGATGCTCAGGGCAGGCGGCTGGTCACCGCTTCGGGAATGGAGCGACGAGCGGGATTATTTCTCTCTCGTCCTTGCAGAAGCGCATCCGCACAAGAACGCACCCTGAAAATATCAGCTAACCCTGACCCGGTTCAGCCTTTCATATAATTGGCGCGCCAGGTGGTAATCCACTCATAAGCGCCGCGACATTCCCGCATTTCTCTCGCTTCGAGCAAGCGGAACTGTTCGCCATCCCAGATGAATCGTTCTGCATTGCCGCAATCGCCAAGCCCTCTGTTCTTGGCATAGCTGCTCAAAATCTGGTTCTTTTCATCCCAATTGGTGTTGACCAGCAAAGGAGGCCGCTCTTTTCCGCCCCATCTCGGCGGCATGTCATAAGTGGCGGGACGGAAGGTCCAGCTTGCGCCTTTTTTCTCATCGCCCTTGATTTCACCGATATAGGCGGTGCTGGGAAAATTATAGGCTCCGGAGCCGCAGGAAATCAGCACAAGCGCTCGGAAACGGTCGTCCTTTTGCCCCAGTGGATATATCTGGTCCTCGACAACTCCGAAACGATCATCCTTGCAAACAGAATGTTCAATCAGGTCAACAATCTCTGTCGTCGCCGGGATACGGTTTGCAGGGGTCCATTGCTGGACCGTGACTGTCGGAATCTCGGACTCCGGTGGTCTGAACGCTCTTCTGCCCTTCGCTACCAGGGCCGTGCGGGTGTAGGCGCGCTTTTGCCGCGTATCCATATAGCGCAGCGCAGCCGTTGAGCCGGCGAGCGATATTCTGGTTAGATTCTCGCCCTCTGGCCCGACAACTTGCAATTTATAGCCGCGGATTATCGCGCGGGACACTTTAACAGCATCTTCGCCGACAATCTCGATCGGGTAATCACCGTCAACCAGCGGTCCGGTATCAATCAGACGCCCATCGACAAATATCTGGTAGCGGTCCAGACTGTCATTCTGGATGAGCGCGCGGATTTTCAATATGTCATCTTTGTCGGCGGTGCGGGTGATAATGATCGGGCCGCCCCAGCTATCCGCTTCCTGGCTGGTCTTGTTGGCTGCCAAGGAAACCGCCTGACAATTTCCTGCATTGTCACATCCGACCGCCCAGTCTTTGAAATTTTTAATTTCACCGGGCATAGGGGTCGGCAGCGGTATCGCTGTGGTCGCCGCAGCTAAAAGGGCAAGGCCTATAGTGGAAATAATAGGGATCATATTTGTAATCTAGCCAGTTTGATTCACAATCGCTAGTGCCTTCTGGTGTCAGCATTAACTCCCAGGTAATGATAATTCAGAAGGAATAATAATGAAATCTATCGGTATCATCGGATCAGGTCAAATGGGCGCCGGAATCGCGCAGGTTTCCGCACAGGCGGGCTATCATGTCTATCTGTCGGACATGAACCAGGAGATTGCCGAGAAAGGCAAGGCCGGAATAGCGAGACAATTGTCGCGGTTGGTCGAGAAAGAAAAAATCGAGGAACAGGCTGCTAAAATCGCGCTGGACCGGATTGAAGCCATTGGCGCGATCGATCCAATGGCAAAAGCGGATATCATCATCGAAGCGGCAACAGAACGTGAAGATATCAAACGCCAGATTTTCGGCGCTGCTTCAGAGATTTTGGGCCATCAGGCGCTGCTCGCGACCAACACGTCCTCGATTTCCATCACCCGTCTTGCGCAGGCGGTCAAAGACCCGTCGCGCTTCATCGGTGTGCACTTCTTCAACCCGGTTCCATTAATGGGTCTGGTCGAAGTCATTCGCGGCCTTGCCACCAGTGACCAAAGCGTCGCCAAGGCAGATGAATATGTAAAAGCGCTTGGCAAACAGTCTGTGCACGCAAAAGATTCTCCGTGTTTTGTAGTCAACCGGATCTTGCTGCCCATGCTTAACGAAGCCTTTTTCGCTCTTGGCGAAGGCACTGCGTCCATGCAGGATATCGACCGCGGTGTGCAGCTTGGCCTTGGTCATCCGATGGGGCCGATTACCCTTGCGGATATGATCGGGCTGGATACTTTGCTGGAAATCCTGCGCGTGCTGCAAAGCGATTTTGGCGATCCGAAATATCGTCCGGCTCCCATATTGCTGAAATATGTAGAAGCGGGCTGGCTCGGCCGTAAAACCGGAAAAGGTTTTTATGACTATTCAGGGGAAGTGCCGA
>JADMKQ010000229.1 GCA_015478735.1 Sphingorhabdus sp. | reverse complement strand
AACGCCGAATCAGGCTGACGAGAGAGCCTGTTTAGCCCATCCGACTAGACGCGAGCGGTCCATCGCCCCTGACTGACGCGCGATTTCCTTACCGTCCTTGAACAGGATCATCGTCGGAATGGAGCGTATATTATAGCGTGCGGCAATATTTTGCTGGGCTTCAGTGTCGAGCTTCAGCAGCCGGAACTCTGGCTCCAGATCGGCGGCAGCAGCCTTGAACGCAGGTGCCATTGCCCGGCACGGACCGCACCAGCTTGCCCAGAAATCCACCAGAACTGGTAGACTTCCGCGGCTTACATGACGATCGAACGCGGCGGCATCGACATCAAGAGGCTCGCCATGAAAAAGCGGTTTAGAGCAGCGGCCGCAACTGGGCGCGGAGCGTATTTTAGACACCGGAACCCGGTTGATACTATTGCAGGCCGGGCAAATCACTAGTCGGGATTCAGACATGCTCATCTCCTTATGGATCCTTATGGAACGCAATCGCTGGTTAATCGTTTACGCGCATGATGTAAGCGTGTAAGACAGAAGGTCAAGACTTGCCTTTATCAGGAGTAACCAATTTGAATTCGAATCCAGACGAGAATATTGCTTCCAACGGCAGGCTCTTGCGGATCGGCGATGTAGCGCCTAATTTTCAAGCGCGCACGACGATGGGAGAAATAAGCCTGTCCGATTATCGGGGTCGCTGGGTGCTTTTATTCTCGCATCCGGCGGACTTCACCCCCGTCTGCACAAGCGAATTTGTCGCGCTGTCCCGCGCCAATGACAAGTTCAAAGCGATGGACTGTGATCTCGTCGCGATTTCTGTCGACAGCCTCTATTCGCATCTGGGATGGATTCACGCTATATATCAGCATTTTGACGTCAAGGTCAGCTTCCCTGTTGTCGAAGATCCCACGTTGGTGATCGGCAGTGCATACGGGATGCTTGCACATGACGCACCCGATGCGGCAACGCTGCGTTCGACATTCTTCATCGATCCTGACGGTATCATTCGCGCCATGCTCAGCTATCCGGCTACAATCGGGCGATCGGTTGACGAGCTGCTGCGCGTGCTGGCGGCATTGCAGCGCATTGATGATGGCAACGTGGTGACACCCGAAGGCTGGCGGCCCGGTGATGATGTGCTGCTCCCGCCGCATCAGGACCAGGCTTCCGCCCTTGAGACAACGGACGATGCTTGCTGGTTCCACAGAACGCTACCTGACAAGAATGGGCCCGACAAGAATGAAGAGGCAGGAAGGTGACCAACTTTACCGATACACAGCTCGACGAGATCACCAATGTGCTCAAGGCGTTGGCTCATGACGTTCGGCTGAAACTGATGCGAACATTGCTTGAAAATGGCGAGAAGTCGGTGGGTGAACTCGAAACCATGACGGGCGTTGGCCAACCCGGATTGTCGCAGCAACTTGCCATCTTGCGTAAAGCAGATCTGGTGCAGACGCGCCGCGAAGCCAAGCTCGTTTTCTACAGCCTGGCACCGGATAATCTCGAAAGCACCGCCAAGCTGCTCTGCGCTCTTGCAGGTGTGTCCGCGAGAGATATGCAGTCGGAAACAAGAAGCGCCCGCCCCCGCGCAGGCGGTTCGGCAGCGACTTTCGCCAAGATTATCTAAGTCAGCTCAACCCGACGGTCTGCAAGTGCCAGAAGTTCCTGCCGGTGACTCACGACGATCAGGCCGGTTCCCGTTTCGCGAAGCCAGATGTCAATGCGGCGCGTAAGCTGCGTTTCTGTATCCATGTCGAGCCCTTCGCTGGGTTCGTCGAACAAAAGCCACGGCTTTCCGGCAAGAATGGCACGGGCTATCGACAACCGCTTACGCTGCCCGCCGGACAGTCGCGCGCCGCCATCGCCTACCCATTGATCCAGTCCGTGCGGCATCGTCCTGACTTCATCCGCGAGGCAGGTAATATCAAGCGCCGTCCAAATCTGCTCGTCATCAAGGCCGGAGCGAGCAACGCGCAAATTGTCGCGCACCGTTCCCGAAAGAAGCTGGGCATCTTGCGGCGACAGCGCAAAGATCGCGCGCACATCATCCGGCGACAGCGCGGCAAGCGGCTGGTCATCAATGCGGATGCCGCACTCGGTAGTGGCAGGCCGTAAACCCGCAAGCGTTTCCAGAAGGGTGGTTTTGCCGCTTCCCGATCGACCCGCGATGCCCAAGCGCTCACCCGTCGCAAGCTGGACTGACAGCCCATCCTGATTGATAGAGATGCTCTGCCCTGCCGGATGCGACGCCGGTTCTATATGGTCGCGTCCGGAATCATGGCTTGCCATATCGTCCAGTCTGGCAAGCGCCGCCGCTACCATCGCATTGCGCGACACTCCGCGCACATAGCCGGAAAGACTTTCCACCGCGCCTGCGGCTGCCAGCACGGCCAGCACCGTCATCGGCAAAGCGGCCTGGGAAATAATAAGGATCGCGCCCATGGCGATGCCACCGCCAAGGGTAAGCCCTGCGTCGATAATCGCTTCCCCGCGCGCGAAGCGACGCTGCGCCTGGTCCAGTGCCGCCGTTTCGATGGCAAGGCTCTGTTCGATGGCAGGAACCATATCATAGGCCAGTATCTCTGGCGAAGCCGAGGCATAGTCGACCATGCTGGCTTTAAGCCGTGCCAGCGCCGCTGCCATATCGTTCGCTGCAACCGCCAGCAGACGGGGTGCCGCCAGATGCGCGCCTGTAGTGAGTGTGGCGAGCAGCACCAGCAAAGCCAGACTGGCCCAAGGACTAGCCAGCCATGCCAGAGCAAGACCGATAGCAGCCCCGGCGAGAGCGGCAGGAAGGGCGGGCTTGCGGACCAGACTATCCTCTAGCGCGCCGATGTCCTGCACAAGACGCGTCACGGCGTCACCCGCTGATACTTCCCGCACATCGCGCGCGGACAGGATGCGCTCGAACAGACGCGAGCGGACCGTGGCGAGCGTCATCAAGGCGGCGCGGTGTCCGGTGAGGCGTTCGCCATAGCGCGACGTGGTGCGGATGATCGCCAGCAGCCGGATCATCGCGCTCGGCAAGAGATAATTGAAGCCCTGCACCGCCAGCAATCCGCCAAGCCCGGCCAGCGCCGCGCCGGTGATGAACCATCCCGACAAACCGAGCAGAAGCACCGCAGAAAGCGTCGCAGCGGCGGCAAGAAGACCAGCCATGCGGAAAGAGCGACGCTCCGGCTTGACCGCTTCGGTCAGCAACCGGTCCATGTCCGCGCGGTTCATAGCAGCACCATTTCATTGTCAGCAATGGCGGCCAGACCGGCGCTGTGCGTCACCAGAAGGACGGTTCTCCCCCGCGTGGCCGATGCCAATATACCGGCAATATCGGCGGCCGATCCCGCATCGAGATCCGCCGTCGGCTCGTCGAGCAGCCAGAGCGGCGCATCTTTCAGAAGTACGCGCGCGATGCCGACACGCCGCCGTTCGCCGCCTGACAGGCCTGACCCGCGATGGTCGAGTGGCAAATCCATACCTGCTCCCCGCGTCTCGATCATCGGGCCTAGTCCCGCGCGCTGAGCAGCCGATGCAACCGCCGCGTCATCGGCATCGGGCCGGGCGATGCGGATATTATCGGCCAGTGTGCCAGGAACAAATGCGACTGACTGCCCAGCCCAGCCGATATTGCCGGAAAGAGCGACCTCTGCCGCGTGCCTACCATCGACGAGAATCCGCCCCTCGGAAACGGGGGCGAGTCCAAGCAGCGCATGGAGCAGGCTCGATTTTCCGATGCCCGTGCTACCCCTCAGCGCAAGGCTGGTTCCAGCCGCCACATTTAGCGTAAAGGGGCCGATGGCTGTCTCGCCATAGTCGATGACAACTTCCTCGAAACGCAGCGCGGGTGGCCCTTTTACAGGAGTCTTCGCAGGAGAACCGGACGCGGGCGCGATATTATCCAGACGCTCGGCCGCTGCTTCCCCGACCTGCTTGTCATGATAGGCCGCAGCAAGACGGCGCATGGGGATATAAAATTCAGGCGCGAGGACGAGAACGAACAGCGCCTCGCCCAGCGTCAGGGTTTCGGGCACAGGAAACGGCAACAAACCCAGTAGGCTGAAGCCGCAATAAAGTGCCACCAATGCCACGGACAAAGCCGCGAAAAACTCGATCACCGCACTCGATACAAAGGCTATTTTCAGCACGTCGATCGTGCGCGCCGCAACTTCGCGCGTGGCATCGGCCAGATGACGGCCGATGCGTTCCTGCGCGCCAAAGCTGACAATTACGGGAAGCGCACGCACCCGGTCAACGAACAGGCCCGACAGCCGGCTCAGCGCATCAAGCTGACGAGAAGACGCCTTTGCAGCAGCCGTGCCGGCCAGCGCCATCCCCAAACCAAAGGGCAAAAGTGTCGCCAGCATGATCGCACCCGCAAACCAGCTACCAAATGCCGCAGCGACTGCGATGACAAGAGGTGCCAGAACCGCCGCGCGGCGCTGTGGCAGGAAACGGGCATGAAAACCGCCCAGATCTTCTATGCGGTCGACAGCATCGGCAACCGTCTCGCCCAGCATCCGCCGGTCACCCGGTGCCGCGACCAGCACGCGGGCATAGATTCGCTGCCGCCAACCCGTTTTTGCCTCTATCGCTGCGACTTCGCCAGCGTCGGTAGCGGCGATCTGTATTGCGGCGCGGAGCAGGCCAGCCGCGATCAATCCGCACGCGGCGAGCAGCAGATTTCCATGCTCTCCGCTGGCAGCCGCAGCCACTCCGCCGGCCAGCGCAGCCGCCATGAAAATGGCTCCGATGCTATCGGCTATCCATAAAAGGGCGGGGCCCTTACTGTGATATCGGTTGATCATATACTCAGTTACGCGTAATGGCTAATCATAATATTTACAACCGACTCGCTGTAATAGTTTGGCCGGGCCGGAATATAAGGAGCTTTGCCATGGATATGGCTGTGATAGAACTCTCCCGGCTACAATTCGCTTTGACGGCGCTTTATCACTTCCTGTTCGTTCCATTGACTCTGGGCCTTTCCTTCATGCTGGTCATCATGGAAAGCATCTATGTGATGACTGGCCGCGAGATCTGGCGCACAATCACACGGTTCTGGGGCAAGCTGTTCGGTATCAACTTCGTGCTTGGCGTCGCCACCGGCATTACCATGGAATTCCAGTTCGGCACCAACTGGTCCTATTTCTCGCATTATGTCGGTGACATTTTCGGCGCGCCGCTCGCGATCGAAGGGCTGATGGCCTTCTTCCTCGAAGCGACGTTCGTCGGCCTTATGTTTTTTGGTTGGGACAAGCTGTCAAAGCTGGGCCATTTGCTCACCACCTTCATGGTCGCAATTGGCTCTAACCTGTCGGCGCTGTGGATATTGATCGCCAATGGCTGGATGCAGAATCCGGTCGGTTCGCGCTTCAACAGCGAAACAATGCGTATGGAAGTCACCGACTTCATGGCCGTTTTGTTCAACCCCGTCGCTCAGGCAAAATTCGTCCATACGGTTAGCGCCGGCTATGTCTGCGCCTCGGTGTTTGTGCTCGGCATTTCGGCCTGGTATCTGCTCAAGGGCAAATGGGTCCCGTTGGCAAAGCGCAGCTTCACCGTTGCAGCCGCCTTTGGTCTAGCCTCCTCACTCTCGGTCGTCGTGCTGGGTGACGAAAGCGGCTATGCGCTGACCGACAACCAGAAGATGAAACTCGCCTCGCTCGAAGCCATGTGGCATACCGAGCCGGCACCCGCTGGCATCGCCGTCGTCGGCTTTCCGAGCGTCGAGGACCGTACAACCCATTTCGAGATCAAGGTTCCTTATTTGCTTGGCCTGATCGCCACGCGCAGCCTGACGGGTGAAGTCTCCGGCATTTTCGAACTGGTCGCCATAGCAGAGGACCGCATCGAAAATGGTATTCAGGCCTATGACGCAGTTGAACGGCTGAAACTGGACCAGAAGAATGTAGCCGCGCGCGCACAATTCGAGGAAGCCAAGGCCGACCTCGGCTATGCCATGCTGCTTAAACGCTTTGTGGCGGACCCTCGTGACGCAACGCCGGAACAGATCCAGCAGGCAGCATGGTCAACCGTGCCGAACGTGCCGGTCATGTTCTGGGTTTTCCGCGTGATGGCTGGTCTGGGCTTCTTCTTCATTGCCTTCTTCGCGGTCGCTTTCTGGATGGCATCATTCCGCAAGTTCACCTGCGATACGGCCTTCTGCCGCTTCTTCATGCGCTCTGCTGTCTGGGTCATCCCCTTGCCGTGGATAGCCATCGAGTTCGGCTGGATACTCGCCGAAGTCGGACGACAGCCTTGGGCAATCGAAGGCGTATTGCCAACATTCCTTGCTGCATCGAGCTTGACCGTTACACAGCTCTGGACCACTATCATTGGATTCACGCTGATATATGGCGTGCTGGCCGTCATCGAAGTGCGGCTGATGCTGGCCGCGATCCGCAAAGGGCCGGACAGGTATCACAAGCCGAAATCAGAACCGGAAACCCCCGATGGCTACGCGCCCATTCCAGCCGAATAAGGAGAAGAGATCATGGCACCTCCCATCGATTATGAAACACTCCGGTTGATATGGTGGCTCCTGATGGGCGTCATCCTGATCGGCTTCACCCTGACGGACGGTTTTGATCTGGGGACCACCGCTCTGTTACCGTTTGTCGCCAAGACAGACGCCGAGCGCCGCTTGGTCATCAATTCGATCAGTGCGACATGGGAGGGCAACCAGGTTTGGTTCATCCTTGGCGGCGGGGCCATATTTGCGGCATGGCCATTCGTCTATGCGGTTAGTTTCTCCGGCTTCTATCTGGCGATGTTCATCGTCCTCGCCGCACTGATCCTGCGGCCTGTAGGCTTCAAATATCGCTCGAAAAAGCCTGATGCTGCGTGGCGCACGCGCTGGGACTGGGCGCTATTCATTGGCGGATTTGTTCCTGCGCTGGTATTCGGTGTCGCGGTCGGCAATGTGCTGACCGGTATTCCTTTCCGCCTCGATAGCGATCTGCGTGCCTTTTACGAAGGCGGTCTGCTGGGACTGTTCCACCCCTTTTCTCTGGTCGCCGGGCTGCTCTCGATTGCGATGATCGTATTGCATGGTGCAAGCTGGCTTGCGATCAAGATCGAACGCGGGATTGTGCATGATCGCGCCCGCGCCTTCGGCCAGTTTGCAGCGGCGGCATCGATCCTGCTCTTTGCTCTTGGCGGCGTGATGGTGGCGACGATGGGCTATGGCTTCCGGCTGGATAACGGAGTGGATACGTTCGGCCCGTCCAACCCGCTGCTATCCGGAACGGTCGCAGCGCCCGGTGCATGGCTCGACAATTATGGGAAATATCCCTGGATGATGATTGCACCGATCCTCGGTTTTGCCGGGCCGATGCTGGCATGGCTCGGCATTCGCAAGGGGCGCGAACTTCTTGCGTTCGGTGGTTCCTCGGCTGGCGCGATTGGCATTATCTCGACGGTTGGCCTGTCGATGTTCCCCTACATCCTACCAAGCTCCATTGACCCGGCGTCCAGCCTGACGGTTTGGAACTCTTCGTCCAGCCATGTGACTTTGTTCATCATGCTGGTTGTGACGATCATTTTCTTACCAATCGTGCTGCTTTACACCGCATGGGTCTATAAGGTGCTGTTCGGTCGCATCACGATGGCAGAAGTCGATTCCAACCCCGATTATTATTAAGAAGGACGAAGACGATGTGGTATTTCAGTTGGGTTCTGGGCGTTGGCCTGGCCGTCGGCTTTGGCATTCTCAATGGCCTCTGGCACGAGTTCCATTCCGATCCCGACGACGATGCCGCCTGAACGCGGTGAAGCGTAAAAATCATGATTAGTATCGGCCCTCTGGCGCTGGCGCTGGAACGATTGATCGCGGTTCTCGGCATCATAATCTTCATGATAGCGGCAAGCTGGATCAGCCGCCGCCATGGCAAGGACAGTGATAAAGCCGCATGGTATGCGCTGCTCATCGGCCTTGTCTTTGCGCGTGTAGGTTATGTGGCGCAGAACTGGTCTTCTTATGCGCTCGACCCGCTCAACATATTATACATCTGGCAGGGCGGATTCTCGCCGCTCATCGGACTGGCTGCCGCCGCGATTGCGCTGGTGCTGTTTCTGCGCAAGTCAAGCGCGCTGCTGCCGATGGGCCTGGCTCTCACCGGAAGCGCCGCTGCTACGCTTATCGCTTCGTCCTTATTCATCATCTCCGCAGAACAGCCGTTGCCGCAGGGTCTGGAGTTCCAGTCGCTAAGCGGCGAAGTGAGCGCGCTGGATGACCGGAAGGGCAAACCATTTGTCATCAATCTCTGGGCAACATGGTGTCCGCCTTGCCGGCGCGAAATGCCGATGATGGTCGAGGAAGCAGCGCGTTCGCCGGTGCCGATCATTCTCGCCAATCAGGGCGAAGACGTGGCCAAGGTCAAAGAGTGGCTGGACAGCCAGCGCCTGACTTCGGCAGATGTTCTGCTGGACCAAAATCAGAGTGCCATCGCTGCTATCGGATCAGCGGGCCTTCCCGCCACGCTGTTTGTCGACAGCAAGGGCATTATCCGCGCGCAGCATGTGGGCGAAATCTCCCGCGCTGCATTGCTCGCGGGAATCCGTGATCTGGAATGATTTTTGGCAGCAAGGCCACCTCACTTTAGGGTGGCTTTTCGTGTATTCTCCAAGTCCGAGACAATTACGGGGAGGGGCGCCAAGTGAATTTCGTTGCAATAGACGTCGAGACTGCCAATGCCGACATGGCGTCGATCTGTTCTGTTGGGGCGGTAAGGTTTGATAATGGCCGGGTCGTTGAAGAATGGTATTCCTTGGTCGATCCGCAAGACTATTTCGACGGTATCAACGTCTCGATACATGGCATCGACCAGACGATGGTACGCGGCGCACCGACCTATGCAGAAGCATCACATACGCTTCATGCAATGTTGCAGGATGCGGTCACGGTCACCCACACGCATTTCGACCGGGTAGCCACCCATCAAGCATCGAGCCGGTGGGCAGTTGCCGCTCCTGTCTGCACCTGGTTAGATTCAGCTCGCGTTGCGCGGCGCGCTTGGGCGGAGTGTGCGATCCGAGGCTACGGCTTGGCAAATGTCTGTCGGCTGATTGGATACGAGTTCCAGCACCATAACGCTCTTGAGGACGCGAAGGCGGCCGGACACATCATGCTCGCGGCGATGGAGAGGACCGGGCTCGACCTCGACGGCTGGCTGACGCGGGTCAAGCAACCCATCGACCCGTCGAGTGGCAGCTCCGGGGCAGCCGTACAGCGCGACGGCAACCCCGAAGGCTCGCTTCAAGGTGAGGTGATCGTGTTCACCGGGGCGCTGGCGATCCCCCGCCGCGAAGCGGCCGACCTAGCTGCCTCTGTCGGATGCGAGGTTGATTCTGGCGTCACGAAGAAAACCACCCTGCTGGTGGTGGGAGACATGGACGTGCAGCGCCTTGCTGGGCACAGCAAGAGCTCCAAACATCGCAAGGCCGAAGACCTGACCGCTAAGGGGCAACCGATCCGAATTATCCGCGAAACGGACTTCCGGGAGCTGGTTTCGCTGGTCTAAACCAAAGCAAATCTGCTCCCCCGAAGGGAAGCTAGAAGGCTCAAATCGCTGCGAAGTCATGAAAAATCTGGAGCGGGCGAAGGGATTCGAACCCTCGACCCCAACCTTGGCAAGGTTGTGCTC
>JADMKQ010000228.1 GCA_015478735.1 Sphingorhabdus sp. | reverse complement strand
CGTAGGCGGCGCCGTCGTGGATTTCACGGGCTAGTCCGGACTTGAAGATGTCCTGTCCCATGCCCCAGGCCGCCAGGGCTTTTGGCTTCGAGGACGTCGCCACGGTAAAGGCGTGAAAGCCGTCAGACCAGGCAAAGACCTTCAGTTTCTGCGCCATCCGTCCTGCTCCGCCTGGCCGGATGACGCCTGAGGCGCCGATCGGTTCCGCCTCAGGTGTTGGTGAAGCCGAAGGGGGCCGAGGTCTTTCGAATATCATCAGCCAGGATCTGGCGGCCGATCGGCGGGGCCGAGCGGGCCGTGCACTCGGTGCGGTGGCACAGGCGGCAGGTGACCCCGATGGGCGTCGCCTTTTCGGGACTGATATCCGTGCGGTCGCGCGTGTAGATCAAGCGGTCGGCATGTTCCGCCGCGCAGCCCAGCGCGATGGCCCGCTCCACCCTCGGCGTGCCAAATTCCCCGCCGCCAGCGGTCACGGTCCGCGCAATGGAAAAGAACCGCTGCCCGTCCGGTAGCTCCAGCCACTGCGTAATCACCTGACGCGGCATCCGGAAAGCATGATGCACCGACCACAAGGGACAGGCGCCGCCGTGCCGCGCAAAGGGGAAGCCCGCGCCGTCCAGACGCTTGGACACATTGCCCGCCGGATCGACGCGAATGAAAAAGAACGGCACGCGCTCTTGCCCCGGTTTCTGCAAGGTCGTGAGGCGGTGGGCCGTTTGTTCAAAACTGGTCCCGAACTGGCGGGCGAGAGCCTCGACATCATAATGGCGTTTCTCGACCGCTTTGGCAAAGGCGCTATAAGGCATCAGCAAAGCCGCAGCGGCATAGCTGGTCAGCGCGCGCCGGGTGAGCTGTTCGCTACTTTCAGTCGTAAAGCTGCCATCTTTCAGCACATGGTCAATCTCGCCCTTCAGCTCGAGGTAAGAGAGTTGCAGCGCCAGCTGGAACATCTGGCTGGCATGGTCGAGTTGATCGTCGATCAATATCTGTCGCCGGTGCCGGTCAAGCCGCCGTGTCGCGCCCATCATCACATCGGACGGCAGCCGACGGACCTGAAAGCCGTGCTTGTCTTTCAGGTGCGCGATCATGCTTTCGTGACCGTTCACAGTCTCGGCAAGGCGCTCGGCAGCATCGTCAATCGTGGAAAAGCTGTTGCGGCGAGCGGCCAGAAAACGCCGTGCTTGTGCTACCGGATCTGCGGCATCGGCATCGACGCTGCTGCTCCCCGCTCCCGCGCCGGTATCCTTGTCCGCCAGCGCCATCTGTTCTTCGCGGTAAGCGGTGTAAAGCCGAAGCATAGCCTCGGTAAAGCCGGGATAGCTGGTCGCCACGTCCGCCGTGTCAAACTGCGGAAAGTCTATGTCTGCGAACATCGGGTCTTTCAGAACCGACCCCAGCCGCGCTGTATATTCCTCCCCGCCGTCGCCAGCCAGTTCCGACATGTCGATTTTATAGGTGCGGGCAAGGCGTAGCAGCATATCGGCGGTAAACGGGCGCTGGTTCCGCTCCAGCAGCGCAACATAGGATGCCGATATTTCCAGATCGGCGGCCATATCCGCCTGGGTCAGTCCAAGATCACGGCGCAGCCTTTTCAGGCGAGGACCCATATAGACGGGGCGTTCACTGGACATGGCAAGCTCGTTTCATCTCTTTGGTCATCTCTCGACTCGTTGGTTTGTAATATCCTTACAACTATACAACAAATTTTTGTAAAGCGTTACAGTTAAACTTCGCAGCGCTTCGGTCCGCGCCAAAGCCAGCGTAAAAGGGGGCATAGCTTAAGACGACTCACCGGCTGCATAAAGCCGACACCCAAAAGGAGATGACCATGTCATATCAGGACCATATTAATCAGACCAACGCGCTGATCCAGAAACAAAACGGCACATGGGACGGCATTGATGCTGAATCCGTCGCCCGTATGCGGTTGCAGAACCGTTTCCAGACCGGTCTTGATATTGCCAAATATACCGCCGCTATCATGCGCGAAGACATGGCCGCTTATGATTCCAACCCGGCCAACTATACCCAGTCGCTTGGTTGCTGGCACGGATTTATCGGTCAGCAGAAGATGATCTCTATCAAGAAGCATTTCGGCAGCACAAAGGGCCGTTATCTTTATCTTTCCGGCTGGATGGTTGCCGCATTACGCAGCGAATTTGGCCCGCTTCCTGACCAGTCGATGCACGAGAAAACATCCGTGCCCGCGCTGATCGAAGAGCTTTACACCTTCTTGCGTCAGGCCGATGCCCGCGAACTGGGCGGCATGTTCCGCGAAATTGACGCGGCGCGCGACAGCGGGGACATGGTGACCGAAAAACGCCTGCTCAACGAGGTCGAGAATTACCAGACCCACGTTGTCCCGATTATCGCCGACATTGACGCCGGTTTCGGTAATGCCGAGGCAACCTATTTGCTGGCCAAGAAAATGATCGAAGCTGGTGCTTGCGCCCTGCAAATCGAAAACCAGGTGTCCGACGAAAAGCAATGCGGTCACCAGGACGGTAAAGTTACCGTGCCGCATGAAGACTTTTTGGCGAAAGTCCGCGCTTGCCGCTATGCGTTCCTGGAACTGGGCGTTGATGATGGCATCATCGTTACCCGCACGGACTCTCTGGGCGCTGGCCTGACCAAGCAGATTGCGGTCAGCAAGGAACCGGGCGATCTGGGCGACAAGTATAACAGCTTTCTCGACTGCGAAGAAATCGATCCCGCAACGGCGCAAAATGGCGACGTTATCCTGAACCGTGATGGCAAGTTGATGCGGCCAAAGCGTTTGCCAAGCAACCTGTTCCAGTTCCGCGAAGGAACCGGGGAAGACCGCTGCGTGCTCGATTGTATCACATCCCTGCAGCACGGCGCCGACCTGCTGTGGATCGAAACCGAGAAGCCCCATGTCGAGCAGATTGCCGGAATGGTTGACCGGATCCGCGAAGTCATCCCGAATGCGAAGCTGGTCTATAATAACTCGCCTTCGTTCAACTGGACGCTGAACTTCCGTCAGCAGGTTTATGACGCATGGTCAGCAGAAGGCAAAGACGTGACCGCTTATGACCGCGCAAACCTGATGAGCGCCGAATATGATGCGACCGAACTGGCTGTCGATGCGGATGAGCGTATCCGGACGTTCCAGGCGGACGCTGCGAAACGGGCTGGTATCTTCCACCACCTGATCACCTTGCCAACCTATCACACGGCTGCGCTGTCAACCGACAACCTCGCCAAGGAATATTTCGGTGAGCAAGGCATGCTGGGCTATGTTCTGAACGTCCAGCGTCAGGAAATCCGTCAGGGCATCGCCTGCGTGAAGCACCAGAATATGGCCGGTTCCGACATTGGTGACGATCACAAGGATTATTTCGCCGGTGAAGCGGCCCTGAAAGCAGGCGGCGCGGATAATACGATGAACCAGTTTGGCTGATCGTTAGGTTATAGATTAAATGAAAGAGGCCCGGCGGTTCAAACCTCCGGGCCTTTTTTGTTCCAGTAACTCGTCATTACCGCCTACGCGGGAATGACGGTAATGGGATATATTCCAATCTTACGTCCCGAAAACGCTCCAGCGTCAAACGGCCTTACTCAGTCGTGGTCGTTTCTTCGGTGGTGTCAGTCGCGGCTTCTTCATCCATCGGCGGTGTATCGGTTTCCGCATTATAAGCGGGGTCCATCGGGTCCGCTACTGGCGCTTCGCCGCCGGTCAGATTGCCGTCCACAGGTGCGTCGCCCATTGGCGTTGTATCAAGAGGCTCTTCCACCGGCGGGACGATCATTTCGTTATCATTTTCCAGAGCCGGATCTTCGGCTGGCGGCGCATCACAAGCGGCAAGCGCGAACAGGGCAGGTGCCGCGATCAATGTGGTCTTCAATAAATATTTCATGATCTCTCTTCCTTTTCATCCAAATGCGGCGGCCAATCCAGATGGGGAGGATAAACTACCCGGATTGACCGCTCACATTAAGCACGTCCTAGTTCGGTTGGCCCTGGCGTGCTTTATTTATTATTGGGATCAGGGCCTATTTAGGATCCGGCTTCCCGTCACCGTCCTGGTCGAAAGCGTCGGGGGCGCCATCGCCATCGGTATCCCAGCTATCCGCTTTCCCGTCACCGCGTTGGTCCCAGGCGTCATTTACACCGTCGCCATCGGTGTCGATGGTTGCGGGCGCAGCTTCAGGAGTAGCAGCATCTTCAGTAGGCGCTGCTTCTTCGGGCGGGGTTTCCTGAGCGAAACCCGGCGCAGCGATCAATGTTGCGGCACCAAAAGCGGCTGTAATCATTGACAGTTTTTTCATTTACTCAACTCCGTAGTTAGCCCCCTGCCTGTTTCAAAAATGGTAGTTATCATGTAACATTCCAGAGCTAAGCGGTAAAAGGGCCGCTCTACGCGGCGGGTTGAAATATTGTGTTATTTCGTCGGAAACATGGGGCGTTCTACCCTAGTGTGTGAAATATTATTTCAAAGAATCACTGCCCGGAAAAACGGATTTGGCTATATTGCCTATTATGCGGCGCTGGTTCGCATAGCCTTTTCAGGTGCGGCCTTGCGCCGGAACCAGAAGCTCCACACCGCAAAACTGCCGAGCAGGACAAGCGTCAGGCCGGTAAAGGTCTGCACTGTCCGGTAGAATATCCCGCCGACCTTGGCCGCGTGTAGAGGATAGACGAGATTGGAAATCTGTGAACCTTGCGGCAGGGCAAGCGCATTGACGGTTCCGATGATTTCGGAAGTCTGGCCATCAAACCATACCATCGTCCGGCCGTTATTATGCCATTCAGCGGGTTGCTTCATGCGGATGGTGACAGGGTCGCCCTCTTTACGCGGGAAGCTGGCAATACGCACCACTGCGCCCGGAAAACGCTCCTGCGCGCGGGTCATGATAAGCTCCCAGCGCGCATCTTCTATCGGGCCAGCCTTGATAAGGGGCTTTGCTGTCGCCGCTTCCATCTCGGCTGGTGATGAGAATGGCATTAACAGCGTCCGGGATACGGGGGGCAGGGTCATCATCGCGCCGGTCAGCATGGTAAAGAACAGGAGCGGCGCGAGCACAACGCCCAGATCGCGGTGCTGTCTTATGATCGCCGGCCGCGTCATGCGCGCGGGCCAGAGGCGGAATTTGAAAGTCTTGCGCGTTGGCCACCATATTATCAGCCCGGTTATCACGAAACCGAGGCCAAATAATGCAGCAATGCCGGCCATTATCTCTCCGGTTTCGCCCATCAGGAAATAATGGTGGAAATCAAACAGCGCGATTTCCGCCCGGTCCCAGATAGAGTTCCATGACGCTAGAGCGACTCCGCTGCTGTCTGTGTAGAAGCCGGATTCCGGGCCGGTGTTGACCGTATGGACGGGAACTTCGCCATCCGCGAAACGGATATAGTGAACCTGCCTTTCGGACTGCTCGATAACCTGCTGCGTGACGCTGGCCAATTGCGCCGGGTCGTTGGTGTAGGCATTGCCCGACACCGGAACGCTAAGCGCTATCCATGCGCCTTTCCAGAGCAGCAGCGTCCCGGTTAGCCCGACCAATGCCAGTAACAGGCCGATAATCCCGCCGGTCCAGCGGTGTATCCAGGCAAGCGATTTAATCAAAAACGCCAGTCCCAACCCAGCGTTACTGTCCGCCCGCGTCCCGCATAAAAGCGGGCGTCATCGGTCGTGCGCACGGTGTCGCTGTCATAAGAGATATAATATTCATCGAACAGGTTTTGCGCGCTCAGGCTGAATGCGCCAAGGCCGGTTTCATAGCGCACCTGCGCGTTGAACAAGGTATAGCCTTCAAACTTGGCGTCGTTTGGCTGACCCGCAAAGCTGCGCGGCAGATAGAATTGCGCCTGCGCGACGGCTGATAACGGGCCGTTCTGATAGTTGGCGGACAGGTTGAAGCGGTCTGGCGAAATATTGCTGCCGTCCAGGTCGTCATCAACTACACCGTCATCATCGGTATCCACCCGCCCGGTAAGGTCGCTATAACCAATGCCGAGTTTCAGGCCGGGAAGCGGCGTTTCCACGCCAAGGTTGATTTCAATGCCCTCGACTTCAACCGCTTCACGGCGCAGGTCAAAAATGCCATCGGCGTTCAGCACAAGCCGCTGGCCGAAATCACTGGAAGACCAGAAATAGGTGACGCTGGCATCCAGCGGCCCGCGTTTGACTTCCAGCCCCAGCTCGCGGTTGTCGGAGATAATCGGGTTCACGTCCAGAAAATTGTCGATGTCCACGCCCGGTGTATCGATGCCGCGCAATATGCGGCCAACATCGGGAATGGTATAGCCCTTGGCATAGCTGCCATAAACGCGGATGCCCTTTATCGGTTCAAGTATCACCCCGACATTCGGCAGGAATTCGTCAAATTTCGGATTGCCGCCCGCAACCATCGTGTTTCCCGCGCTGGCAAGGGTGGTGAAGTCACCGACTTTCAGTTCGACATTCTCCCAGCGCACACCGCCAGCCACGGTCAGCAGCCGGTCAAACAGGCCAAGGTTCGCCTGGACAAAGGGCGCAAGGCTTTGAAACTCGGTTTCCGGAACCCATGTCCGGTCGGTCTGGGCAAGAATTTGCTCGGTTTTGTCAAACAGGGCGTCAAATCCGGCGGTCAGCGTCAGATTGTCGATCACCTCGCGTTCGTAACTGATTTTTCCGCCCAGTTTGCGGGAGCGGTTGGCGGACTGGTCAAACAGCGTCCCGACAGGGGCAATGCTGGCATCCTGGAACGTAGCCGCATCGCTGCCGCCAAATATATCGCGCGAGCGGTTGAAAAATGCCTGCAAGGTAAAGGTGCCGCCGCCCAGATTGTCATCTGTCAAAGACAGCGAAATAAGCTCGTTACGGTTGGATGCAGGGACGCCAGGAGTGGTCCCGCGCACGGATGTCGATGGGATACCGGCGTCGCGGTCGCCATCCACGGGCACATAATTGACATTGCCTTCCAGGCTGAACCGGTTGGCTACCAGTTCAATGCGCGCGCTGTCGGAAAGCTGGTATCCGAACCGGCCAAAGATGGAATAGCTGTCACTATCCTGGATCTCGCCCTGCGTCGTATCAACCCCGATGCGGTTGCCATGGCCGTCAAAAAACGCGCCGCGCCGTTCAAACGTCGCACCGATGCTGGCATCAAACGCGCCGGAGCGATAATTGATAAGAGCAGCGACTTTGCCGCCGAAACCTTCCTCATCAAATCCGCTGTCGGCAGAGGCTTGCACCAATGTCCGTCCGCTAATGCCGTCCACATCCGGAGCGCCGACAAGCACCTGGTTAATCACGCCGCCGGTTGCGCCAATCCCTTGCAGGGCGTTGGCACCGTAAATCAGTTCAATCCGGTCGACGAAAAACGGGTCGAGCGTATGGCCGTCGCGTGAGCCATTGCGGATAGGAGTGGTCTGCGGCACGCCGTTTATCGCGTATAGAGGTGAACGCCCGCGCAGACTTTCGCCCGCTCCGGACAGTTTCTGACGGGTGGGAGAGAAAGACGGCACCAGCGCCGAAATCGCATCGACGGTCGAACCGCTCATCGAAACCTGGCTCGCAAGCTCCTCTGCATCGACAATATCGACCGTAACCGGCAGTGCGCTGATCGGCAGATTGGTCCGCATGGCGGTGACAACAATGTCTTGCCTGCCGGAATTGCGATTACCTTCGTTTATCTCTTCACCTTCATTCTGGCCGTTTTGAGCCATTGCCGGTGCGCTGTGCATGGCAAAAACCAAAAGACCCAGGCTGGCTGTGCGGTTCAGATGCGATAAACGATTCATGATGATATGTTTTCCCTATTTCCCTCGGTGAGAATGAAAATGCGAACTATTCTCATAAGCAACAGGCGTCAAACATAAAATTCGGATTTTAGGGCAAAATTGCGGTTTGACCGGATTCACGCGGAACAGAGCCATAAATTGTGGTTAAGCGTGGTTAACTACTCCAATAAAGGTGCGTTTAACATTTTCGGCCCATTTCAGTGGACGGGCATAGGAACAGGGTAGCGCTGAAGAGCAGAAAATTAGAGGTTCCGAAATGAAACATGAAACAATATCCAAAGCCACCAGAGTTATCGGCCCGTTAGGGGATGCCCTTGCCGAACATGACTTACCGCCAGCGAATACAAGGCGCTGGGTCATCCGCCGCAAGGCAGAGGTTGTCGCAGCCGTCAATGGCGGGCTGCTGACCACCGACGAAGCGTGCGAACGCTATAACCTGTCGCTGGAGGAGCTTATCTCCTGGCAGCAGGCAATACACCGTTCCGGCATGGGCGGTCTGCGTATCACCCGTTTGCAGGAATATCGCGACCAGCTTCAAGATGTCGATGCGTGAAGTGCGAATATAAGGCGCGGGCGCGTCGGCAGGAAATAGCTGATCGCCCCGCTGCCTTTTTCACTTTCCGGTTTGACATATCGCCCGGCTTGGTGCCGACTGCGAATCCCCCGATCCCCCGAACCATGGAGTTTATCCCATGTCCCTAGCCCCAATGAAAACCAAAGCCGCCATCCCGATGACAGCAACCGCCAAAGTCATTATCGTGGAAGAAGAAAACGCGCTTTCCCGATCGTTACAGGACGATCTGGAAGCGCATGATATTGCCGTCGCCTGTGTGTTTTCCAAACTGGACGAGGAAGCAAGCCTGGTCTTTGGCGCGGATGCGCTGGTCATTGATCCCAAAAGCATGCGGGAAAACGGGCATGATCTGCTCGACCGCTTTTCCGGGCTGCGATCATCTCTTCCGGTCATATTGACACCCAATCCCAAGGATAGCGGCGATGATCTGGCTTTTGACGGCGCCAGCACGGTCCAGCGCCTGCAAAAACCTTATGCGGTCCCGACCCTGTGCAACCTGATAGGCCGGATGGCGGATGTCAGCGGGCACGCGGTTAACGATCATGACTATGTGACAGCGCTGGTGGAAACCGACCGGCTGCTGCCCAATCTCTCCGTTGAGTTCCAGTCGAAACAGTCTTTGAAAAATGACAAGATCGTCGGCTACGAAGCACTGACCCGTATCAAGACGCGCCGCGCGCTTAACCCCGCGATCATCTTTTCCGATCTGGTCGATGTCGCGGTAGAGGTAGAGGCGACGCTGGTCGTGATCGATGAATCCATCCGTCTGGCCACCGCGCTGGCCAAGCGTGGCAAAACGGTTCCGGTGTCGTTCAATTGCAGCGCGATCCTGATGACCTATCGCCGCTTTGTCGATGCGCTTATCAGCCGGTTGAAACAAGCCGATGTCCCGCCCAACACACTCATGCTGGAGATTACCGAGGAATCGCGCGTGGTAGATGTCGACCGGCTGGCCGCTGTTTGCCACGTATTGCGCGAACATGGGCTGCGCATTTCGATTGATGACTATGGCACGGGCCTTGCCAATCTGGAGCGGATTGCGAAGATTCCGTTTGATGAACTAAAGCTCGACAAGACGATTTTCGATGCCTGTTATGACGGTGATCTTCCCATGTCGCTGCTCACCTCGATGCTCGATTTCTGCCGCAGCCGCAAAGCGCGCTCGGTGATCGAAGGGATCGAAACCAAGCATCATCTGGCCCAGGCGCGTCTGCTAGGCGCCGATTTCGGACAAGGCTTCTATTGGGGCTGCGCCGTCCCGCCGAAATATTTCGTGCCGGGTTGGTGAGGCTAGAGTGATTTCGAGTGAAATGGAACATTTCACGACTCGGAAATCACGATAAA
>JADMKQ010000227.1 GCA_015478735.1 Sphingorhabdus sp. | reverse complement strand
CGTGCCAAGAGGCCAGTCGCAAAAGGTCAAAGAAATCGCGGCAAAGCGACTGACTGGTGATTAACGTCCCGGCTCTGACCAAAGCTTATCGAAACGAGAAGTCTTTTTCTCTTCCGGTTTTTTGACCATCCACCACGGCCAGAACCGCGCAATCAGCGTCAGGATTGTGGGCAGCAGCATCGTGTTCCACATATCGCGATAAGCCTCTGCCTGAAAAAGCAGAATAGACGCTTCGCTTGTGCCAACACGTTGATAATCAAGATATTCGTTGATGGTGGCTATGATCAGAACCGCAATCCACGGCCAGATGCTTCCCAGCCGCCGACGAAAAAACAGGGCGCAGAAAAGCTGGATAACCAGCGCGCAATAGATATGCAGCGCATCGCGGTCGAGCCCCGTCGTGCTTATCAACCATATTTTGATTTCTAGCCATTCCATACAGGGCCATTTGGCGAAGAGAACCACTACCGTCAATGAACATCAGCCCGCTTTTGCCGTTATCTAATTTTTAGGTAAAGACCGGTAGTGGATTTCCCATGGAAAACCGCCAATCAACAAAGCCCAAAGTGGTAACAATATTCGGGACCAGACCAGAAGCTATTAAGCTGTTTCCGGTAATAGACGCGCTGTCAAAACGCAGCGGCCTGCACAGCATAAGCTGTGTCACTGCCCAGCACCGCCAAATGCTCGATCAGGTTCTGGATATAGCCGGTATCGTGCCCGATTATGACCTGGATATTATGCGAGCGGATCAAAGCCTCGACCAGCTTACCGGCCGTTTGCTGACAGCAATCGGCCAAACGCTGGACGAAATCAGCCCAAGCCGCGTGATCGTGCAAGGTGATACAGCCTCCGCAATGTGCGGCGCTCTTGCCGCTTATTACCGCAAAATCCCCGTTAGTCATGTTGAGGCTGGATTACGAAGCTATAATATTTATCACCCCTGGCCCGAAGAGGTGAACCGCAAAATTATCGGCACCATTGCCGATCAGCATTTCGCTCCAACGAAAACCGCTGCCGGGGCGCTGCAAAAGGAAAACATAGCGGCCGAACAGATCAGCATCACCGGAAACACTGTGATTGACGCATTATTGGCGGCGGTTGACAAAAACCGGGACAGCCATTTCTTGGATGAAGGATTAAAAGCTCATTTTGAAAGGTTTTCCGGCAAAAAAATTATCGGCGTCACCAGTCACCGGCGTGAGAATTTTGGGGATGGCTTATCCAACATTGCATCTGCCTTGCGCGAAATCGCACAGCGGGATGATGTTGCCCTGATATTCCCGGTCCATTTGAACCCCAATGTCCGGGCGATCATGAATGAAGCCCTGGGCGGTCTGGACAATGTCGCAATGATCGAGCCGCTTGATTACCCCAATTTTGTCGCGCTTCTGGATGCCTGCACATTCATGCTCACCGATAGCGGCGGCGTGCA
This sequence comes from Sphingorhabdus sp., assembly GCA_015478735.1. GTDB lineage: Bacteria > Pseudomonadota > Alphaproteobacteria > Sphingomonadales > Sphingomonadaceae > Parasphingorhabdus. The sequence goes on along the minus strand of JADMKQ010000227.1, from coordinate 8,266 downwards.
GGAAGAAGCCCCCGCCTTGGGCAAGCCGGTATTGGTGATGCGCGATACAACCGAACGTCCGGAAGGCGTAGAGGCGGGCACGGCGAAACTGGTTGGCACCGATAAGGATTTGATCGTCACAACGGCCAATAAGCTGCTGGACGACAGGCAGTTTTATGATGCGATGGCAAAGGCCCATAATCCGTTCGGCGATGGCAAGGCCAGTGACCGGATTGCGGACATTATCGAGCAAAGCCTATGTTCATAAAGCCTATGTCCAGTCTCCCTGTGGATAGCCAACACTAAACGCTTAGACTCTCGCTCCATTACCTAAATATTTACGATGTTCGGATATCACCAATCCTGAATTAATCGCGCCACTGCAAACAGCGTGCGATCAGGAGACTTTGCGAACATGCTTCTCGACGAAAAACCATCCGTCTGTGTAATGGGCCTTGGCTATATCGGCTTGCCGACCGCTGCTGTAATCGCGCGCTCTGGCTGCCCGGTCCTTGGCGTCGATGTGATGGCCGGTGTTGTTGACACCATCAACAGCGGGAAAATCCATATCGAGGAAGTTGACCTTGAAGGGCTGGTTCAAGGCGTAGTTTCGCGCGGAAATTTGCGGGCATCCTTAAAGACCGAGCCTGCGGATGTTTTTGTAATCGCAGTGCCCACCCCTTTCGAAGATGCTCATGTCCCTGATATCAACTATGTCATGGACGCGGCCACCAATGTCGCGGCCGTTTTGAAAACGGGCAATATAGTCATTCTGGAATCGACTTCGCCCGTCGGTACCACAGAAAAAGTGCGCGACCTGATCGCCAAGTTGCGGCCCGACCTTAAAGTACCCGGTTTGACCAATGAAATACCGGACATAGCCATTGCCTATTGCCCGGAACGGGTTTTGCCGGGCAAAATACTGGAAGAACTGACCAATAATGACCGGTGCATCGGTGGCATCACCCCTCGTTGTGCTCGCAAGGCATTGGGTTTCTACCGTCGCTTTGTGCGCGGAGAATGTGTCACCACATCCGCTCGTGCAGCGGAAATGACAAAGCTTGTCGAAAACAGCTACCGCGATGTGAACATTGCCTTTGCCAACGAGCTTTCCATTGTCGCTGACAAGATGGAACTGGACGTGTGGGAAGTGATCCGCCTTGCCAATCGTCACCCACGCGTCAATATATTGCGGCCCGGCCCGGGCGTTGGCGGACATTGCATCGCCGTGGACCCTTGGTTCATCATCCACAGCGCTCCGGACGATACGCCGCTCATCCGCATTGCCCGCGAAGTGAACGATGGAAAAACCGGACATGTCCTGGAACAGGCATCGCTGATGATTGACGAATTGCCTGCCGTGCCGGTCGCGTGCTTTGGACTGGCGTTTAAAGCCAATATTGATGATTTCCGGGAAAGCCCTGCCCTGAAAATAGCCGCCAAACTTGCACGCCGCTATGGCAGCCGTATCAAGATTGTCGAGCCTTATGCCAGCGAACTGCCCGCCGCATTTGACGGCACAGGCGCCGAACTGATCGACATTGATACAGCCCTTGAAAATTGCCCGGTGATCATCACGCTAACGGATCATGATATGTTCAAATCCATTCCGCTGGATGAACGGGCAGGAAAAGTCGTCTATGACACGCGCGGAATATGGCCGGACCAGCCGGATAATGTGCAAGTCGTTGGTGATTTGCGGCTTGCGAGCTAGAGCTTTCGTTACATTCCATAAGCCTTTGGCATAATTGGAATAAGACTTTCTGCAAGTTCAGGCTTTCCCACCGGCCATCGTGGTGATACGCATCCGGCTATGACCAACACATCTTTTCGCCCGCGCCGTTCCTGTCTTTATATGCCTGCATCCAATGCCCGTGCTTTGGAAAAGGCAAAGACGCTGGCGGCGGATGCTATCATATTGGACCTTGAGGACGCGGTTGCGCCGGATGCTAAGGATAGTGCGCGTGATCGGGCTTTTGAAGCGCTGGAAGCCGGAGGATATGGGTCGCGGGAGATGGTTGTCCGGTTAAATGCCATGGATACGCCTTGGTTTGACACCGATATTCAGCGGATATGTGCCAGCAAGGCGGATGCTGTTCTCGTTCCCAAGATTCGAAGCGCTGCTGATATTTTGGAGATATCCGCCCTTATGGACAAGGCTGGTGCTGCTGAAGATATGCAGCTTTGGGCGATGATTGAAATGCCTCTGGCCGTATTGAACATTACCGAAATTGCCGAAACTGCGGACTCCACGCGGCTGACGACTTTTGTCATGGGCTTTAACGATCTCGCCAAGGAAATGCGCGCGCAGCAGGATCGGGCACTGTTTATGCCTGCTATTGCCCAGACCATCATGGCTGGACGGGCTTTCGGGATGAATATACTCGACAGCGTTTATAATGATTTCAACGATCCGGAGGGGCTGGAGCAGGAATGTCGTCAGGGTAATGCTTATGGCTTTGACGGAAAAACGCTGATCCACCCGGGGCAGATCGACATTGCAAATCGTGAGTTTGCTCCGGACGAGAATGCAATTGCCGAGGCACAGGCCATTATTGCTGCGTTCAAAGATCCGGAAAATGCGGGCAAAGGGGTGATTACCGTGAACGGAAAAATGACAGAATTACTCCATTTGCAGCAAGCCGAACAGACGATGGCGATGGCAGAAGCGATTAAGGCGCTATCTGAGTAAAAATAGAAGACTAAACAGAAGGTTCGTCCTCGACAAACTGCAAAAATTTAGTTTAAGTGGTTAATTGAAACCAAAACTAATAAGCGCATCAAGACGCTTTGCAGGAGAAAAGTCATGGAAGCATTGGAAGCAGCAGCGGGCGAAGTAAGCAAAGACGAGATCATGGCCGCGTTTCGGGCGCAGAGGGATGCTTTTCATGCCGAGCTGCCCGTCAGCTATGAAGCCCGGATGGACCGGATCAACCGCACCGCGCAGATGATTATCGACCATATGGATGATCTGTGCGCGGCGGTCTCCAATGACTTTGGGCATCGCAGCCCTGTGCAGACAGTGATGACCGACCTGATGTCCGTGGTTGGCCATGCGAAGGATCACAAGAAAAACCTGAAAAAATGGATGCGGCCGGAAAAGCGCAAGGCGGATTTCCCGCTTGGCCTGTTGGGCGCGAGCGGCGCTGTGGAATATCAGCCAAAAGGCGTGGTGGGTGTCATTTCTCCGTGGAACTTTCCGATCAACCTGGCTTTTGATCCGGCAATCGGTGCCTTTGGAGCGGGCAACCGGGTGATGATTAAATTTTCCGAATTTTGTCCGGAAACCGGCGAACTGGTCAAGAAACTCGTGTCGGAATATTTTGCTCCGGAAGAAATGCTGGTGATTACCGGCGGTCCGGATACGGGCAAGGCTTTTTCGGAGATTCCATGGGATCACCTGATCTTCACCGGCGGCGGGGGAATTGCGCGGCATGTCATGGCGGCGGCGGCCAAAAACCTGACGCCTGTAACGCTGGAGCTAGGCGGGAAATCGCCAACGATCATCGGCCCTGATGCGGATGTGCAAAAAGCGACACAGCGCATTGCCCTCGGCAAGATGATGAATGCCGGGCAAATCTGTCTGGCGCCCGATTATCTGATGGTGCCGCATGACAAGGAAGAAGCAGTTGTCGCCGGGATTGCGAGCAATGTCGCCGAGCAATATCCGACCTTGATCGCCAATGATGACTATACCTCTGTCGTCAACGCCCGCCACCGGGAGCGGCTACAGAGCCTGATCGACGATGCTGTAGCCAAAGGGGCAAAGCGGACCGAGGTTAATCCGGGTGATGAGGATTTCTCGAACACCAACAGCAATAAAATGCCGCTGACGGTGCTGCAAAATGTCAATGATGACATGCGCGTGATGCAGGAAGAGATTTTCGGACCAATTCTGCCGGTCAAGACTTACCGCAATCTTGATGAAGTGATCGACTATGTGAACGATCATGACCGTCCGCTGGGCCTTTATTATTTCGGCGAGACGGAGACGGACAAACGCAAGGTGCTCGACCGGACGATTTCCGGCGGCGTCACGGTTAATGACGTGATTTTCCACATTGCACAGCATGACCTGCCCTTTGGGGGCGTTGGTCCTTCGGGTATGGGGGCCTATACCGGGCATGACGGCTTTAAAGAGTTTAGCCATGCCAAGGCGGTTTTCCGCCAGCCCAAAATGAACATTGCCAAGATTGCCGGCTTCATGCCGCCCTATGGCGAGACGACGCAAAAGACCATCAAACAGCAAATGAAACTTTAATATCAGATAACAATGGCAGATTTTCCATTAGCGGGGCTGAAAGTCCTGGATTTTTCGCGCGTTGTGGCCGGTCCTTATGCCACACGAATATTGTCCGATCTTGGTGCCGAGGTTCTGAAGGTCGAGCCGCCGGAAGGCGATGTGACCCGCAAGCTGTTCAAGCGGGAGAGCGGTGTCAGCGGCAATTATTTGCAGATGAATATCGGCAAGCAGAATATCTGCATCGACCTGAAAGCCGAGGGAGCCACGGATGTCATTAAAAAGCTGGCCGCCAAAGCCGATATTGTCGTCGAGAATTTCCGTCCCGGCGTCATGGATAAGTTCGGCATTGGCTGGAATGACCTGTCCAAGGTCAACCCGCGGCTGGTGATGCTGTCCATATCCGGTTACGGCCAGACAGGTCCGGAGCGGGAAAAGGCCGCCTATGCTCCGGTGGTTCACGCAGAAACCGGGTTGATCGCGCGTCAGGTAGAGATGAGCGGCGGTCACCCCACGGACATGCAATTTGCCATGGCCGACAGTTACAGTTCGCTCCACGGCATTATCGCCATTTTGTCCGCTTTACGCATGCGCGATCAGACGGGCGAAGGACAATATATCGACCTTGCCATGCTCAATGCGTTGCATTCGTCGGATGATTATGCCCATCTTGCGCTGGATAATATCTGGCCAAAAGAGCCGGAAAATCTGGTCTGGAATGTGCCGGAAGGCCGCAGGCTTATATTAACCGGCGATTTGAAATGGCTATGGATAGTTTTTTCCACCAAGGACGGTTTGAGCGACCCGACACCGGCCGGAGCGGACATAGCAACCAAGGTTAAGCTTCGTCGCGAGGCGATCGAGAAGCATATTCTCTCTTATGAAAGCTTTGACGCGCTGATCGCAGCGCTGGACCGGCTCAATCTGGCCTGGGGAGAAGTGCATCCCTTTGGTCCGGCAGTTTATGAACAGCCGAGTATCAAGGCGCTGGGTACGATTGTCGATGTCACCGATGATGCCGGTAATGCGCGCCGGACGGTGCAGTCCCCTTATCGTTTTTCAAAATCGAAAAGCGGCATTGATAGCAACGCCGCAACAGCAAAGCGCGGCGAACATAATGTCACCGCGCTCAAAAGCTGGCTGGGCCTGACAGATGAGGAAATTTCCCACCTGTCAGACTCCAGTATATTGTGCAGCGATTAAGCGTCTGCGTTGCGTGCCTGGCGGCGCTTGAATGATTTTGCGCCGTTGTTCCAATGCTTTGGACCATCCGCACTGCCCTCGCTCCGTTTGGAACCGGGACCACCACGGCCACTTCCGCCGCCGGGACGGCCTTTACGGGCGCTATGCTTGTTCTTTGGCGGGCCGCTGCGCGTTGGTGTAGCACCATATTTCTTTGGCTTTTGGCCATAGATACGCGGCGCCACTTCCTCACGCGGAGGCTCATCATAGCCTTCCGGCAAGGCAATGACATCGGGTTTTACACCGGTTAGCTTTACTACATCGCGCAGGAACTGACGCTCATCGGGAGCGACGAAAGAATAGGAAATGCCCGAAGCCCCGGCGCGTGCCGTGCGGCCGATACGGTGAACATATTGCTCGGACACATTCGGCATGTCGAAGTTGATGACATGGGTAATGCCATCAACATCAATCCCGCGCGCCGCAATATCGGTGGCAACGAGAATGTTGATCTTGCCCTTTTTAAAGTCACCCAAAGCGCGTTCACGCTGCGGCTGGCTTTTGTTGCCGTGGATTGCTGCACTGTGAATACCGACAGCCATCAGGTTTTTCACAACCTTGTCCGCGCCATGTTTGGTCTGGGTAAAGACCAGCATGTGATCGGGATTTTCCTTGTTAATGAAATCCTTGAGCAAGCGCTGCTTGTCATCCTGATTGATATAGGTGACACGCTGGTCAACCCGTTCGGCGGTGGTCGATTGCGGGGCAACCGAAACCTGAACCGGATTGGTCAGGAACTGGTCAGCCAGCTCGGAAATCGTCTTGGGCATGGTTGCCGAGAAGAACAGGCTCTGACGCTGTTTCGGAAGCAGCGGAACGATCTTTTTCAGCGGAACGATGAAACCAAGGTCCAGCATCTGGTCGGCTTCGTCGAGCACGAGTATCTCGACCTTCGAAAGATTGAGACAGCGTTGGTCAACCAGATCAAGCAAACGACCGGGCGTTGCAACCAGCACATCGACACCGCGTTCCAATATCCGCTTTTGCCGGTTAATCGGAACACCGCCAAAGGCAGAGGTCACAAACATACCCAACCCTTTTGAATAGCCGGTCATGCTGTCTGCGATTTGCCGTGCCAGTTCCCGCGTAGGTGCAAGCACCAGCATCCGGCATTCAAAACGTCCGGCTTTGCGCTTGTTATTCAGCAGGTGGTGGATGGAGGGGAGAGAGAAAGCAGCGGTCTTACCCGTGCCGGTTTGCGCAATACCAAGAATGTCCTTGCCTTCCAGCGCGGGCGGAATGGCCTGCTGCTGAATGGGGGATGGCGTTGTGTAACCACCCTCGGTTACGCGCGTCAAAATAGGTTCCGCTAGAGCGAAATCAGAAAATTTAGTCAAAAATAATACCTTAAAAATAGCAGCGAGCGATATACCACACAGCATCATTGCCATGCGCGTGTCCGCCGTCGGTTAAGACGACCCGCGTGATCAGGCTGCCGAGAAATTGGGAAGCAATGAGGCGATGGTTCGAGATGGTTTTTAATGACCAGCTCTCACGCTGAACTTTCGCCAGACACATATCCAAATCTGAATATCTACCTTTGCTGCGATGCAACATAGTGATGTTTAATTTTAAGTCAAGCATCATGATTGCCGGGTCGTGACGATTATCGTGCGCGGTCCGCTTTTCAAAACAGGTTGATACTGAGCCTGCGGCAGTTAAAGTGCATGATGATCCGGATAAGCAAATATCAAAACAAGGGGCGTCTTATGAATATAACTCTATTCCCGGCACTGCTGGCTTCCACGTTCCTCATCGCTTCATCCATCGTTCCGGCATCAGCCCAAAATGCAGAGGCGGAAGCAGCAAAGCCGGTCTGGAACATAGGTGCGGGGGGACGCCCCGTTGGCGAAGCCTGGTCGCGAAGCCCCGTCTATGCGGCGAATGGCATGGCGGCGACGGCTCATCCGCTGGCCAGCCAGATCGCGATTGATATATTGCAAAAGGGCGGCACAGCCGTGGACGCGGCGATTGCTGCCAACGCGGCGCTTGGGCTGATGGAGCCGACCGGCAACGGGATTGGCGGCGATCTGTTCGCCATTATCTGGGACCCGAAAACGCAAAAGCTATATGGCCTCAATGGATCAGGCAAAAGCCCGATGGGCACATCATATGCAGAGTTTATCGAACAGCTAGGTGGCAGCAAGATCATTCCGCCATTTGGTCCAATGCCTGTCACAGTGCCGGGAACGGTCGATGGCTGGTTCGAGATGCATGATCGTTTCGGCAAGTTGAGCATGGCCGACATTCTTGCCCCGACCATAAAATATGCCAGGGAAGGCCACCCCATCGCGCCGGTCATCGGCTATTACTATGCCAGCAATCTCGAACGGTTTGAAGAAAATCTCGAAATGATCGGCACGTTTGACAATGCCCGGAAAACCTATTTTGCGAACGGTGCTCCCAAGGCAGGAGAGATGTTCAAGAACCCCGATCTTGCAAATACGTTGAGCATGATTGCCGAAGGCGGTCGCGATGCTTTTTACAAAGGCGAGATTGCCCGGACGATAGACGCCTATTTCAAACGGATTGGCGGCAATCTGCGCTACGAAGACCTGGCCGCGCATGACAGCAAGTGGGTTGAGCCGGGCTGCGTCAGCTATCGCAACGGCTATGAACTATGCGAGCTGCCGCCCAATAGCCAGGGCTTTGCCGCGCTGCAAATGGCGAACATCCTCAAGAATATCGACCTTTCCCGATATCCACGTGGCAGCGCCGAAGTGCTGCATTACATCACCGAAGCCAAGCGTCTGGCGTTCGAGGACGTCGCCCGCTTTTATGCCGATCCCGATATGTCCCCCGCCC
>JADMKQ010000226.1 GCA_015478735.1 Sphingorhabdus sp. | reverse complement strand
CTCATCTGAAAGATTTCAATGAAGCGGGCGGGCCTTAATAGCTCGCCCGCAATTCTATATAATGTCTATATAAAGGTATATTCCTGACATAAGCAGTGATTGGCGCGCGGAGCACAGACTTTGCCCGTCTCTGATCGTGCAAATGGATAATTTCGCCATCAAGCCGTTCACGTAAAAAAAAGGCGAACCCGCAGGCCCGCCCTTTCATTCCGTAATGTTCACTGCGGCTATTCGACCGGTTCGAGTACCGGCGTCACAGCACCCACATAATTACCGATAATCTCGCCAAAGCGACCCGGAATTTCCAGCGGCGGATAATGTCCGACATCAGACATGAACAGCTTCGATACCTTGGCCTGTTCCAGATATTCTCCCAGCTTGTTGGCCGCGGAATCTGGCAGCAAGGGGTCTGCACTCCCCCAGACTAAAAGCACCGGGATTTTCAAAGAGGCGAACAGCGGGGTTGTTTCTTTGCCATCCTTGACCTGCGCAATAAATGATATCGGATATTTTTCCGGCACGCGGCGGTTGAAATCATAATATTCGCCAAGCAGTTTAGGTGTCGCACGCTCCGGAACAGCGAAATAGAATTTGAAAAATTCCTTCCAGTAGCTTGGTGCCTGGAATCCTGTCTCGCGCGCCTTTTCAAGCTCGGAAACCAGTTCAGCATGCGGTTTCATATGGTCGGTTCTGACCGGATCAGACGGCATGTTCGACAATATAAGCCGATCTACCAGCCCCGGATTCTTGGCCGCCAATATGGCCACCATCGTGCCGCCGCTGGATACGCCTGATGCAGCAGCCACTTTGGTGACGCCCAAATTTTCCAGAAGTTTTTGCGGAATATCGGTTGGCTGCATTTCAGCCACAGCTTTGCCGGAAATATGGCCCGACAGACCAAAGCCGGGAAGATCGAAACGGATCACGCGGTAACGGTCCGTCAGCTTTTCAACTACACCATCCCAGGTACGCATTGTGCTGAGCGATCCATGCACCAGCAAAATGACAGGGCCTTGCCCTTCGTCTTTATAATGCACTTCCACATCGCCGATCTTCATATAGCGGCTTTGCTCATCCTGATATTTGGCGCGTAGTTGCTTGATCGTAAGGCGCTCGCTGTTCATAGAATTAGCGATCAACGGATCAAAAGTGACCCCTGCCTGCGCAAAAGCCGCAGCGGGAGAAACTGCCACCATGCAGGTGACCATTATTTTCGAAAGCAGTTTCAGTGCATCCTCCATCATTATATTCAAAGGTTAATCAGGCAATATAAGCTTATCCTAAAATGCCTATAGTCCCGCAGATTTTAATCCCGCCGTTGGCACAATACCCTGTCACTCGGACGGCCCGTTAAGCGATCGGGAAACGGTAAAGTCATCAGCGCTCCTTCATCTGCAACGCTGACTAAACTGGCTTGCTACGGGTTTCTGCCAGCTGAACGGTCTGCGATTGGGTCTACCATTGGTATAGCTGGAGTGTGATGCGTCAATCACCTGGGCAGTAGCTATTCGCCAGTTGAATATATGGTGCAGAAAGATTGTCGTGGACATGCCGTGACCGTACCAGATTAGCCGTAATAAGGAGAAAATTCGGTGAAGCTTACACGGCGCGACTTCGGAATGGGGGCTGCTGCTCTGGGTCTTACGTTAATGGCGGAACGTGCAAGCGCACGCATGGGCAAGCCCAAAGACGTTGACGTCATTGTTCTGGGTGCCGGTGTATCGGGATTGAACGCGGCCTGGCTACTGGAAGAGCAAGGATTGAAAGTTTTGCTGCTCGAAGGGCGGCAACGCGTTGGCGGGCGTGTCTTCACACTACAAGACCAGCCCGGCTATCCTGAAATGGGCTTCAACTCGATGGGCGAAGGTTATGGCCGCGGAATTGACGCGGCTATGCGGGCTGGCGTCGAGCTCGAAAATCTCGTCCCACGCTTTCGTGGTGGCCCTCAACAAGAACTTTATCTGGATGGCCGGCGTATTACGCGGGAACAATGGTCTACATCGCCGCTCAATCCCTTTCCTGACCAGTTGAAAGGATCAATGCCATGGGAGGTCACCGGCAAAATGGTGTCGCAACATAACCGGCTGCCCGATGGCGGTCTATGGAACGACCCGTCAAACGCGAAACTGGACATCTCGCTTTATAGCTTCCTGAAAACACAGGGGCTAAGTGACGCCGCGATCAACCTTGTCAGCCTGTCGCCTTATTACGGAACCTCGGCTTATGATGTTTCGGCGCTTATGCTGGAGTTTAACGACGGTTTCGTAAAAGGGCAGATAGCGGCCGGTCCGCGTATGCTGGCGGTAAAAGGTGGCAACATCAATCTTCCCAACGGGATGGCCAAGCTGCTAAAAGGTGACATTTTGTTCGGTAAGGATGTGGTCGCAATCGACAATCTAACCGATAAGGCAGAAGTACGCTGTGCCGACGGGTCGGTTTATTCAGCGCCGCGCGTCATTTGTTCGCTGCCTTTGCCGACATTGCGTAATATCGCCATCCGGCCAGGCCTGAGCGGTCCGCAGGCGAGGGCAGTGGCAGAACTTAAATATCAACCGCTCAGCATCGCGTTTCTGACTGTGACCGAGCCTTTCTGGGAAGATGATGAAGCTTCACCGGCAATGTGGACGGATGATCGATTGGGGGTGGTGATGCCGCAACGCTTTGGCGCTGATCCGAACGAGATTACAGGTTTGACGGTACAGGCGCGCGGCCATCTGGCGCAATATTGGGACAGGCTGGGTAAGGAAGATGCGCTTGCGCTCGTCGTCCAGCGGCTTGAAGCATTGCGTCCGGCTGCAAAAGGCAAGGTTAAAGGCGCTTATCTTCACAGCTGGACTGCAGAGCGGTTTAACATGGGCGCCTTTTCCTATTTCGGACCCGGCCAGATCGCAGCCTTTAGTGCGACCATGTCCGAACCGGTTGGACGCCTCCATTTCTGCGGCGAACACACGGCTGTCGGTGCTCGCGGGCTTGAAGGTGCGCTGGAATCTTCGGAGCGGGTTGCGATCGAGATACTTTCCCTCTGAACTCCGGAACTTCGCAATGTTCAAAAATATAGCTCTGGAAGTGGCCAGTTTAATTTGACATAAGACTCCAAGCAGGTTTTGCACCTACAAAATAGGAGAGTTCACTATGTCTGATACGCCCAATAATCGCGACAAATGTCCTGTCACGCATCTTACGACAGCATTTGGCGCTCCGGTTACAGAGAACCAGAACTCGCTGACCGCTGGACCGCGCGGGCCTTTGCTTGCGCAGGATGTCTGGCTCAATGAAAAGCTCGCCAATTTTGTCCGGGAAGTGATCCCCGAGCGGCGGATGCATGCCAAGGGATCGGGCGCTTTCGGGACGTTTACCGTTACAAACGACATCACGAAATATACGCGTGCGAACATCTTTTCAGAAGTGGGCAAGAAGACCGAGATGTTTGCCCGCTTCACGACCGTTGCGGGTGAGCGCGGCGCGGCTGATGCCGAGCGGGATATTCGTGGTTTTGCGCTGAAATTCTATACCGAAGAAGGCAACTGGGACATGGTCGGCAACAACACGCCGGTCTTTTTCTTTCGTGATCCGCGGAAATTCCCTGACCTAAACCGGGCGGTGAAACGCGATCCGCGCACGAACCTGCGTTCGGCGACGAACAACTGGGATTTCTGGTCATTGCTGCCAGAGTCTTTCCATCAGGTGACGGTGGTCATGTCTGATCGCGGCATTCCGAAAAGCTATCGCCACATGCATGGTTTCGGGAGCCATACTTACAGTTTTTATAACGAGGCTGGCGAACGGTTCTGGGTGAAGTTTCATTTCCGGACCCAGCAAGGCATCGAGAATCTGACCGACGCTGAAGCGGCAAAGCTGGTCGGCGGCGACCGCGAAAGCCACCAGCGTGACCTGTATGACGCGATTGAACGCGGGGATTTCCCGAAGTGGAAGATGTTCATCCAGGTGATGCCGGAGAAAGACGCGGAAACCTATCGCTTCCATCCCTTCGACCTCACGAAAGTCTGGTACAAGGCAGACTATCCGCTGATCGAGGTCGGCGAGTTTGAACTGAACCGCAATCCGGAGAACTTTTTTGCGGATGTGGAGCAAAGCGCTTTCGCTCCATCGAACCTGGTCCCCGGAATCGGGGCGTCTCCTGACAAGATGTTGCAGGCCCGCCTGTTCAACTATGCCGATGCCCAGCGCTACCGGCTTGGCGTCAACTATAACCAGATTCCGGTAAACGCCCCGCGCTGCCCGGTATCCAGCAACCATCGCGATGGCCGCGGCCGGGTGGATGGCAATTATGGCAGCATACCGCATTATGAGCCCAACAGTTTCAACCAGTGGAAAGAGCAGCCCGAATTTCGGGAGCCGCCATTGCGGATTAACGGAGACGCCGACTTCTGGGACTTTCGTGAGGACGATGCCGATTATTTCACCCAGCCGCGCAAGCTGTTCCAGCAGATGAGCGCCGAGCAACAACAGGCACTGTTCGACAATACGGCGGGCGCGATGGGCGATGCTCCTGACTTTATTAAACAGCGCCACATCGATAATTGTGCCCGCTGTGACCCTGCTTATGGCGAGGGTGTAGCAAAGGCGCTTGGTATGCAGGTCACCCCGGGGGACAAACTGTCGCCAGAGCCGCCGCTTACTGCCGTTTAACCTTAGTTTATGGACCACCCCGCCCGGGTTTAATCTCGGGCGGGGTTATTTTTGTCTTGGGCTACACTGCCAAACATGGTTTTAAGATATTTTCGATACAAAGTTACAGGATAAAATATGGATCTGGCCGGCCCTGCATCGCATAGCTATTTTTCCCAGCGGCTTCGCCTGCATTATGCCGATTGGGGTAATGCGGAGAAACCGCCGTTGATCCTGCTTCACGGGGGCAAGGATCATTGCCGCAACTGGGACTGGGTAGCGCAGGAACTACGTGAGGACTGGCATATTATTGCGCCTGATGTTCGCGGCCACGGTGACAGCCAGTGGAGCACGGACGGCAATTATGCGATCATGGCGATGGTTACCGATCTGGCGCAGCTTATTCATCAGCTTGATTTGTCGCCGGTCACGATTGTCGCGCACAGCATGGGCGGTAATATCGCGCTGCGCTATACGGGTCTTTATCCCGATACAGTGCGGCGGCTGGTTGCCATCGAAGGGCTTGGACCTGGTCCGGATATGCTCGTTGAGCGTGAAAAAACCGGACAGCTTCAGCGCGTTCGCAATTCGATCGAGGAAAAGCGCAACGCTGCTGGCCGCCAGATGAGGCGTTACGCTACCTTTGAAGACGCGCTGAAACGGATGCAGGAGGAAAACGGCCATTTGTCCGACAAACAGGCCCGTCACCTTACCACCCACGCGGTAATCCGGAACGAGGATGGCAGCTATAGCTGGAAATTCGATCCCTATGTGCAGCACTGGGATTCGGTTGATCTGCAACAGTCCGACATTCACAAATTATGGGGTAACATTACCTGCCCGACCCAATTGCACTATGGCGATGATAGCTGGGCGAGCAATCCGGAGAAGGACGGGCGAATCAAATATTTTGGCGACAATGTCACGGTTAAAAGTTTCGCCAATGCCGGGCACTGGTTACACCATGACCAGTTTGACCAGTTCGTTGGAGAATTACGGGCTTTTCTATAAGCTTATAAAATACACGCACCCCATCACATTGAATGTTAAAAATCGCTGGACGCATCACATTGTGATGTGATACTAATGTGATATTCCCATTGATTGAGGTGTTAGCATGAGCAAGATATTGATAGAGCAACTGATCGAACTGATCGAATCTGGCGAGGAAACGCGCGCTGGTCTGGCCCGCGCCGCTGGTCTTCACGCTAACAGCTTGCGTGCTTTGGGGCAACCCGACTGGAATCCGACCGCTGAAACTTTGGGCAAGCTGGAAAAATATCTTTCCCGGGGCGGCAGCGGCGTGATGGCCACTGCGGAAGAAATCATCAACGAAGCGCGCAATGGCCGCATGTATATCCTGGTCGATGACGAGGACCGCGAAAATGAAGGTGACCTCATCATCCCAGCGCAGATGGCAACTCCCGATGCGATCAACTTCATGGCCAAATATGGCCGCGGGCTCATCTGCCTTGCCATGGCAAAAGACCGGGTTCAGGAACTTGGCCTAGATATGATGAGCCAGAATAACCGCACTGCTCATGAAACGGCATTTACCACATCGATTGAAGCCCGCGACGGCGTCACAACCGGCATTTCCGCGGCTGATCGTGCGCGCACGGTAGCTGTCGCGATTGATGGCACCAAAGGCAGAAACGAGATTGTAACGCCCGGCCATGTCTTTCCGCTGCAAGCGCGTAATGGCGGTGTGCTGGTTCGCGCCGGCCATACCGAGGCGGCTGTCGATGTCTCGCGTCTGGCCGGGCTTAATCCATCCGGTGTGATCTGCGAGATCATGAAGGATGACGGCGAAATGGCGCGGCTCGATGACCTGATCGAATTTGCCCAGCATCACGGAATGAAGATCGGAACTATCCGTGATCTTATCGCTTACCGTCTGCGTAACGATCACTTGGCGTCGCGCCGGGCCGAAGCCAGTTTTGAAAGCCGGTGGGGCGGAGAATGGAAAGCCATCACCTATTATAACACTGCTACGGAAACCGAGCAGATCGTACTGCAAAAAGGACATATCAATCCCGATAAGCCGACATTGGTTCGTATGCACGCTATGACGCTGTTTAGCGATATTTTCGGCGGAACCGGGCCGGGCGGACGCACATTGTCCGAATGTATGAAGATCATCGGTGAAGAAGGCGCGGGGCTGATCGTGTTCATTACCCAGCAAAGCAGGCAATTCCTGTCCAATCAGGTGCGTAAACTGGCTGGCGAAGAAGGGCCGCATATGGAGCAGCTTCGCGATTATGGTGTTGGCGCACAGATACTGACCGAGCTGGGCGTGAGCGACATGGAATTGCTGTCCAACACCAATCACGATCTGGTAGGGCTGGACGCCTATGGCCTGCGTATTATAGGTCAGCGGGCGATTCCCGATGGTGAAGCCATAGAGGAAAGTCAGGCGGCATAAAGTCGCCCTTGTCCGAGTATTACCAGACCAAAAAATCGAGAGTATACAATATGGCCAAATTTCTGATCGTCGAAGCGCGTTTTTATGATCATTTGAATGACATGTTACTGGACGGTGCCAAATCGGCGCTGAATGCTGCGGGGCATAGCTATGAAGTGCTGACTGTTCCGGGTGCGCTGGAAGTGCCCGGCGCCATTTCACTGGCAATTGATAGCGAACAGTTTGACGGTTATGTCGCGCTTGGCGTCGTGCTACGCGGAGAGACATATCATTTCGAAATCGTCTCCAATGAAAGCGCGCGCGGCATCATGGCGCTGACGCTTGACGGAGCGGCGATCGGCAATGGTATCATAACGGTCGAGAATGAAGCGCAGGCATTGGCACGCGCCGATAAAACGCAGAAAGACAAAGGCGGGGAAGCGGCCAAAGCAGCGGTCGCGATGTGGGAACTGGCACAAAAATATAGCTGAGCACTGTTGGTCTGATACGCAATCTTACCAAGGAGGACGGCCTCCCTCATATCGAGACGTAATGACCAGGACGGCCTGGCTGGATTAAAGGAGAAGGGCTGTGGCCTGGATTTATTTATTCATCGCCGGTCTTCTGGAAGTGGTGTGGGCGTTTTCCATGAAACAGTCGGAAGGTTTCTCCCGGCTTGGGCCTTCGGTGGTTACGCTGGTCGCAATGCTGGGCAGTTTCTGGTTGCTGGCCGCTGCGATGCGGACCATTCCGCTGGGTTCCGCTTATACCATCTGGACCGGCATAGGCGCGGTCGGGGCATTTCTTGTCGGCATTACGCTGCTGAATGAACCGGTCAACGCGATGAGGATTGCCGCTGCAACGCTCATTGTATCGGGACTGGTATTGATGAAGCTCTCAACCCCCTGATGAAACGGGATAGCCGCTGTCAGCTATCCACGGTTTCCAGCGCGAATATTTCGGCGAATAATTGCCTTTTGCCCATGACATCGGCGAGGGTGAACTTGTCGAGATGCGCCAGAAACGCTCCAACGGCGTCCGCCAATATGTGCGACAGGCCGCAAACCGGTGTGACGACGCACTGGTTCTTTGATCCGGGGCTACATTCAACGAACTGGTTAACTTCTTCCATCGCGCGGACAACTTCACCAATGTTGATCTCCGACGCATCGCGGGCGAGCTTAAGCCCGCCGCCACGGCCACGCTGGCTGGTGATGAATCCGCAACTGGCAAGTCGCTGCGCCACCTTCATCAGATGGTTTTTCGAAATGTCATAAGCGGAAGCTATATCATCGATTGTCTGACTATCATCATGCGCCGCCAGATACATTAATGACCGCAAGGCATAGTCGGTATGTGTGGTTAGTCTCATAAAACATGCATATTATATATTGCTTTTAAATTCAAGCTGGTTATAAGAGGTATTAAATATACATCTTTATAAAAGAGTCGTTTCATGCCCCATCCTTATACGATTGCTGCCAGAGAAGAAAAAGCTGCCCAGGCAGACGCATTGGGGATTACTGAAGCGCGGATATCCCAACTTGTCGATAGATTTTATGGCAAAATTCGCGAAGATTCGCTGCTCGGACCAATTTTCAATGAAATAATCAAAAACTGGCCGCCGCATCTGGACCGGATGAAGGCCTTCTGGACCTCCATCGCCATTGAATCAGGACGGTTTCGCGGCAACCCGATGGTCAAGCATCTGGCGATCCCCGGTATCGACCGTTCCCATTTCGATCACTGGCTAAAATTGTTTGACGAGACTTTACCCGAAGTCATGCCGAATGCCGAGGCGTGCCAGTTCCTTTCGGATCGGGCCGCACGCATTGCCGATAGTTTGATGACCGGTATTTCTATCCACCGCGATGGTCGCCTTGGAGGAATGCCACCTGTTCCTCAAAAGAAGGAGGCTGAAAATGTTTCTTGATGAAAGCAACATGGCTGTTCACGCGCATGAAATGGATTATCACGAGGTCACGGAAAATGACGTCGCGATAGAAGCGTCCGCGAAGCATGAATCCCGCACATTCGGTATGCCGGCCTCTGTCTGGGGCATCATGCTGACGAGTTACGCGATATTCTTTGGCGCGCTGGCAATAGCAACGGGCCGTGATCTCGGCGCAATATTCGTGGTCACGATCAGCGGTTTGTTCGCACTCATGTATTTTGGCACGACTTTCGCTCTCAACAGCATCGGTGCAGCCGGGCGCAAGGAGCAGGAAAGCGAATGGGTGAAGGGTAAGTTCCAGACCCTGAGCGGCTCGATGAGCTATGGCGAGATTTTCGGCCAGATGCTGATCCTGCCCATCCTGTTCGCACTTTTTGCCGTAGCGGTCATCATCATTCGCGCTGTCATCATGTAGGCGGCAGCCGAGCCCCTTGCCAATCGGCCGCAATTACGCTATAGTTTCAGTTGTAACTATATGGCCGATTTGCAAGGAAAATAATATGGCTGACCTCTTTGAAAACCCTGCGGGGCTGGACGGTTTTGAATTTGTCGAATTCTGCGCGCTTGAAAAAAACGTGCTGGAACCGGTGTTCGAGGTCATGGGCTTTACCCGTATTGCCAAGCATCGCAGCAAGGATGTGCACCTGTGGCGGCAGGGGCAGATTAATCTAATCATCAATTACGAGCCGAAGTCAGCGGCCTGGTATTTCGCCCGCGAGCATGGCCCCTCGGCATGCGGCATGGCGTTCCGCGTAAAAGATGCGCGCCAGGCTTATGACCATTTGCTGTCCAAGGGTGCAGAGCCGGTAGCGGTG
>JADMKQ010000225.1 GCA_015478735.1 Sphingorhabdus sp. | reverse complement strand
GGCTGCAATCTACGCCAATGACCTCCACGACAATATGAAACAGGGCGCGGCTATCGCATTTGCCCACGGTCTGAACGTCCATTTCGGTCTGATCGAAGCGCGTGAAGATCTTGATGTTATCATGATCGCTCCCAAAGGCCCCGGCCACACGGTTCGCAGCGAATATCAGCGTGGCGGCGGCGTGCCTTGCCTTATCGCCATTGACCGCGACGTGTCCGGCAATGCCCATGACGTAGCGCTGGCTTATGCTTCCGGCGTTGGCGGCGGCCGCAGCGGCATTATCGAAACCAACTTCCGCGAAGAATGTGAAACCGACCTGTTCGGTGAGCAAGCCGTGCTTTGCGGCGGGATCACCCATTTGATCCAGGCCGGTTTTGAAACCCTGACCGAAGCCGGTTACGCACCGGAAATGGCTTATTTCGAGTGTCTGCACGAAACCAAGCTGATCGTTGACCT
The DNA here is from genome assembly GCA_015478735.1 of Sphingorhabdus sp. Classification (GTDB taxonomy): domain Bacteria; phylum Pseudomonadota; class Alphaproteobacteria; order Sphingomonadales; family Sphingomonadaceae; genus Parasphingorhabdus. The sequence goes on along the minus strand of JADMKQ010000225.1, from coordinate 9,411 downwards.
GCTTTATGAAGGCGGAATTGCGAACATGCGTTATTCCATCTCTAACACCGCAGAATATGGCGACATCACAAGTGGTCCTCGCGTCATTACCAGCGAAACAAAAGCTGAAATGAAGCGCATTTTGGCTGACATTCAGTCAGGCCGCTTTGTCAAAAACTTCGTTCTCGACAACCGCGCCGGTCAGCCTGAACTGAAAGCTGCCCGCAAAATTGCCGAAGCGCATCCGATTGAAAAAACCGGTGCAGAACTTCGCGCGATGATGCCGTGGATTGGTGCAAACAAACTGGTCGACAAAGAAAAGAACTAAATCCCGGAAAATATGTGACCGCGCTGCCATCTGCTATGGAAATAGCGATGCGGCGCGGTTTCGCATTTCAGGCGCATCTGAATGACCCGTTTTTCGTCCGTATTCACCTGCCGGAAAATAATCTGATCAAGCCAGTTGCTTTTTGCACAGCAATGGATATTAGTGTCTGCGATGACACGTATCTCGAACAAACTAGAGCTACTACGACTTATGCGCCCTTAGGCGTACCAGTGATGCTGCGCGAAGCGGCGCCACCCGTCTAAGGGTTATTTTCGAAAAAATTGAAATTAACTGGCATTTTGCGCTTTGCGTGAAAATGCTCGCAGCATAAGAGTGATAGTCATGCATCCGAACCCATCTCAAAAATATCGCCCCTTTGGCCAGATTGATTTGCCCAATCGCCAATGGCCATCCCGCACCATTGAAAAAGCTCCGCGCTGGCTTTCCACCGACTTACGCGACGGAAATCAGGCGCTGATCGATCCGATGGACGCGCACAAGAAACAACGGTTTTTTGATTTGCTGGTCAAAATCGGCGTCAAAGAGATCGAGGTTGGCTTTCCCTCCGCCGGGGCAACCGATTTTGACTTTATCTCTGGCCTGGTCAAATCGGGCAAGATTCCCGATGACGTGATGGTTCAGGTTCTGACCCAGTCCCGCCGGGATTTGATTGAAACCAGCTTCGCCAGCCTGGAAGGTGCGAAGCAGGCGATTGTCCATTTGTATAATGCTGTCTCTCCCGCGTGGCGCGATGTCGTGTTCAAGCTTGATAAGGACGGCGTGAAAGACATCGCCAAGCAAGGCGCGACGATTTTGCGCGAACAGGCGGAAAAATATCCTGATACCGACTGGCATTTTGAATATTCTCCGGAAACATTCTCGACCGCCGAACTGGATTTCAGCCTGGAAGTCACGGAAGCGGTGATAGATATTCTGGAACCGACAGCCGAAAAGCCGTTGATCCTGAACCTGCCCGCTACAGTCGAGGCTTCAACGCCCAATATCTACGCTGACCAGATCGAATGGATGTGTAACAATATCAGCAATCGCGATCATGTCGTGATCAGCTTGCACCCACATAATGACCGTGGTTCGGGCATCGCTGCGGCTGAACTTGGCCTGATGGCTGGCGGTGACCGTGTTGAAGGCTGTCTGTTCGGCAATGGTGAACGCACCGGCAATGTCGACTTGGTGACATTGGGCCTGAACATGTACACGCAGGGTATTGATCCGAAGATCGATTTCTCGAACATGGACGAGATCGTCAAGACGGTCGAATATTGCAACCAACTGCCCGTTCCGGCGCGTCATCCCTATGCGGGCGAGCTGGTCTTCACGGCCTTTTCGGGATCGCACCAGGACGCGATCAAAAAGGGTTTCGCCGCGCAGGAACAGCGCAATGACGAATATTGGAACGTCCCCTATCTGCCGATTGATCCGCGGGATATTGGCCGCGACTATGAAGCAGTTATTCGGGTCAACAGCCAGTCCGGAAAAGGCGGGATCGCCTGGATATTGGAACAGGATTATGGCCTGAAACTGCCCAAGCGCCTGCAAGCGAACTTCAGCAGAACCGTTCAGGAACTGGCCGACGAGACAAGCCGGGAACTGTCTTCGGATGATATCTGGGGCGCATTTCAGGAACGCTATCATCTGGACGGCAAGGGCAAATATGTTCTGGTCGACTATCAGGAAAGCCAGACCGGCGGCGAACGTATCTTTGTCGGCAAAGTGAAGGGGCCGAACGGAGAAATTTCGGTTAGCGGCCGCGGCAACGGTCTGATCTCCAGTGTAGTCGATGCCCTCGCCTCATCACTGGGCGTATCCCTGGAAATTATGGATTATCAGGAACATGCGCTGGGCTCAGGCAAGGATGCACAAGCGGCGACCTATGTCGAATGCAAAGCCGGTGATGGCCGCGAATTTTACGGAGTCGGCATTAACAGCGACGTTGCGACCGCATCGGTCGAAGCATTGCTAAGCGCCGTGAGCCGGGTTTAAAAGGTACTTAACCGACCGATTAAAAAGATAGTGGAATCCGCCTGCTTATAAGCTATGGCGGATTACCACATTTTTTGACAAGTTTTTGATCGGGGAATTCATGACGTTACCAGCCATATTCGATAATCTTCGTCTGCCTCTTATCGGTTCGCCGCTTTTCATTGTATCTGGCCCCGAACTGGTCATTGCACAGTGTAAGGCGGGTATCGTCGGCTCCTTCCCTGCCCTCAACGCGCGGCCACAAACCCTGCTTGATGAGTGGATGCACCAGATTACCGAAGAATTGTCGGCATGGAACCGGGACAATCCCGACAAGCCAGCAGCTCCTTTTGCGGTGAACCAGATTGTCCACAAGTCCAATGATCGTCTGGATCAGGACATGGCGACCTGTGAAAAATGGAAAGTGCCGCTGATCATCACCTCGCTGGGCGCGAAGGAAGATCTAAATACCGCAGTCCATAGCTGGGGCGGAATTACGATGCACGACATCATTAACGACCGCTTTGCGCACAAAGCGATTGAAAAAGGCGCGGACGGGCTCATCCCCGTCGCTGCTGGCGCTGGCGGTCATGCCGGAACCATTTCACCTTTCGCGTTGATACAGGAAATCCGCCAGTGGTTTGACGGTCCGGTTGCCTTGTCTGGCTCCATCGCCAGCGGTGCGTCTATTCTGGGTGCCCAAGCCATAGGCGCAGACCTTGGCTATATGGGCTCCGCATTCATAGCAACCAAAGAAGCCAATGCCGACCAGGCTTATAAAGAAGGCATTGTCGAAGGCCGGGCAAGCGATATTGTCTATTCCGACCTGTTCACCGGTGTCAGCGGCAATTACCTGCGCCAATCCATTTCCAATGCCGGGCTTGACCCCGACAATCTTCCGCAAGGGGATTATAAAACCATGAACTTCGGTTCCGGCGGAAATACCGAAAAGAAAGCATGGAAAGATATCTGGGGCTGTGGTCAGGGCGTCGGCGCTATTGACGAAGTGCGTTCGGTTCAGGAAATGGTTGACCGGCTGATCGCAGAATATCGCGCCGCTAAAGAAAGCCTGATGGCGCGTTCCAATTATTGAGAGCGGAATGATTCCACGCTAAACCGCAATCCGCTGCCTACATTTCACCCCGTTCGCGGCGGATTGCATACCATTTGGCGACATTGGCATTATGCTCGTCCAGCGTCTTCGCAAAGATATGCCCGCCTTTGCCATCAGCGACAAAATATAGGTAATCGGTTATTGCGGGGTTGAGCACCGCTTCAATGGAAGACCGGCCTGGATTGGCAATCGGACCTTTAGGCAGACCGGTCATTGCGTAAGTATTATAATCGTTCACATCCGTAATTTCGGACCTGCGGATGCGGCGTCCCAATGGCTTGCCCTTGGTGATCGGGTAGATGATTGTCGGATCAGCCTGAAGCATCATTCCCTTGCGAATCCGGTTGCTATATACGGCAGCCACTGTCCTTCGTTCAGCCTCTATCGCGGTTTCTTTTTCGACTATCGCAGCCAGAGTGATCGCTTCTTCCGGCGTTTTTACGACGCTTTCGGAAGTCTTCTTAGGCCAGAGTTCAGCCAAGACATCCTTCATCGCCTTTTGCATCCGCTCGACAACCGCCGCGCGTGTCTCTCCGCGTTCAAAGCTATAGCTGTCGGGCAATATCGAGCCTTCTTCCGGCACAGGAATATCGCCGGTCAGCAATTTTTCCGCCATCAGCGTTTCATAGACAAGAATAGAAGGCGTGCCCTCTGGCACCGTGATCAGCCGCTGGATGGTCTTGCCGCTCTGCAATAGCTCATAAATCCGAGCATTGCTGGCACCTGCGGGAATCAAAAACTCACCAGCTTTAATAGGCTCGGAACCGCCCAGAACCTTGGCACGGCTTAGGAAAAGCTCGGCAGATTTAATCGCGCCTTCCTGCTCAAGCGTTTCAGCCGCCATCGCAACACTCGACCCGCGCTTGATGATGATCGCCCGCTCACTTTCCAGAGGTCCGCTGCTATTCCATCCATAGATGAAATTGCCCGCAAACACGGCAGCGAAGATTGCGGCGACAACGAGTATCAAACATCCGAGTCGCCGCATATCGTGATTATATCGCTTTCATAATCAGGCTGGCATTGGTCCCGCCGAAACCGAAACTGTTGCTCAGCACGGCTTTGACTTCGCGCTTTTTCGCAACATGCGGCACCAGATCAACGCCATCACAGCTTTCTTCCGGATCATCGAGGTTCAATGTCGGTGGAACAATCTGGTCACGGATCGCAAGGATACAGAAAATCGCTTCCACAGCCCCTGCTCCGCCAAGCAGATGGCCTATTGCCGATTTAGTCGAGCTCATCGACATGGTCTTGATGTCATCACCGAACAGACGGCGAACCGCAGCCAGTTCCAGAACATCGGCCATGGTCGATGTGCCGTGAGCGTTGACATAATCAATATCCGCAGTGGTGAGGCCCGAGCGTTTCAACGCCATTTCCATCGAACGGTAAGCACCAACGCCATCCGGATGCGGTGCGGTTACATGGTGCGCATCGCCGGACATACCATAACCGACTACTTCTGCGTAGATTTTTGCGCCGCGTGCCTTGGCCCGCTCATATTCTTCGAGGACCACAACGCCCGCACCTTCGCCCATAACAAAGCCGTCACGGTTTTTGTCATAGGGACGCGATGCGCCTTGCGGATTGTCATTATTCGTGGACAGGGCTTTTGCCTGAGCAAAACCGGCTATGCCAATGGGACAAATCGTTGCTTCCGAACCACCTGCGAGCATCACGTCGGCATCGTCCAGCGCGATCATACGCGCGGCGTCGCCAATGCTGTGAGCGCCCGTGGAACAGGCTGTCACAACCGCATGGTTAGGGCCCATCAGGCCATATTTGATCGAAACCTGACCGGAGATCAGGTTGATCAGACGTCCGTGGACAAAGTGCGGGCTAACCCGACCTGGTCCGCGCTCGTGCAGAACGAGGGATTCTTTTTCAATGCCGGGCAAACCACCGATGCCCGAACCGATGGAGCAACCTGTGCGTAATTTTTCTTCATCGCTCATCTCGGTCAGTCCGGCATCTTCCAATGCCTGACCAGCGGCATCAATGCCGTATACGATGAACGGATCGACCTGACGCTGGACCTTGTGATCCACGCGCTTGTCGGGATCAAAGCCATATTCATGGTCAGCCGGCTTTACTTCGCAAGCAATACGGCATTTCTGGTCGGAAGCATCAAAGCGCGTAATTTCCCCGGCACCGGATTTTGAAGCCAGAATATTGCTCCAGGTCGTTTCCACATCTCCGCCAAGCGGCGTTACCAATCCCAGTCCGGTCACTACAACACGACGCATGCTATACTCCTTGCTATCAGGCCTATTTTGGCAGGCCAGCCCCTTGGCCCTGATTCAAAAGCGGCTCCCGGTTCAGGAAGTGATTCCCAGGCCGGTGAGCCGCTTTATACTTATCTAGCGTTCATTGGCCTTAGAATGTGGCCTATGAAAAGCGGCCACATTCCAAAATCAATTAACTTTTGTTTTGGTCGATGAAGTCAATCGCGTCCTTGACTGTCGCGATTTTTTCAGCCGCGTCATCAGGGATTTCAACGCTGAATTCTTCTTCAAATGCCATTACCAGCTCAACAATATCGAGGCTGTCAGCACCCAGATCATCGATGAATGCCGCTTCTTCATTCACTTTGTCGGCTTCTACACCAAGATGCTCAACAACAATCTTTTTTACGCGGTCTGCAGTCTCACTCATGAGAGTTCCTTCTTCTTTTAGGTATTAGTTAGTTATTAATTTCCATTTTGTCCTAGTGCCATGCCGCCCCGCTTGCAAGAGGGCACGCACAGCTTTGTGCAACGAACAGTGTCTTAACTGATCATCGCCATCCCGCCATTCACATGCAGAGTCTGGCCCGTGACATAGGATGCTTCGTCGCTGGCCAGATAGGTAACAGCAGCGCCTACATCGTCGCCTGTTCCCATTTTTCCGGCAGGAATCTTGCGGTTAATCTCTTCTTTCTGTGCGTCGGTCAGCGCATCCGTCATCGGTGATGCGATAAATCCAGGTGCAACACAGTTCACGGTAATACTGCGTGAGGCCAGTTCCTGCGCCAGCGCTTTGGACATTCCGACCAGACCTGCTTTCGATGCAACATAATTGACCTGACCGGGATTGCCGGTCGCACCAACCACCGAAGTGATAGAGATGATTCGCCCGTGACGCGCCTTCATCATCGGTCTTGCTGCTGCGCGCGCAAGGCGGAATGCCGATTCCAGGTTGACGTTCAGCACGTCGGACCAGTCATCGTCCGACATCCGCATGACCAGTCCGTCACGCGTAATACCGGCATTGTTCACCAATATGTCGAGCTTACCCAGCTTTTCGACCACTGTCGGAACCAGTGCGTCCACTTGCTCGGCATCGGAAAGATCGCACGGCACGACAATATGCCCTTCGCCTTTCAGTTCCGGGATCAATTCCATTAGTGCCAGGTTTCTGGTGCCTGACAGCGCTACTTTTGCTCCCCGCTCTGCCAATGCTTTGGCGATGGCCGAACCAATTCCGCCGGATGCGCCGGTTACAAGCGCAGTCTTTCCTGTGAGATCAAACATTATTGTTCCTGTTGTTAAACTTCAGACTTTAGACTGTCGCCAGAAAGGCGTCGATATCATTTCGCGTGATCAGGCTGGTCGTTTCGACCTCTTTATCAATCCGCTTTATCATCCCGCCAAGCACTTTGCCGCCAAATTCGACAAACTGTTCTACACCAGCTTCGGAAAGATTGAGCACAGATTCGCGCCAGCGCACTGTTCCCGTCACCTGGGCAACCAGCAAACGGCGAATCTCGTCGGTATCTGTAACCATATCAGCGGTGACATTGGCGAAAAGCGGGACCGATGGCGGCATGATATTCGCTTCCGAAAGAGCTTCTTCCATCGCTTCGGCAGCCGGTTGCATTAAAGAGCAGTGGAACGGAGCAGAAACCGGCAAAAGCACGCCGCGTTTGATCTCATGCTCTTTTACCAGAGCAATAGCGCGTTCAATCGCCGCCATATGTCCGGAGATGACAACTTGCGTCGGGTCATTGTCATTCGCGACCGTGCAAACTTCGCCCGCTGCCGCAGCGTTGGCCAGAGCAGATGCCTTCTTAATATCCGCGCCCAGCAAAGCGGCCATTCCGCCCTCACCCACCGGTACAGCCTTTTGCATGGACAGACCGCGCAGTTTCAGCAGCTCCGCAGTTGTCGTCAGGTTAAATGCTCCTGCGGCGCACAAGGCGGTATATTCGCCCAGACTATGACCAGCTACATAAGAACAAAGCTCTTCCAGCGACTTTCCGCCCTCTTTTTCCATGACCCGCAAAGTGGCAATAGCATTGGCCATGATCGCAGGCTGCGCATTTTCGGTCAGCGTAAGCTCGTCTTCCGGGCCTTCGCACATCAGTTTGAACAGATTTTGTTCCAGAGCATGATCGACTTCCTGAAACACTTCGCGCGCTGTGCTACTGGATTCGGCCAGTTCTTTGCCCATGCCAACGGCCTGGCTGCCTTGTCCCGGAAAAATAAATGCCCTCATGTCGATCCCTTACCGATTTGATGTCCTGTTGAAGCCGCAGGTAAGCGGGAATGGCTTAGCATGCAAGTATTTGGGCTCAAAATACGGAATTGAAAGTAAACCGGCCCTTGCAATCATCGCGCATATCCGTCATAGGCGCCGCTTCCGCGTCATTCGGCTTGATTCCAATCCTGCCTGGACGACACGGGGACAAGAAGAAAGCCGGAGGGGCGTGTCTGCATGGTGCGGCGTCAGCGATCGGTAACATGAAGGAAATACTGCATGCCAATGTATGAGCATGTCTTCCTCGCGCGTCAGGATTTGAGCCAGTCTCAAGTCGATGCACTGGCCCAGGAAGCTACAAAAATTGTTGAAGCCAATGAAGGCAAAGTCGTTTTGACCGAAACCTGGGGCCTGCGCACGCTGGCCTACAAGGTTCAGAAAAACCGCAAAGCCCATTACGTCATGCTGCGCCTCGACGCGCCAACCCACGTAATTGCAGAGCTTGAGCGTCAGACCCGCATCAACGAAGATATTATCCGTTTTCTGACCATCCGTGTTGATGAGCATGAAGAAGGCCCATCTGTTATGATGCGTAAGCCAGAACGTGACACGCGCCGTGGTGGCGGAGATCGCCCTGATCGCCCTCGCCGTGACCGTGACGACAGCTAAGCTAGAAAAGGAGTAATAAACATGGGACGTCCATTTTTCCGTCGCCGCAAAAGCTGCCCCTTTTCCGGCAAGAACGCACAACCAATCGACTATAAAGATGTGAAGATGCTGCAGGGATATATTTCCGAACGCGGCAAAATCGTACCTAGTCGTATCACCGCAGTTTCCGCCAAGAAACAGCGCGAATTGTCCAAAGCAATTAAACGCGCTCGTCACCTCGGCCTGCTGCCTTATCTCGTGAAATAGGAGCAAGAGACATGGATATTATTTTGCTCGAACGAGTCGAAAAGCTGGGCGGTATCGGCGATGTTGTAACCGTGAAGAACGGCTATGCACGCAACTACTTGCTGCCTAACAAAAAAGCCCTTCGCGCTAACGAAGCCAATAAAAAGGTTTTCGAAGCCAACCGCGCCCAGATTGAAGCGGACAACGAAGCGAAACGCAAAGAAGCTGAAAAGGCATCCGGCAATGTTGATGGCAAACAGATCGTTCTGATCCGTGCGTCTTCAGCCAGCGGACAGCTCTATGGTTCAGTTTCGGTTCGCGATATTGTCGATGCTCTGGCTGCCGATGGTGCTCATGTTGAAAAAAGCATGGTTGTTCTCGAAAAGCCTATCAAAACGCTTGGCGTTTTCGATGTTCGCATCCGTCTGCACCCTGAAGTTTCTGTCACTGTCCAGGCTAACGTAGCCCGTTCAACCGACGAAGCGGAACTGCAAAAAGACGGCATCGACGTGATCGCACAGATGTTTGAAGAAGAGCAGGCTGAACTGGCGGCTGCTGCCCTCGAAGTCACCGGCGACAATGCCGAAGGCGACGAAGAAGCAGATGCCGAAGCGGATGCCGCCAAGGATGATAACCGGCATCAGGAGCGCCCAGC
>JADMKQ010000224.1 GCA_015478735.1 Sphingorhabdus sp. | reverse complement strand
CGTGCTGAACCCGCTTGGTGTGCCATCGCGTATGAACGTCGGACAGATTTTTGAAACCCACTTGGGCTGGGCCGCGCGTGGTCTGGGCGAGCAGGTAACGAAAGCTCTGGAAGAATGGCGACTGGCCAATCCTGATCCGCAGGCGGCACCTCCGCCAGACGCAGTGAAAGAGCGGCTCAAAACCATTTATGGCGAGCAATATCATGAGGATATTGATTCCCGTAGCACACCGGAAATCGTCGAAATGGTCGGCCATCTACGCATGGGTGTTCCGATGGGGACGCCAGTGTTTGACGGTGCCCATGAAAGCGACGTTTCCGACATGCTGGAACTCGCCGGACTGGATCGCAGCGGCCAGGTCGACCTGTATGATGGACGGACCGGTGACAAGTTCGATCGCAAAGTGACAGTGGGCTATATCTACATGCTCAAACTGCATCACTTGGTTGACGACAAGATCCACGCCCGTTCGATCGGACCATATTCTCTCGTCACGCAGCAGCCTCTGGGTGGTAAAGCCCAGTTCGGCGGCCAGCGCTTCGGGGAAATGGAAGTCTGGGCACTGCAGGCTTATGGTGCGGCTTACACGTTGCAGGAAATGCTGACGGTCAAATCGGATGACGTGATCGGGCGGACCAAGGTTTACGAAGCCATCGTCAAAGGCGACGATACTTTTGAAGCCGGTGTGCCGGAAAGCTTTAACGTTCTGGTCAAGGAAATGCGTTCGCTTGGTCTTAATATCGAACTCTCCAGCTTTGGTGACGAAGATGAAGATGGCGGTGATGACGGAGTAGCGATTGCGGCGGAGTGAGGCGTTAAAACCCACTCCCGTCCCCAGCATTTCAATTTTTGGGCATAGACCCCGAAGGAAGAAAAAATGAACCAAGTAACAAATTTCGCAAACCCGATCGCAAAGCCGGAAACATTTGACCAGATTCAAATCGGCCTTGCATCGCCAGAGCGCATTCGTAGCTGGTCATTCGGTGAAATCAAAAAGCCGGAAACCATTAACTACCGGACGTTCAAACCAGAGCGTGACGGCCTGTTCTGTGCGCGCATCTTTGGCCCTGTAAAAGATTACGAATGTCTGTGCGGCAAATATAAGCGCATGAAATATAAAGGCATCGTCTGCGAAAAATGCGGTGTCGAAGTCACGGTAACCAAGGTTCGCCGGGAACGCATGGGTCATATCGACCTCGCCGCTCCTGTCGCGCATATCTGGTTCCTGAAATCCCTGCCTAGCCGTATTGGCCTTCTGCTCGACATGCAGCTCAAACAGCTTGAGCGGGTGCTTTATTTCGAAAGCTATGTGGTTATCGAACCCGGCCTGACCGCTCTGGAAAAATTCCAGCTGCTGACCGAAGACGAGATGCTGGAAGCACAGGACGAATATGGCGAAGATGCTTTCTCCGCCGGTATTGGTGCCGAAGCCGTCAAGATCATGTTGCAGGACCTGGACCTTGAGCGTGAAAAAGCAGACTTGCTTGAGGAATTGGCGACGACCAAATCGACGCTGAAACCCAAAAAGATCATCAAACGTCTGAAGGTTGTTGAAAGCTTCATCGAATCCGGCAACAAACCGGAATGGATGATCCTTGAAATCATTCCTGTGATCCCGCCCGAACTGCGCCCGCTGGTGCCGCTGGATGGTGGCCGTTTCGCGACTTCGGACCTTAACGACCTTTATCGCCGGGTGATCAACCGGAACAACCGCCTGAAACGCCTGATGGAACTGCGCGCTCCGGACATTATCGTCCGTAACGAAAAGCGTATGTTGCAGGAATCGGTTGATGCGCTGTTCGACAATGGCCGCCGTGGCCGCACCATTACCGGTGCGAACAAGCGTCCGCTGAAATCGCTGTCCGACATGCTGAAAGGCAAGCAGGGCCGTTTCCGTCAGAACCTTCTTGGTAAGCGCGTCGACTATTCCGGTCGTTCGGTTATCGTGACCGGTCCCGAGCTGAAACTGCATCAATGTGGTCTGCCAAAGAAAATGGCTTTGGAACTGTTCAAGCCGTTCATCTATGCGCGTCTTGACGCCAAGGGCCTTTCGATGACGCTGAAACAGGCCAAGAAATGGGTCGAAAAAGAGCGCAAGGAAGTCTGGGACATTCTGGAAGAAGTGATCCGGGAACATCCCGTGATGCTGAACCGTGCGCCTACGCTTCACCGTTTGGGCATCCAGGCATTTGAACCGGTATTGATCGAAGGTAAGGCTATCCAGCTTCACCCGCTGGTCTGTTCCGCGTTTAACGCCGACTTTGACGGTGACCAGATGGCTGTCCACGTTCCGCTGAGCCTTGAGGCACAGTTGGAAGCGCGTGTCTTGATGATGTCCACCAACAACATCCTGTCACCAGCCAATGGTAAGCCGATCATCGTTCCTTCACAGGACATGGTGCTTGGTATCTATTACCTGACGATGGACCGTAAGGGTGAACCGGGCGAAGGTATGCTTCTGGCCGACATGGCCGAAGTGCATCAGGCGCTTGAAATCGGCGCAGTGACCTTGCACTCCAAGATCACCACCCGGGTTCCGCAAACCGACGAGGAAGGCAATCCCATCCTCAAGCGTTTCGAAACCACTCCGGGCCGTTTGCTGATCGCGGAATGTCTGCCGAAATCGCACAAGGTTCCGTTCGACATCGTGAACCGTTTGCTGACAAAGAAAGAAGTCGGCGACGTGATTGACCAGGTTTACCGTCACACGGGCCAGAAAGACACGGTTCTGTTTGCTGACGCGATCATGAACCTTGGCTTCCGCTATGCGTGTAAAGCCGGTATTTCCTTTGGTAAGGATGATATGATCATTCCGGATTCCAAGGATAAGACGGTTGAAGCTACGCGTGCACAGGTTGCTGATTACGAACAGCAATATCAGGACGGCCTGATCACGCAGCAGGAAAAATACAACAAGGTAATCGACGCCTGGAGCCGTTGTGGTGACCTGGTTGCGAATGCCATGATGGATGAACTTGCTGCGACACCTCTGGACGAGGACGGCCGTGAGCGCGAGATTAACGCCATCTACATGATGAGCCACTCCGGTGCGCGTGGTAGCCCAGCACAGATGAAACAGCTGGGCGGTATGCGCGGTCTGATGGCTAAACCTTCGGGCGAGATTATTGAAACACCGATTATCTCGAACTTTAAAGAAGGTTTGACGGTTCTTGAATATTTCAACTCGACCCACGGTGCGCGTAAAGGTCTGGCCGATACCGCTCTGAAAACCGCTAACTCCGGTTATCTGACGCGGCGTCTGGTTGACGTTTCACAGGACTGTACGATTGTCGAAACCGATTGCGGCACCGAAAACGCGCTGGAAATGAAAGCCATTGTGCAGGGCGGTTCGGTTATCGCGTCGCTTGGTGAGCGTATCCTGGGCCGGACCATGGCCGAAGATATCGTGGACAGCAAAGACGATACGGTTGTCGTCAAAGCTGGCACACTTCTGGACGAAGCTGCGATCAAGGTAATCGAAGAGCTGGGCATCCAGTCCGCACGTATTCGCTCGCCGCTGGTTTGCGAATCCAAAATGGGTGTTTGCGCCACATGCTATGGCCGTGACCTTGCCCGCGGAACGCCGGTGAATATCGGTGAAGCCGTTGGTGTTATCGCGGCACAGTCAATCGGTGAACCAGGCACGCAGCTTACGATGCGTACCTTCCACATCGGCGGCGCGGCACAGCTTAACGAGCAGTCCAATCTGGAGGCAGTAGCCGAAGGTACGGTCCAGTATCGTGATATGCCTGTCATCGAAGACAAAAACGGACGTTTCCTGTCGCTTGCTCGCTCCGGCATCATCGCCGTGATCGACAATGATGGCCGGGAACGCTCTGCCGACAAGCTTCCTTACGGTGCCAACGTGCTGATCAAGGATGGCGCGAAGGTGAAACTGGGCGATCGTCTGGCCGAATGGGATCCATTCACCATGCCAGTGATTACCGAGAAACCGGGTATCATTAAGTATCAGGACGTCATCGAAGGCAAAACGATGACCGAGCAAACCGATGAAGCAACCGGTATCGCACAGCGTGTGATTACAGAATACCGGGCATCGGGCCGCGGCGCTAACAAGGAAGATCTGCGTCCTCGCTTGACCTTGCTTGACGAGAATAGCGGTGAAACGGCACGGTACCTGCTGGCCAATGGTGCGACATTGTCGGTCAATGACGGTCAGGAAGTGCAAGCGGGCGATGTTATCGCACGTGTGTCTCGTGAAGCTGCGAAAACCCGTGATATTACCGGTGGTCTTCCACGCGTTGCCGAGCTTTTCGAAGCGCGTATCCCGAAAGACAACTCAATCATTGCCAAGGTCGATGGCCGCGTTGAATATCTGCGCGACTATAAAGCCAAGCGCAAGATTGCGATTGTTCCGGAGGAAGGCGAACCAGTAGAATATCTGGTGCCGAAAACGAAAGTTATCGACGTTCAGGAAGGCGACTTCGTGAAGAAAGGCGATAACCTGGTTTCCGGTTCTCCTGACCCGCATGACATTCTGGAAGTCATGGGTGTTGAAGCCCTGGCCGAATATCTGGTTGCGGAAATTCAGGAAGTTTACCGTCTGCAAGGCGTGAAAATCAACGATAAGCATATCGAGACGATTGTTCGTCAGATGCTGCAGAAAGTTGAAATCACCAATGGCGGTGACACCACGCTTCTTCCCGGCGAGCAAATCGACCTTGAAGAGATGATGGAATATAATGCGAAGCTGACCAAGAAGCAGATCCCTGCTGAAGGTAAGCCGGTTCTGCTCGGTATTACCAAGGCAAGCCTGCAAACACGTTCGTTCATCTCGGCAGCTTCTTTCCAGGAAACCACCCGGGTGCTGACCCAGGCGGCGGTAGAAGGCAAGAAGGACCAGTTGGTCGGCCTGAAGGAAAACGTCATTGTCGGACGCTTGATCCCGGCAGGTACGGGCGCTGGCATGAACCGGGCACGGATTGCGGCTACCAGCCGTGATGCGGCTCTGCGTGCACAGCAGCAGAAAATGGTCGATGCCATGGTTGCTGCCCAGGAATTGAAAGCAGAAGAAGCAGCGGATATTTCCAGCGCGGCTGAAAATGCGTTCGATTCTCCGGTAGAAGTCGAGGAAACACTGGTTGCTGCTGACAATGCCGCAGAACAGCATGAAGCTGAACTGGCACAGGATGATGACGCAGCGATCGGCGATACTCCGCTGGGCGATGTTGTTACAGACGGCGACGACGAAGAGGAATAATATCCGAATCGTCCAGTCAGGACTGAGTTAAAAAAGCCCCTCCGGAAGTTATTTTCGGAGGGGCTTTTTTTTTGATATTTCACATGCGGTTTTTCATTCTATGTGATTAGAGTTCCGGATTTCGGGAGGGGAGTGATCGACGATATGCCGCTCGAAACCATATTGCTTTTTCTGATTACAGACCTGACATTCTGTTTCACGCCGGGCCCGGCCACCATGGTGACGGTGAGCCACGCTTTGCCTGCGGGACGGCAGGGCGGAATGCGCGGGGCTTTGGGGCCGATTGCGGGGATCAATGTCGGCAATTTCATCTGGTATGCGCTGACTGCTTTTGGCTTGATCGCGATGATCCAGGCTTTCCCGACGGCCTATGCGGTGCTGCGATGGCTGGGTGTAGCCTATCTCGCGTTTCTGGGTGCGGCAATGCTGCATGGTGCGAGTAGGCGGCTTGTCAATCAGTCTGCCGCCAAGGCAGCGAGTTTCAAGCGCGGCTTTCTAAGCGGGCTGGCGGTTCATCTGTCCAATCCGAAAGCGCTGTTTTTCTATACCGTCATCATACCGCCTTTTGTGGACCCGACGGGCAATTTGTGGCTGCAGTTCGGGACGTTGGCGGGGCTGACGATTTTTACCGAGACAGCGGGCCTGACATTTTACGCGGCGTTGGCATCGCGCTCGCGCCATTTGGGGAGTGCGGACAAGGTGCAGGATGCTTTCAGATATGTCGCGGCACTTGTGCTGATTGCGGTTGCACTCATCATGGCTTATCTCAATCTTGCAGAGAGCGGGGTTGATCTGACGTTCAAGGGTGTGAAAGGCTGGATGGAGTAAATGGAGTCACAAATGCGTATTCCCGGTTTCGTCCTTGCCCTTGCCGCGCTGGCCCTGCCATTTCCAACATTGGCCTCTGTTGGAGAGCAGGCGGCGGCCTCGCAAACGGCGGAAAACAGCGGGATTCAGGATATTGAGTCGGAGTCCGTGCTGGCGCTGAAAGCGCTCCAACTGCTCGACCAGCATATTCATTCCGCCGGATACCGGCTGGTTGCGGCCAATGCGGCCTATTGCAAAGAAAATGTGCCGAATACGGGCCTGCTGCTGCACGACATCCAGCAATATGGTGACAGCGCCGCAGCCCGCTTTGCCCATGGTTTCGCCAGTGACATCGCGGTCAACGCGGTTGCGCCCGGCAGCCCCGCTGCCAAAGCCGGAGTGCGGGTCGGGGATGGCCTGATCGCAGTGGACGGCATAGCGGTGGCGGATGTGGAAATAGATGCTGAAAAGCTCGCCGATGAACAGCCCGAATATCGCAGGATTGCGACCATAAGCGCGATGCTGGCAAAGGCTGCGGCGGATGGCAGCATGACGCTTTCAATCGTGCGCGGCGGGGTGGAGCAGGAGATCGAACTGGCGCCGGTGCAGACATGCCCCAGCCAGTTTCAAATCCGCGTCAGCGATGACCGCGATGCCTCGGCAGACGGAAAAATGGTCAGCATTTCATCAACCCTTGCTGAATATGTGATGGGCGAAGAAGAACTCGCCGCCATTGCCGCGCACGAGCTTGCCCATAATCTTCTGGATCACCGCGAACGACTGGACGAGCAGGGGGTTAATCGCGGCTTTTTTGGCCAGTTTGGCAAAAGCGCAGGGCGGATCAAGGCGACCGAGATTGAAGCAGACCGGCTTTCGGTCTGGCTGATGGCCAATGCGGGCTATGATCCGCAAGCGGCGGTGCGGTTCTGGACCCGCTATGGCAAGGAATATGACAAGGGTATTTTTTCTGCCTCGACCCATTATCGCTGGAAAAAGCGGGTGGAATTGTTTGAGGAAGAGATTGCCAAAATGGCGGCTATGCAGCCGGTCGATGGCAAATATGCGCCGCCCTTATTGGTTAGCCTGCCTTAATAGCCGTCATCCTCATAAGCCTTCTTGCACTGCTTGCGCTCTGCCTTGGTTTCGGCGCGGTCCAGACAGGCATTCAACTCACGTTTGCGCTCGGCAAGGACGCGGCGGCCAAGATCTTGCTCTTTTTCGGACTGGGTCTGGGTCGTGGCGTCAACCGCTGTTTCCACGGCAGTGCCAGCGACCCGGATCGGAGCCGTGACAATTTTGCCAACCGTGCAGCCGCTTAAAAGGGTGACGGCCAGCGCGGGTAAAAATACAGACGAAAGGCGCATAGGGGACATGATCATGGTCGATTCCTCAGAGGCATTATGTGCGCTTTTTTCAATGAAGATGGCATGAACATGGCCGAAACCCCCGCTAACCCACGGGCTTTGCGAGTAATTTTTCGGCAATGTCACGAATATCGCTGCCAATTTCGGGATGCGCCAGAGCCAGAGCCAGATTGGCCTCGACATAGCCGGTTTTTGACCCGCAATCATAGCGCGCGCCATCAAAGGTCATGCCGTGAAAAGGCTGTTTCCCGATCAGTTGCGCCATGGCGTCAGTAAGCTGTATCTCCCCGCCAGCGCCCGCTTCCTGCGTTTCCAATATCCGCATGACTTCGGGTTGCAGGATATAGCGGCCGGGCAATATCAGGTTGGATGGTGCGGTTCCGGCGGCGGGTTTCTCCACCAGTCCCTTGACCTCGGTAATCGCTCCCTCGCGCTTGCCCGGATCAATCACACCATAAGAGGGCGTGTCCTTCATCGGGATTTCCAGCGCGCAGACAATATTGCCGCCCAGATTTTCATAAGCTTGCACCATCTGCTTCATGCAGCCGGGATTGCCGACCATGAACTCGTCGGGCAGCAATATGGCAAAAGGCTCATCCCCGATAATATCCCGCGCGCACCAGATCGCATGGCCCAGCCCCAATGGCTCCTGTTGCCGGACAAATACGCTGTTACCGGGGGAGAGGCGGGTGCCGTCCAGAATCGAGACATCCTTGCCCCGGTCGGCCATCGTCCGTTCCAGCTCGTAAGCAATATCGAAATGATCCTCGATCATCCCCTTGCCGCGCCCGTTGACAAAGATCATCTGCTCGATCCCTGCTTCCAGCGCTTCATCGACAGCATATTGTATCAGCGGCCGGTCAACGACGGGAAACAGCTCTTTGGGCATGACCTTGGTCGCAGGCAGGAACCGTGTGCCCATACCGGCCACGGGAAATACGGCTTTTTTGATCGGCTTCATGAAAATCGGACCATGGGAATTAGTTTAATCCTTTAGCTTATCCGCAAATTTCGTTCGCAGCTTTTGCAGTTTCGGCGGGATGGTTGCAATACAATAAGGGTTGCTGCGGCCTTCATCGGCCCAATATTGCTGGTGATAATCCTCCGCGAGATACCATGTTGCCGGACCTTCTATACTAGTCACAACGGGTTCCGATCTGTCTGCGCCAGCCCGTTCTATTCCGGCGCTGGCCGCGGCGCGCTGCTCTTCGTTCAGGGGGAAGATAGCGGATCTATATTGCGTTCCAATGTCATTGCCCTGCCGGTTAAGCTGGGTCGGATCATGGGTGACAAAGAATATGTCGAGCAGGTCGTCATAGCTGACAATATCGGGGTCGAAAGCGACTTTGATAGCCTCTGCATGGCCGGTCGTGCCGGAACAAACCTGCCGGTAAGTGGGGTCCGGCACATTGCCGCCGATATAACCGCTTTCGACGCTCTGGACTCCGGCAATGTCGTTAAACACTGCCTCGGTGCACCAGAAACAGCCACCGGCAAAAATTGCTTCCTGTGAGGTCATGTTCGTCTCCTTTGGGGGCTTTCTATCAGGGTTTCCATGTCTTTAAGATAGGTATGTCTTTAAGATAGGTATGTCTTGCAGATATATAAGGCACCGTCAGTCCTGAGCCTGTCTTCGCCATATCAGATCAATCACATCATCCAAACTTCATGCTGCTGTTTCAGGCGGATGCCGGTTCGTCGGGGGCGGCTCCGTCATTCAATGCCTTTGCATCACGCCGCTCTGCATCGCGGCGCGCGATGAGCCAATACATAACCGGGGTGACGATGCGCGATAGCAGGGTCGAGCTTATCAGGCCGCCGATGATGATGATGGCGACCGGCGCATAAAGCGCACCGCCCAGCAGCGCCAGCGGCATTAGTCCGCCAATCGCGGTGACAGAGGTAAGCAGCACCGGCAGGAAGCGCACTTCACCGGCTTCCTCGATCGCTTCGCGGAGCGGCATACCGCGTTCGCGCAGCTTGGTGGCGAAATCGACCAGCAGGATGGAGTTTTTAATCTCAATCCCGACCAGCGCGATAAACCCGATGATCGCCATGAAGCCCATGCTGTTGCCGGTGACATATAGGGCGATGATGCCGCCAAATGTGCCGAGCGGAATGACGCCCGCGACGACGATTGTTTCGCGGAACCGGCGGAACTCGGCAACCAGCACGGCAAAGATCAATAGCAAAGCCGCCGCGATAATCGGGCCGAAATCCCCGAACGTATCGTCAATCGCCTCGCTCTCGCCGCCGACCGAATATTCATAGCCGTCGGGAAAATCGAGCTTGCTGATTTTTTCGAGCGCCGCATTGGTTACATTGGCGGGAATGCCGCGATAATCGACCTGCGCCGTTACCGAAACGGAACGCTGCAACTCGAAACGCTGGATCTGCGGCGGGACGTTAGTGAGGTGCGGATTGCTGACCTGCGACAATGGAACAGGATCGCCGCTACGCGTGGCGAGGTAAATGTCATCCAGCGCGGAAACAGGCTGGCTTCCGTCCAGTGGCAAGCGAACGGTGACGGGGTAATTATCCCCTTCGGTATCGCGGAACGTGGCTGCGCGCTCTCCGCGCCGTGCCATCCGGCTGGCACTAAGCGGAGAGC
>JADMKQ010000223.1 GCA_015478735.1 Sphingorhabdus sp. | reverse complement strand
CGACCACGGCATTGGCCCCCAGCTTTGCGGCTTCGGCCTGCATTTCCTGTAAAGCTTCATCCCGCGCACGTTTCAGGACATTTTCATATTTTCCTGAACGGCCACCGACAATATCCGTGATGCTGGCAAACAGGTCGCGAAATAGATTGGCACCGACAATAACCTCCCCGATCACGATGCCGCGATAATCGCTTATCGTCCGCCCTTCGATACTGGGGGTAGTGGTGACAATCATTTCCCGGCTCCCTGTTGCCCTAATGTCGGCATATTACTCTATAGATCAGGCCAAACCAAGCGCCGACTTATAGACATCAAGTATTGCTTCCATTTCCTGACGGTCATGGGGCTCCATTTTACGCAAGCGAACGATCTGCCGCATGATTTTTGCGTCATAACCCTGTGATTTTGCTTCGGAATAAACATCACGGATATCGTCGGCTATGCCTTTTTTCTCTTCTTCCAGACGTTCGATACGTTCAATAAACAGCCGGAGCTGGTCTGCGGCGACATTGCCTTCGCTCATTATTTCATTCCCTAATAATATTTTGAGATTTGATATTCAGATTCGGAACGCCTTCTAAGAGGCAGATGCGTTTTTGGCTATGCTTTCCTGCATGAGCTTCAGCTTTTCCGGTGTCGCTTCGCTTTGATATTTTTTCTTCCATTCCGAAGAGGGCATGCCGTGGATCGCCTCACGGGCTTCATCCTTGGTCATATTGCCGCCAGCTTCGTTGGTCGCTTCCATAACCCAGTCGGCAAGGCAATTGCGGCAAAAACCGGCAAGGCCCATCAGATCAATATTTTCCGCATCGTGGCGGTGCTGCAAATGGGTGACGAGACGCCGGAAAGCAGCCGCTGCGGCCTTATCAGAAATTTCTTTTGTCATGTGAGGTGCTCCCATTGCTTTTTGTTTTTACCCTGTCATCCTTTGCGGCTAACAGACACGTATCAAACAGAACCAAAGCGCCAGCAGACAGGAATTTTCGATGGTATCGCATATGATCCCCCGTGACCGCAAAGTAAAGGTTCTGGCAACCCTCGGTCCCGCGAGTGGAAGCCCTGACATGATCGAAAAGCTCTACCGCGCCGGGGTCGATGCTTTCCGCATGAATATGAGCCACGGCGAGCATAGCGCCCATGCCGAGAATGTGAAATCTATCCGTGCGCTGGAAAAAAAGGTCGGCCGGCCAATAACCATTCTTGCGGATTTGCAGGGGCCGAAACTACGCATCGGGACTTTTGCCAAAGCGCCGGTGATGCTGAAAACCGGTACGACATTTACGCTCGATCTGGACAAAGCAAAAGGCGATATCAATCGCGTTGGCCTGCCCCATCCTGAAATTATCGAGACATTGCAGCCGGGTCATACATTATTGCTGGATGACGGGAAAATCCGGCTGGTCGTCACAAAGACGGACGGCAAAGCTGTCGAGACAGAGGTCATTGTCGGCGGCCCGATATCGGATCGCAAGGGCGTGAATGTGCCGGAAGTCGTATTGCCCGTCAGCTCCCTTACCGAAAAGGACCACAAGGATCTGATTTTTGCCCTGGATCAGGATGTGGACTGGATCGCGCTAAGTTTCGTGCAGCGCCCCGAAGATGTGGCCGAAGCCCGGCGCCTGATTGGCGGCAAGGCGGCTTTGCTGGCAAAAATTGAAAAACCGGCAGCGATAGACCGGCTGGAAGAGATATTGGAACTGTCAGACGCGGTCATGGTGGCGCGCGGTGATCTGGGCGTTGAATTGCTCCCCGAACAAGTGCCGCCGCTGCAAAAACGTATTGTCGCTGCCGCCCGCAAGCTTGGCCGACCAGTGGTTGTTGCCACCCAGATGCTGGAATCGATGATTACAGCGCCGACCCCTACCCGCGCCGAAGTATCAGACGTTGCCACCGCGATTTATGACGGCGCGGATGCCATTATGCTTTCAGCGGAATCGGCAGTGGGCAAATGGCCTATTGAAGCGGCAACGATGATGGACCGGATTGCAAAACAGGTGGAAAATGATGCTTCCTATGCAGACCGGATCCATTTCACCGAAACCGTGCCCGATGCAACCACGGCAGATGCGCTTGCCGCCGCCAGCTTTAACATCGCGCGGACCGTCCCTACATCGGCGATTGTCTGCTTCACCAAATCCGGATCGACTGCCCGGCGCATGGCGCGCGAGCGGCCTTCTGTACCGTTGTTGGTGCTGACACCAGATCGCCACACAGCCCGGCGCATGGGACTGTTATGGGGCGCGCATGCAGTCGTCACCCGCGACGTCAGCAATTTCGAAGAAATGGTCGCCAAATCTAAACGCATGGCCCTTCGTCACAAGCTGGGCGAGGCGGGATCACGCATCATTATCAGCGCAGGCGTTCCCTTTGGCACGCCGGGATCAACCAACTTGCTACATGTCGTGCGGCTAAGCGGGAATGAATTGAAGGGCAATCAGACAGTTTGATAAATGGAACATTTGGCTGTCATTTTATTTCTTGCGTTCGGCCTGGCAATGGATGCGTTTGCAGTCGCGGTCGCGCAAGGCGCTGCCGGGCATAGCTCCGCGCGTAATGCCTTTCGGACAGGTGCTGCGTTCGGCGCGGCCCAAGGGATTATGCCCTTTTTCGGCTGGGTTCTGGGCAGCACATTTGTAACCCAGATTGCTGTGATTGACCATTGGATCGCGCTTGTTCTGCTCAGCGGGCTGGGGCTTAAAATGCTGTGGGAAGCGCGCGCCGGTGACGAAGATGAGCCTGCCCCCAATCTTTCGGGATGGGCACTGGCAACAGCAGCGGTTGCGACGAGCATTGATGCTTTAGCGGCTGGCATTACCTTCCCTACGCTCGATCTGCCGGTTTTATGGACCTGTGTCGTGATCGGACTGGTTACCGGTATATTATCAGTCGTTGGCGTCTTTATTGGCGGTATCGCAAGCTCCCGCATCGGGAAATTTGCCGAGGTGATGGGCGGCCTCATATTGATCGCTTTGGGGATCAAAATCTTTATCGAACATCAGTTCTAGGCCTGCCTTACTCATTCAGCATCACCCGGCCGTTCGCAAAAATCATGGCATCGGGGCGGTCTTTGGCAAGCAAAATCGGTCCGTCAAGATCCACCCATGCAGCGCGCTGGGCCAGAGCAAAAGCCGGACGGATAGCCAGCGAGGTAGAAAGCATACAGCCGACCATCAGTTTCAATCCGGCTTTTTCGGCGGCATCAGCCATATTGATCGCTTCGGTAAGCCCACCTGCCTTGTCGAGCTTGATATTCACCGCCTGATAATAAGGCGCAAGTCTCGCAATGTCGGCGCTGCTCTGGCAACTTTCATCTGCACATAACGGAATGGGCGAGCGGACATTGGCCAGTAATGCGTCCCGTCCCGCACTTACCGGCTGTTCGATCAGCTCCACGCCCCACTGTGCCAATATGCCTGCCTCCTCGGCAATTTCGAGGTCGTTCCAACTTTCATTGGCGTCAACGATCAACCGGGCCTTGGGTGCTCCGCGATGGACGGCAGCGACACGCTCCCTGTCATTGCTTCCGGCGAGCTTGAGTTTCAGCAGGCTATATGTTTCGGATGCCGCGCGGGCATCAGCTTCCATTTTGGCAGGATCAGCAAGAGATATGGTGAATGCAGTGATAAGCGGCTTTGGTTCCGGCAATCCGGCAAGCTGCCACAATTCCAAGCTTTTGGTGCGACATTCCAGATCCCACAGGGCACAATCAAGCGCATTACGCGCCGCACCGCGCGGTATCTGGTCGAGCAAGTCAGCTCTGTCGAACCGGGCGTGCGTCCGGGCAAATGCTTCTATGGCGGCGACGCAGCTTTCAACCGTCTCACCTTCATAATAGATCGGAGTGGCTTCCCCGCGGCCCATATAAGTGCCGTCACTTATCGTGCAGATGACAACATCAACATGAGTTTTGGCGCCCCGGCTGATGATGAATGTCCCTTTGACCGGCCAGCGTTCCACATAAGCTGTCACCGAAAGACGGAGTTTAGAAGGCTGATCGGCGTTAGATGTCATTAGCGAATGGTAGCGCAAGACGAAATGCTGTCACATGATTTGTGCAGCCACCAATCAAAAACGGGCAGCGGACAGATTCCCCGCCGGAAAGCGCGCGCCAATCGGAATGGCTTTCGCTTCCTTCTCTCGCCTGCCCAGATAGGTATCAAGTCCGATTTGTAGCGCGACCAGCATGTAGACAAAGGGCTGAAATGCGACGCCGACAAACAGAGAACCGGCCATATAAATAATATGCGCGTTTTGTAGGGCTACGGCCAGCGGCGCGACCCATGTTTCGCTTGGCTTAGCACTGCTGCGATAACGCCGGTATAGCACTTCCATACGCCAGATGCCGCCCAGGTGAATGAACAGCCACAGAATGAGGCCGGGATAGCCCTGTTCACCCAGCATCTCGAAATAGCTGCTGTGGAATGCGCGGCCCTCATCTGTCACTTCAACCGGGCCGGTGTCTTCCAGCTCATAATCATATTCCTGATCTGCGCCATTCCCGCTTTTGTCCGGGGCCAGTTCATAGCGCAGCTTGTTGAGCCGATAGACATTGAATCCGCCGCCCATCGGGTTGGCATTGGCATATTCAATGGTCCATTCCCACACAGCAATACGGGTAGAGGCGGATTCGTCGGCTTTGTAATTCTGGATTGTGCCCATGCGTTCCGAAAAGCTTTGTGGAAGGAATGGAGTCACTAATAGCCCGGCCGTAATGGCCAGACCGGCATAGAGAAAACGGTATTTGACAAAGCGTAACTGGAGCAGCGCCAGCACGCCGATACAGACCAGGCCGGTGCGGGCCTGTGTGCCTATGGGAATTAACAGAGCGGCGAAAACCAGCGCCATGGTGAAATATTTGACGCGCCAGTCGGGCGGGAAAATAGTGCCATGTTTCGACAGCCATAGCATCAGCGGGATGATCGCAATCGCGACCATGGAGATAATGGAGCCCTCGTAAAGCCCGGAATTGTCGTTCACCAGCAGAACCAGCGCCCCATAGCCGCCGCCCGATGCCAGCGTCTTGATACCGCCGGTGATGATCAGCGTGGCGGCGCTCAGCACCATGAACAGCGCCAGCGCTTCTATGCGGAGCTTTGTCCGGAGTGTCAGCGGGAGGAATATCGCAAAAACCAGCGCTTTCCATACCCAGTCCCACTTTTCCATCGCATCTTCGGGCAAGGCTCCCTGAAACGATGTGTAGCCGCAATAGATGAGCAATATGACCATCGCGCCCTGCCGCACCGAAAAGCGGCTGTCCTTTTTGTCGTCCGCAATGATGTAACCCAGAAAAGCCGCAGCAAAAACGAGCAGGGACAAGGGGATCGAATTGAGCATGAAATAGCTCAGCCGCTGCGGCGCGACAATATCGATATAGGCGTAGATCAGCGTGAATATAAACGGCCGCTTGAACGCCATGAGCAGCAGCACGAGCATATAGGCGACGAAAATCAGGTCACGCATCGGGGCGGTTCCGGTTGATTGGTCGCTTTATGTGAAAGCCTGTGGGCCGAACATCCGGTTCGGGCGGATCTTCCTGATCCAGATCGGGACGATGAATCAGCCGCCACACCGCGATGAGCAGCAAGCCATGTGTCAGAGCGATGGAAAGATTATCGATCATACGAAGTGGAGCGGCCTTACGCTAATGCAGCAGATTCATGTCTCTAGGCCCGTGCGATACAGGCTTTGGGTTGACGGGACGTTAATCCTTTTTAGGCAAGGAATTTCGCCATGACGCGGATTCTGCACATATTGGACCACAGCCTGCCCTTGCACAGCGGATATTGTTTCCGGACCCGTGCCATAATGAAGGCGCAGATTGCCAGCGGTCTGCAAGTCACCGGTGTTACCGGTGTGCGCCAGAATCAGCATGGCTATGAAGCGCTAGAACAGTTGGAACATTCGGACGGGCTGGATTTTTACCGCACTTTGACCAAGGTCAGCGGCCCCTCCCCGATTCGCGAATGGCGCGAGATTGCGGCGCTTGCAGATCGTATCGTGCAAGTCGCGGATGAATGGCGGCCGGATGTGCTGCACGCCCATTCGCCGTCGCTCAATGGGCTGGCTGCCCTGCGCGCGGCGCGGAAAACCGGCTTACCTTTACTTTATGAAATACGTGCGTTCTGGGAAGATGCCGCGGTCGGCAACGGGACGAGCCGTGAAGGCAGCCCGCGCTATTGGCTGACGCGGCAGATGGAAAATCATGTTGTCCATGCCGCCGATGCGGTGGCGGTCATTTGCGAAGGGCTGAAATCCGATCTGGTTTCGCGGGGTGTCGAAAAAAGCAAGATTACTGTGTCACCCAACGGCGTTGACATGGCCCTGTTCGGCAATCCGCCTGCACCGGATGAAAAGCTGCGCCATGAATTGGGGCTGGCGGACAAATCCGTGCTCGGTTTCATCGGCAGCTTCTATGATTATGAAGGGCTTGATGACCTGATCGCGGCCATGCCGATGCTGCAAAAACTTAGCGCGGAAGCGCATCTCTTGCTCGTCGGCGGTGGTCCGATGGAAAGCGCGCTTAAGCAGCAGGTGGCTTCCTCACCCGCTGCCTCTGCCATTACCTTTACGGGCCGCGTTCCACATGAAGAAGTAGAACGCTATTACAGCCTGATGGATGTCATGGTCTATCCGCGCAAATCGATGCGGCTGACCGAGCTGGTCACGCCGCTCAAACCCCTGGAAGCCATGGCGCAGGGGCGGATAGTGGCTGCATCCGATATTGGCGGTCACCGCGAGCTTATCGAAGACGGCGTGACAGGAACATTATTCCCCGCCGAGTCGCCGGAAAAAATGGCTGTAAAACTGGACGAATTGCTCAAGAATCGTTCGGCTTGGCCACAAACTATTGAAACAGCACGAAAATTTGTCGAGGCAGATCGTAACTGGTCGTCAAACATTTTGCGTTACCATCCTGTTTACCAAAGGCTGATAGCGCACAAATCCTGTAAGCGGGCAGCCTGAGATGACGGAAAATATTGTGGGGCCTATGAATCAGAATATCGAGCGTTTGAAACCCGTGATGGTCGTGGCAGCAGGTATTGGCGCGGCATTGGCCGTCATGGCAATGCCGCATTTCTATCTGGAAAATATCGTCGGCCTGGCTGGCCTGCCCGAATATATACCAGCCGCATCGCCGCCGCTGGGCAACACTGCGCGTGCTCTGGTTGCTATAATGGCCTGTCTGGTGACTGCATCGGCCGTCTATTATCTTTTAAATCGCAAAGGGGAAGCCGACATGACCTTGGCACTTCCGGAAAATATCGAACGCTCTGATTCCATGGAACTGGAACCGCGCAAGGACCGAAAATCCCTTTTCGGTTTGCCAAGATTCGAGTTCCGCGCGCTCACCCGTTTGCTGAAAAAGCCGAAGAACGACAGCGCCCGAATCATGGATCTGGCCGACTTGCCGCATCTACGGATACTCAGCCGCGAAGACGAAGTGGCGGAAACAGGCAATTATAGCGAATATAGTGCCTTTATTCAAAAACCCGCCCGCGCACCGCTTTTCCCCGAGAGCGAAGAATTGCCGGTTGAGCCTTCTGTCAGCGCAAAGCCGGTATTTGAAGAAGCTCCTACTGCCATGGAAATGCCGGACGAAGAACCGGTTACTGAAACGCCTCCAGTAGAGGAGTTGCCAGTAGAAGCGGCACAGATTGAAACTAAAGTGTTTGAAAAGACTGTGATTGGAGAAGTGGTTGAAGAGACAAAGGCCGATGATCTGGCAAATCTGACCATCTCCCAGCTTGCGACACGTTTGGAGTCCGGCTTAAACCGTTTGAAGCAGCTTGAAACCATTCTGGCCGCTGATGCTCCTGAAGCCCCGGCTTTTGCTCAGGCTCCCTTCCCTCAGCCGCAAGTTTCCGAACCAGTGGCGGCACCGATCAACAAAGCGCCGATCCATCAGGACGCAGCCTCGCGGGAAAATATAGAGTCTTCCCGTCAGGCCGATATGGATGCTGCATTAAAAGCGGCTTTGGGCGCATTGGATAAAATGACGGCTCGCTAGGTTCCAACCGGGCGGACCGGGTCGTTAATCGTTAAAATCTCGATGGTCATCTCATCAACCAGCATGTCGGCGACAAAATGACCGGGCAGATCAAATTCATGTTCGGAAAGTTGCTCGGCAAATGAAGGGGGCAGCGTTGCGCTCTCTTGTACGGCTTGCCTGATCGTCACATAATGCCGCGTTCCGGAAAAGGTGATGCTGGCCCAGGGACGTTCCCTGATCATCTTCACATCATGGCCTGGGCCTACCAATGCGCTGATCTGCTCGAGCAACAAGGAGCCAACATCTGTGCGGCGTATCTTGCGCGCGCTATTCGGATTTTGTCCGCTTATCTGCTCAACGCGCATGATCGCCCCGCCATTTGTTCATGAAATGTTCCACTTTTTTTGAAATTTTTTTACCCGGTTCACGGCCATTGCGCAGGTCGTCTACAAAGCGCGGGTCGTGCACGGACAAGCGCCCGAACTTGGTCCACGCCATATCGGTTTCACGCAAAAATTTTTCTATTTCCCTCAATAAATACATGGCTGTCCTCCATTTGACGCCGGTCTTTTGATGCATAGTAATGCAGGAGAAGCCGATCGGGTCGACTCGCTTGCAATAGGTATATTCCTATTTGAGATGATATTTCCTACATGTCTAGGATATTTCCTATTGCCTTTTTCGGCCAGCAGGATTAGGTAAGGAACATGGCCCAGAGATATTTTTCCCCTGATGACAATTTTCCGGGTGATGATCCGCGCGCCAATCTCGAACATTTGATTCGGCAAAATGGTCACGACTTTTCGTCATTATCGCGGATGCTTGGCAAAAATCCTGCCTATATCCAGCAATATATAAAGCGCGGAACGCCCAAAAAGCTGGATGAGGAAGACCGCCGGAAGCTGGCGGAATTTTACGGTGTGGATGAACAGATATTGGGTGCGGCCCTCCCTGCGCATATCGCTGCACCTCGCGCGGCCCGGTCGAATCCCCCCATGGGCAACAGCATGGTGCAGATCAAACAGTTAGAACTTGGCGCGTCTGCCGGTCCCGGTTCTTTGACCGATGACGAGTTGCCGCGGAACAGCATGGCTTTTAGCGCCAAATGGCTGAAGCAGCTTGGCACTGATCCGGGGAAATTGTCGCTGATCTCTGTCGATGGCGATTCGATGGACCCGACGCTTTGCGACGGCGATGATATCATGGTCGATCACAGCGCCGCCGAACGGCCACTGCGCGACGGGATCTATGTCCTTCGCATGGACGATGTTCTGCTGGTCAAGCGGCTGGCGCTGCGTCCGTCGGGGAAATTGTCGATCCGCAGCGATAACAAGCGCTATCCCGACTGGGATGATATTGAACCGAAGGATGTGCAGTTCATTGGCCGCGTGGTGTGGACCGGCCGGCGGCTGTAAAGCGATGAGGTCATCACAGCCCTTGCAACTTAACCGAAGCGCCGCCAAATAGCTTTCATGACAAACGAAGCTCCTTTGAAGGCCGTGATTATTCCGGTCACGCCGCTCCAGCAGAATTGCACGCTTTTATGGTGCACCAAAACCAATAAAGCGGCGCTAAGCGATCCCGGCGGTGACCTTTCGCGGCTGAAAGCTGCGGTGGCGGAACATGGTGTGGAGCTGGAAAAAATTATCATCACTCACGGTCATCTCGACCATTGCGGCCAAGCGGGAATGCTGGCCGAAGAGCTAGGCTTACCCATTGAGGGGCCGCATAAGGACGATCTGTTCTGGATCGAACAGCTGGACGGTGACGGCGCGCGCTATGGCATGGAAGCGAAAAGCTTTGTGCCTGACCGCTGGCTGGACGACGGTGACCAGGTGACGGTCGGTGAACTGGTGCTGGATGTTATCCATTGCCCCGGCCACACGCCCGGCCATGTGATCTTCTATCACGAGCCATCAAAGCTGGCCGTAGTCGGCGACGTTTTGTTTCAAGGATCGATTGGCCGCACTGACTTTCCGCGCGGTAATCATCAGGATCTGATCGACGCGATTACCGGGAAATTGTGGCCGCTGGGCGATGACGTGACTTTCATCCCCGGTCACGGCCCGACCAGCCAATTCGGTTACGAGCGCAAGACCAACGCTTTTGTCGCGGATGACGTTTTGGCTGCGCGCTAAGAGCTGACTAAAATATTACTA
>JADMKQ010000222.1 GCA_015478735.1 Sphingorhabdus sp. | reverse complement strand
TAAGATTAGTCAGCAACAAGATGACAAAAAGCGTGAGCGTGAGCAGCAATACATAGGGCGACCAGCGAAAGGCAGAAATAACCAGCGCGATTTGACTGCGTACGTCCAGTAGCTCGCCTTCAACATCAATATCACTGTCCGCAATACGCTCCCATCTGCGCCGGATTAGCAGAGCAACAGGAACGGTTAGCAATGCTATAGCGGACCAAACCAGCATGAAATAATGCATGGGGAAAGACGCAGCAAACATGCCGACAATGGATGCCCCCAATGCCATTCCCAATGCACAAAAGGCGGCAAATATCGGGAATAAGCGTTTCGCGTCCTGAATATCGAAATATGTATCGGTGAAGTTCCAGAAGAGCGAATAGAGCGCAATATACCACGCCACCACATAGAGCTTCAGGACATAATAGAGCACTGTCTGCCCTTCCGGTTGCAAACCGGCTTCGAATAAGCCCCATAATATGACACCGCCTGCGAACAATATGGCCAGTGTAATATCGACCACATGGTCTATCGAAAAACGCATCATCAAATAGGAAAACAGCGCGGTGTAAACCAGCATCACCGCAGGGGTGAGCATGAAAATTACAGGCAGCTTATCCGGCCCGACATTGCTGATAAACGCAGCATCACTGGCGCTGAACCCGATGCCGATGCCTGCATTGAGCAACAGGGCAAGCGAGCCGAATTGCAGCAGCTTTGTCCATTCTCCGGGTTGGACGTGGAAAAGGCGGTTAAAAAATATCTGCACTTTTCCCCTGTTCCTCAAGTCCCCGAAATATCATTGTATCGGCGCGGATGACGCTTACGCACACAATCCGCTATTGCACGGATTTCTTAACACAATATGGTTAAATCTCGGTCGTATCGGACGGGCTGGTAAAAGCCAAATGATTAAACGGGGCAAATAATCGCGATGAATGACAACGGTGAAAAAGCGGTGCAACGCACCCATCGTTTTGGATTAAAGGCACAGCTTTTACTGTTGCTGTTCGTCCTCAACCTCGTAGCCGCAATCGCTTATTCGGCAGTGTTATATTATGTCGACCGCGACCAGATTATCTCTGGCATTGACGGGCGGTTGCGCACGGCGGCCCATGCGGTGCGCGAAATTGTTCCCGATGGCTATCATCAACGCATCAATGATGAGAACTCGATCTCGGTCAGCGAGTTTAACCAGTTGCAAGACCGGATGTCCCGATTTGCGGAGCGTTCCGATCTTGATTATGTTTATAGTTACATGCTGTTCGGCGATGAAATCCACACCGTATCGACCAGCGCAACACCAGCAGAAATCAAGGCGGGGACGCAAACCGGCTTTTTTGACTATTATGAAACAGCGCCGCAGCCTTTGTATCAAAGCTTTCGCGATGGCCGGATACGCTTTGATGAATATAGCGATTCCTTTGGCCGTTTCCGCTCCATCTACCTTCCGGTAAAAGCGCAGGATGGCCGAACCTATGTGATCGGCGCGGATGTCAGCCTTGCGATACTGGATGACCGGCTATTTGCTGCGCTGGTTGAATCGGTTCGTGTCGGGCTGGCGATGTTCGTGCTGTCCATGGTGATTGGCTGGCTGCTGGTCAGCCGGATTGTCGGGCCGTTGCTGAAACTCACCAGTTTTACCCGCAACATGGAACAGAATAGTTTTCAACCGGATGTGGAGGAGATGGAGGAGATCAAGGCGATTAGCGGATCTCGCCGGGACGAGGTTGGATCGCTTGCCGATGCCATGGCGACGATGATCGGACGGCTGCAACGCTATCTGGTCGAGATGGAGGCAGCGACAGCGGCGCGCGAGCGGGTCGAGGGTGAGCTGACCGCCGCGCGGGACATCCAGATTGGCATGCTGCCACGCAAATTTCCGCCCTTTCCGGAACGCAAGGATATAGACGTCTATGCCTTGCTGGAATCGGCAAAGGAAGTGGGCGGCGATCTGTATGATTACACGCTGATTGACGAAAACCGGCTGTTCTTCGTGGTTGGCGACGTGTCTGGCAAGGGCGTTCCCGCCGCTTTGTTCATGGCCATGACCACGACCCTGTTCAAAGCCACCGCGCTCAATGCCAAAAGCACCGGCGAGATTATGGAACGGGTCAATGCAGAGCTTTCCCGCGATAATGCCGCCGAAATGTTCGTGACCGCTTTTTGCGGGATACTCGATCTCAGGACTGGTGAAGTGGAATATAGTGACGGCGGCCATGAAGCGCCGTTCATTGTCCATGCCGACGGATCGGTCGAGCGGATGGCGAAACAGCCGGGCATGGCGCTGGGCGTGTTTGACGATGTGCCGTATCTGACAGACCGATTCACGATGCAGCCAGGCGACGCGCTGGTCATGTTTACCGACGGCGTGTCAGAGGCGGAGAACGCCGATCAGGCGCTTTTCACCACCGACAGGATTGATAGCGCGCTGGCCGAGGCAAAGTCCAAGCCATCCGCCCGCTTTGTGGCCGAAGGACTGGTCGGCAGCGTCCACAGCTTTGCTGGCGGCGTGCCGCAATCCGATGATATAGCGATTTTGGTGATTTGTTTTGAGGGCGCGAACGGCGCTTAAAGCCGTTTATTCCTTCGCCTGGCCCAGCACCATCCGGGGCTGTTCGATGCCTTGCATTTTTTTGAGATAATGGCGCATATCGCCGATGACCTGCTGCAATCCAGATTCCGGTGTTGGGGTCATGGTCTTCGCCTTGGCCATCAACGCACAGGCTTCTGTCTCCCACGGGAAGAATACAAACTCCGCATCGGCAAGGTGCATCCAGAATATCGGATAGGGGCGGCCAAACATCACGCCCTTCAATTCCTCGCTACCGACATGGTAGAGCGCGGCCATCTCCCTGTTTTTCGCGGTCAGCAATATATCGACCAGCTCGATAGACAGCACCAGCGAAGAGGGCCGCGAATATTTGGACAGGCGGAAACCAAGGTCAATATCCGGGCCGATAAAATCGATATGCTGCCCGCCGTCATCGCTCGACAATTCGGGAATATCTATTTCGATATTCTGGCCATCGAAGTCGGCAAGCCAGGCCGTGCCTTTCAGGCGCAAGGGCAAAGTCTGGTAATGGCGATCCTCGTAAAGCTGCATGGTGCGTAGCAAGGCACAGAGGATGGCCGTCATTTCTTCGGGGCTGGAAGGCTGCGCCACGAAAATCATCTCGTCCCCCATGACTTTCCAGACATCGACCGCCGGTGTCGAACCTTCGTCATCCAGAAATTCAAAGCCGACTTGCCCAGCCAGCATCAACGGGAAGTTGGTAAAAAATGTCCGGAACGTGTCAAGCCAGTCGGCGCTGTCCTTGCCGGTGAAGCGGGCCTTGAACTGCGTAGACCCGACCATGTCGACCGAAAGAAACAGCCGCGGTGCGGATTGGCCTGTTGCTGTTTTTCCAGCCATTTCGCTGATACCCCCTCTGCCCTACCTTATTTTAGAAACTGGCTATTGCCGATGCCAGGAAACCGGCCCGGCCATTGCGGCCCGCTTCATTGATCCCCGAATAGTTTGTATCGACATAGCTTGCCGATATGGTCAGCCAGTCGCGCGAATAGGAAATACCGGCTTCCCAATCCCATTTATTGTCATAAGCCCCGTTTTCACGGCCGCCGCGCAGATTGACCGTATAGGGCGTGTTCGGAATGCCGACACTGGCCCCTGCGCCAAGATAAAGATTATCGACCGCATTATCCTGATCAGGCGTAAAAGCCATCACCATCTCGACTTGTGCCGGACCGATAGTTTTTCCCACAATTCCCTGAAGTTCCAGATAATTTACGTCAGTGCCGCCGGGATAGGCATAATAATAAAGGCTCGCCGAATATTCCAGCCCGCCTGCTTCGCCCGCATAGCCGCCATAAAGGTCAAGCTCTACATCAGACCCGGCATATTCCTCGATAGTCGTGGCCCACGCACCAGCAAAAAAGCCGGATTGATGGTAAAGATCGACCCCGCCCTGCAAGGCAGGATCGCGATCAGAGAGGCTGACCCCGCGGAAACGGTAATCGCTGACAACGCCGACATTAAACGACAGGTCAAGCGCCGGAGGAGGGGAAAGGTCCGAGCCGGAGCTTTGCGCGCTGGCAGCATTTGACCATATTGAGGAGAGAACCAACCCGCTACACATCATCACTTTACAGATTGTTTCTGTCGCTCGTGTCGTCATTAATTTTTCCCCATTTCTAATATCATTCCCGCTAACATAACGGCATCGGGATAAATATACGTAAATGCCGGAACATAGTTTTTTGCTTAATGATCTGCCTCAGGTGGACATTTCAGGCTTATCTGGTCAACGCGCCATTGCCGTTCAGGAAGGTCAATCGGATCAAGGCCGCGCCATTCATCCATCATTATATTGTCAATCTGGACCAGAATATAGCGCCCGCTTTCCCGCATCCTGATTTTCGCGTCCGGATATTGGCGAAGCAATGCCTGTTCGAGTTCAAGCGCATCTTCCGCGATCTCATCGCCTTCCAGTTCGCGTGGCATACCGTCAATCAGTTCAGCGGTTGCGGTGCGAAGGTTTTTGACGCCATCGCGTAATATCTCGAAAGAGATAAAGCCCGCCGCCGCCGCATCGGCCCACCAATATCCCAGCCCCACGCCCATCACGCCGACGACCCCCGCCAGCCCGGTCATCCAGTCCGCCTTTTGCATCAAGGCATCTGTGTGAAGCACCTTGTCCTGGATTTTCTCTGCTATCGGATGCTTCATGTGGCCCAGGATGACCGGCGGGATGACCGAATAGAGCAATGCCGCGATCATCAGCCAACCGAGCCAGATTGTCTGGCCAAATATGGTGATCGGCCCGATCGTCGGATGCTCTTGCATCAACAGGGTTTTGGCCGCTTCAAACAATAAAAACCCGCCCACGCCGGTTAGGGTTACAGCCGCAATCAAAAAGGCGAGGCTGTTAACCCGCCGATAGCCAAAGCGGAATTTCGCGTCCGGTTTGCGTTTTTCGAAGTGCAGCGCGACCAGAAAGACGATTGCTGGCACCAGGCTGAGCACATCTTCGACCCATGCGGATTTCATCGCCTGGCTTGACCCCATGACCAGCCCCATCACTACGACGATTGAGCCAATCCACAGCAAGGTCCAGATTTCCAGCCGCTTTGATCTGGCAATATCGCCGGCAATAGCATCGGGGATTTGCGAAGCGGGTGATGAAGTTTCGCTGCCTTCGCTCATGGCTGTATGACGCTTTCGGCAATCGTCATGATCCACCGGTTTTCACCGTTTCGTGCCGCCGCCCTTAATACAGGCCGGGTGGCTGCCGGTTCGCTGCCATCCAGAGCCTTGCTTAACCAGACATGCCGTTTCCACGGGCTTTTTTGGGCAAAGGAACCGATAACAAGGTCAAGCTCGCCATCTTCCAGCTTCTTGAGCAAATGTTCCGCTTCTCCGCGCCGTATAGCAGCGGAAGCGCCTGTCTTGTCTTCGATGGTTTTTACAAAATCTTC
Organism: Sphingorhabdus sp.; assembly: GCA_015478735.1. Taxonomy (GTDB): domain Bacteria; phylum Pseudomonadota; class Alphaproteobacteria; order Sphingomonadales; family Sphingomonadaceae; genus Parasphingorhabdus. Next base: position 4,766 of record JADMKQ010000222.1, on the reverse strand, counting down.
AGTGGGCCCAGACCCTGATCCTTCCACAATTCCGATGCGGAGCTGGCCGCTTTCCTTCACCCGCATCAGCGTATGCTCCGGATCAGCGGGCACAGCATCGCAACTTGGCAACAGAAACGGGATCATAAGAAGAAACGCGAAGCGCATGGCAGGAAAACCCCCAACGGCGGCGACGGTTCCCGCCAACCATCATCCTATTCCAGTGCTACCCGGTTTGAAACCTGATTTCATGCAACTTTTGTATGGGGCCAGCGTTTATACTCAATTCATGGAGTATTATTATGAACCAGATAAATGATCCCAACCCCAGGGGGAAATACCAGCACCCCTCCAATATCCTCAGCGATAACAGCCTTGACCATGACTCGAAGCTGGAACTGCTGAGAAGCTGGCAATCCGATGTGAATCACATGCTGGAATCGGAATCGGAAGGCATGGGCGCGGAAGACCCGATGAGCGCCGAGCACGAATCCGGCCTTGCCGATGAAGCCCGGCAACTCAGCAAGGCGATCGAAACATTAGAGGATGAAGCGAAAGCATAGAAAAAGGGCTGGCCAGGCATCGTCAACTGCCCGTCCAGCCCTTCTAATAGGCCATAATCGCGTTTAGAGTGATTTCGCGTGAAATGGAATATTTCACGGCTCGGAAATCACGGCAAAACAATAAACTAGGCTGCTTTTTCCAGCTCTTCGCGTGGCCCGAAAAATTCAAAATGCACCTGCGATGAGGGGATGCCCCAAAGCAGCAGATCCTGATAAATATTGATCATGAAAGGCCGGGGACCGCAGAAATAATAATCTGCATGGCGGTCCGGCACCATTGATTCAATCAGCTCCGCATCGACAAAGCCGGTCGAGCAATTTTCGTCCGCCAGATCGGCATCGGGGCCCAGATCACTATAACGATAATGGACATCAAGATTGGGATGGCTGGCCGAAAATTCGTCAATGACGGATTTGAATGGCTGAACCTCGTCGGTCAGGCAGCCGTGGATCAGGATGACTTTACGATCCGGCATGGCTTCCAGCGTCGTTTTCAAAATGCTCATTATCGGAGTGATGCCAATTCCCGCCGCCAGCAGGACAAGCGGACGTTCATGCCGGTCCTTGACGTTCAGGAAAAATTCGCCGCAGGGGGGGCCGATTTCCAGCGTGTCGCCTTGCTCGATATTATCATGCAGCATGTTTGAGACATAGCCGTCTGGCGCTCCGTCAACGAGGGCAAGCTCGCGCTTTACGCTGATGCGGAAATAGTCGCGGCCCGGCTTGTTCGACAGGCTGTAATTACGCATGGTGGTCGAGCCATTGAGAGTAGGCACCCGGATCGTGATATACTGGCCCGGCAGAAATTCCGGTAATGGGCCGCCATCTTCCGGCTTTAGATAGAAAGACGCAATATTGCTGCTTTCCTTGTCTTTCCTGTCCACCTTGAACTTGCGAAAACCTTCCCAGCCGCCGTCTTTGGTCGCGCTGTCGCTGTAAAGCTGTTTCTCTCGGCCGACCAGAATATCGGTCAGAAAACCATAAGCCTCTGCCCAGGCGTTGATGACATCATCGGTAGCACCGTCGCCCAGCACTTCCTTGATCGAAGCGAGCAGGTTTTCGCCAACTATCGGGTAATGTTCCGGTTTGATCATCAAGGACACATGCTTGTTGGAGATCAGCTCAACCGCGTCGCCCAATACTTCCAGATTATCGATATTGGCCGCATAGGCACAAATCGCTCCTGCCAGAGCGCGCTGCTGCGTTCCCTTGGTCTGGTTTGCAGCGTTGAAATAGGGGCCCACTTCAGGGTTGTGGGAGAACATACGCTGGTAAAAATGCTTGGTCAGGGTTTCGCCATGTTCCTGCAAAATGGGGGCGGTGGATTTGACGATAGATATGGTGTTCTCGCTCAGCAATTTTCTGTCCTTTTTAAAGATGTATATTATATACTCCTTTCTGCTAGGGCGATATTCAGCCTCTGGCAACCCTAAATTTCAGAAAAATTTTTCTGGCACTTTTAGCGCAGTTTTTCGCCATATTTTGACGGTAATTCAGCCTGCTTCCGGCTATCCGGGCTGCCCGTCGACGCGCCTGGCCAGATAGATTCGCGCTTGCTTCAAAGCCCATGGCGTCACGAGCAATATCCAGATGACCCCGGCCAGAACCAGCCAGTGGCCATGCTCCCCGCGAAACCCTGCGACGATCCGTGCCAGCGCCGATAATTCTATCCCCCAAAAGGCTATCCACGCCGCTCGGTTCATTGCCAGCGGTCTGCCCGAATGGCCTTGGGTCACGCGCGTCACCATGGCGATGATCAAGCTGCCCGCCATGCCGATATACAGCGCATGAACGGGCGCTTTGCCGGGGTTGAAATCAAAACCTGCCAGTTCGGCATAATGGCCGAAAGCGATCAAGCCAAACCCGATCGGAGCCCATGCAAAGCCCCAGATCAGCACCATGAGCAGACCCGGACCTTTAGCCCTTGGCCACCAGCGCCAGAGCATGATGGCCGTGAGTACAGACAAGGCAAGCGCTGCGATAAACTGCAATTGCGCGCTATCCATGACCGGCGCCAGCATCAGCGGGATCAGGAAAACCCACAACAGCGCCAGCAACCAATAAGGCCGCCAGCGAACGTAACCGGGCACGACATTACCGGCAAAAAACGGGATCATCCGGTGCACGACGGTCAGGAAAACCGGCAGCAGAAATCCGAACGTTCCAATGCTATTGGCTAACAAATAAGCGCGCCCGTCCAGCGTCAGCAAAAAATATGCGGAGAAGCAGAGCCCGGTCAGCCCGAGGCAAAGAGCGGTAAATGCCGACCAGGCATGCCAAGTTGGCCCCTTATCGCTGCGCGCTTCCGCAGCCAGTATGACAGCAAGATGCCACAATGCAACCAGCCAGCCCAGCCCTGCAATGGCAAGCGCGGCCACAAGCAACATGGCATTGGCGCTGATAAGCGCACACCATGCGACAATGGTGGCGATGAAAAACGCGCTGCCAATCGGCGCATATTGTGCCTTCTGCAAATCTGCAAAGCCGCTCCAACGGGGAAATACAGTGAGCAGAAAACCGAAAAAGAATGCCGGAATCATTACATAAAGCATCACCGGCGCATGGAGAAACGACGTCGGAACCGCGCCGGAAGCCATGCCGATGGGCCAGATGTAAATATCAAAAAGCGCCGCGCTCCACCACAGCATCAGCAATGCGAAGTTCAGCACGCCGGTCAGGAACAAGAGGCGGTGGGCCGCAGCAAAGATGATCGCGAGAAATCCCCCCATCAAATAAGCCCGTGACTGCCCGCCACGGCGCCCATGATTGTTATAATCCCGAACAGGGTCAAAACCCTGTGCACAATTTCCATTTTCGCAAAATCACTGCCCGGTTTTTTTGACTCATCCATCCGGCTGTGCAGGAATAAAGGCTCCACCACGAACAACATGGCCATGAAGATGAGCCAGAGGATCACCATCGCATGCATCCACCAGTAACCGATATCCAGAAAGCGGTCCCACATATCCATCCGCCAGGTCATCCAGAAGCCGCTCGCCCCGGCCAGCAAAACCCATATCTTGGCTTGCCACGCAAAGCCGCTTTCCAGACCATGAAATGCGGACAGGCGATCATCCGTGGCCGAACGCCGCTTGATAGCAGGCATGGCAACCATGGTAACGAACGCCACGCCGCCCATCCACAGCACTATGCTGGCGACATGAATTACCCGTGCTATCGTGAAATCGTCCATATCGCTCTCTTATATAGCCAATGCGGCATGAGAGAGCGATAGCGCAGATTTGTCACGCTTGATTTGATATACGTCAAATACCTCTTTTGGTTTTTGGGACAGGCAGTGCGCTCCATTGCGTCCTGTTCGGTGCAATATGCCCTCCCGCACTCCCGCAACCTCGCAAAAATAAACCCCGGTGTAAGGGCACCGGGGTATCAATAGTTTGGTAAAATAGGCCGCTTTATTGGGGTCGCGGCTCTGCTTGTTACTTGGCGTCAACCACCATCGCGGTTTTGCGGAGCTTACCCGCTTTTGCCTGAGCGATCAGCGAGACTTTTGCCTGCTTTGCGGACAGGTTCGCTTCCTGGACGCAGTTTCCATGGTCGTTCATTTCGCGAAGATTGCGGCTGTCATAGCTGCCACATACTTTCCGGACCGCGCCTTTAATGCGGCCATCGAGGATTTGCTGTCCTGCGTTTGTGGCCAGATCAAGGTCGGCAAAGCTAACTTCAACGGATTTGGTGATACGGCTTTGTGCGCTCGCGCTCACCGAAAGGCCGGTAACGGATACGGCGATAGCGGCGGCGGCGAACAGGCTCTTGTTCAATACGGAATTTTTCATGCTTTTCACTCCTCAATTATAATTCTTGAGGCAGGCCGGATATTCGGGGTCCGACCTGCCCGGTTACCCCTGCTAAAAGAGGGGCGCGATTATGAGTGCGGGAGCAGTTTGTTTCATCCAGATCGGGGAAGAACCTGGTGGCTTATGCTGTTGCTCCCGCCTCGTATTCTTGGATACGGCAAGCCAGAGCGATGAGCATTTGAACTTCTATAAACGGCTATTATTATCGACAGGCAGCGAAAGCCTTCGACCAACGACAACGGAGCGTCGATCAACGTAACAATTTGTAACTTTTGTTACTATTCAATGCGTTACTTGTGACAGCGAATCACTATCTCGCCGGATTAGATCAGTCCGGACAGCGGGCTTGACGGGTCGGCATACATGCGGCGGCCCATCCGGCCAGACAGATAGGCTTCGCGTCCAG
>JADMKQ010000221.1 GCA_015478735.1 Sphingorhabdus sp. | reverse complement strand
CACCAGTTCACCGATGTTCACAGACGGGCCCAGTTTTCATTCTTGGAGAGAGCTAAGTGCTTGATTTATTGGTGGAGCCTAGCGGGATCGAACCGCTGACCTCTTCGCTGCCAGCGAAGCGCTCTCCCAGCTGAGCTAAGGCCCCTTGTGCGGCGCGTTTAATCCAAGCGCGCCGCAATTTGCAAGCACCAATTTATGCTTGCGCCATCAAAATTGAAATTACCGATTATGTTTCCGCATTATCGTCGTCGTCGCCCTTGCCTTTGGTGACGCCCAAATCGTCATCACCGCCCAGGTCGACTTCGTTATCCGGAGATGGATCATCGTCATCAATGTCGATATCCAGATCATCATCGGCCACTTCGTCTTCTTTTTTCGAATCTTTCTTGGCAGCATCCTCGAACGGCATGGGCTGCTTGGATTTCAGGCCGGGTTCCGGCACCCAGGTTTCACCGCATTCAATGCAGGTCGCCGGGTCTTCTTTGCCCAAATCGTAAAAACGTGTTCCGCATTTTGGGCAGGTTCTCTTTGTGCCCCATTCTGGCTTCACCATGGCTGGTTCCAAATCCTTATTTGTCAATAATATATAATGACCGCTCACAAGATTTGCAGAATCGATCAAACAATGGGGCCGCGCCTTGCCATAGCTGAGCCGCGCTGTCAAAAGCCCTTTCACATCCCGAAACGAATCATGCGCAATTTACCGCATTTGCGCGCCAGTAAGAAACCTGTAAATGAACCAAAAACCCACAGACCTGACAGTAAATGACGCAAAGTCAGTCACCTTTTCGCCAACTGGCCCGTTAAGCGGCCGGATCACCGTGCCGGGCGACAAATCCATCTCCCACCGCGCGTTGATTCTCTCTGCCCTTGCCGTCGGCAAAAGCGAGATTCGCGGGCTGCTGGAAGGGGAGGATGTGCTGGCCACCGCGGCGGCGATGCGCGCTATGGGTGCCACGATCGAGCAGGATGATGATTTCTGGACCGTATACGGGGTCGGAGTCGGCGGCTTGATGCAGCCTGAAACGGCCATTGACCTGGGTAATAGCGGCACGTCGGTGCGCTTGTTGATGGGGCTGGTAGCATCACACGACATCAGCGTGACTTTCCTTGGCGATGCCAGCCTGTCCAAGCGGCCAATGGGCCGGGTAATTGATCCGCTGTCCGCCATGGGCGCGGAGTTTACCGCACGGAAAACCACCAATGGCCAGTCCTGTCTGCCGCTGACGGTGCGCGGCCTGTGTCCGGCTGTGCCGATGGAATACCGCCTGCCGGTTGCCTCTGCACAGGTGAAATCGGCGATCCTGCTGGCGGGGCTGAATACGCCCGGTATTACCCGCGTGATCGAGCCTGTTCCCACCCGCGATCATAGCGAAACCATGCTGAAAGGCTTTGGCGCGAATATTTCGGTCGAGACGGACGGGCAGGATCAGCGGATCATCTCGCTTGTCGGCGAAGCGGAATTGCAGCCACAAAATATTACCGTGCCGGGCGATCCGTCCTCCGCCGCTTTCCCGGTGGTCGCGGCCTTGCTGGTGCCGGGGTCGGATATTGTGGTCGAGAATGTCGGGATCAACGCCACCCGCGCCGGTCTGTTCACTGTGCTGCAGCAGATGGGCGGCGATCTGCGCTTTGAAAACCAGCGCACGGTTGGCGGAGAGCCGGTCGCGGATATCCATGTTAAGCACAGCAAGCTGACCGGCATAGAAGTTCCTGCCGCTATTGCGCCGAGCATGATCGACGAGTTTCCCATCCTGTTCATCGCTGCGGCTCTGGCGGAGGGACAAACAATCACTACCGGCCTGTCGGAACTGCGCGTCAAGGAATCGGACCGCCTGTCCCAGATGGCCGAAGGGCTGATGATGCTGGGCGTGGAGATTACCGAGAATCCGGACGGGCTGGTCATTACCGGAAGCGGCGGCAAACCGCTGAGGGCCAAAGCAGACGCCACGGCGATTAAAACCGCGCTGGATCACCGGATCGCCATGAGCTTTGCGATTGCAGGGCTGGTGAGTGAAACCGGCGTGAGCGTGGATGATATGAGCCCGACAGAAACCAGCTTCCCCGGATTTGCCGATTTGCTTGCCTCTTTGCAAAGCGGCGCGCAGGATACTGCCCGATGATCATTGCCATCGACGGACCGACCGCCTCTGGCAAAGGCACTATTTCCAAGGAATTGGCGAAACATTTCGCTCTGCCCTTTCTCGATACCGGCCTGCTTTACCGGGCCGTGGGCTGGACAGTGCGGGAGAATGGCACCGATGCGGATAATCCCGCAGATGCGCTGGCGGCCTGTAATTTTGATTCCGCGCTGCTGGGCGATCCCGCATTACGCAGCGAAGCGGTTGGCGGGTTGGCGAGCCGCGTATCTGTTCATCCGGAAGTCCGCTCTGCGCTTCACAAGCGCCAGATCGACTTTGCTTACCAGCCGGGCGGCGCTGTGCTGGACGGGCGCGACATAGGGACGGTGATTGCGCCAGATGCCGATGTGAAGCTGTTTGTAACCGCTTCGGCCGATGCGCGGGCATTGCGGCGGTTCGGCGAAATGAAGAAGCGCGGCGAGCTGGTTAATTTCAGTGACATACTCGCCGATATCCGGAAACGCGACGAACGGGATCAAAGCCGGGCGACAGCCCCGCTGAAACCGGCAGAAGATGCGGACTTGCTTGATACGACCGATTTGACTATAGGCGACGCCATTCTACAGGCAATTGCCTTGGTGAATGCGAAGATAAGCCGCCGGACTGATAAATAACCGGCATAGCAGATAATGGGGTGCGCAGGACGGGGCGATGATAAACGCTCTGACTTTGGCGCAGCTTTTCCGTTTGCGGGCGAAACTTTCGTATATAGCCAAATGGCGGTTTTCTGCAGGATATGAATGCTACATCCGGTGGCAATCATGTTTTGGTCCAAGACCAGCGGAACCAACCGCTTGGCCCGAAAAAATGACTATTAAGGAACTCTTATATGGCCTCTACGGCATTTCCCAGTCGCGATGATTTTGCGGCACTATTAAACGAATCAATTGGCGGTGAAGACCAGGGCTTTGAAGGCCGCGTGGTTAAAGGCACCGTTGTCGGCATCGAAAATGACATGGCTGTCATCGATGTTGGACTGAAATCAGAAGGCCGTGTGGCGCTGCGCGAATTTGCTGCTCCCGGTCAAAAAGCTAACCTGAACATTGGTGATGAAGTCGAAGTCTATGTAGACCGCATCGAAAATGTGAACGGTGAAGCCATGCTGTCCCGTGACCGCGCTCGCCGCGAAGCTTCCTGGGACAAGCTTGAAACAGAATATGAAGAAGGCAACCGCGTTGACGGTATTATCTTTGGCCGTGTCAAAGGCGGCTTCACAGTCGATCTTGACGGCGCTGTAGCCTTCCTGCCCGGCAGCCAGGTCGATGTCCGCCCTGTGCGCGACGTGACCCCGCTGATGGACATTTCACAGCCTTTCCAGATTTTGAAAATGGACCGCAAGCGTGGCAACATCGTTGTTTCGCGCCGCGCCATTCTGGAAGAAACCCGCGCTGAACAGCGTTCGGGTCTGATCGAATCGCTGGCTGAAGGCCAAGTGACCGAAGGCATTGTGAAAAACATCACCGATTACGGTGCTTTCGTTGATCTGGGCGGCATTGATGGCCTGCTCCACGTTACCGATCTCAGCTACAAGCGGGTCAACCACCCGAACGAGATGATCAACATCGGCGACACGCTGAAAGTCCAGATCATCAAGATCAACAAGGAAACACAGCGTATTTCCCTGGGCATGAAACAGCTTGAAAGCGATCCATGGGATGCAGCTTCCGAGAAATATGCCGTTGGCACGAAACTGACCGGCTCTGTCACGAACATCACCGAATATGGTGCGTTTGTGGAACTGGAACCAGGCATTGAAGGTCTTGTCCACGTTTCCGAAATGAGCTGGACCAAGAAAAACGTCCACCCTGGCAAAATCGTTTCCACTTCGCAGGAAGTCGATGTCATCGTCCTCGAAGTCGATACCGAAAAACGCCGGATTTCCTTGGGTCTCAAGCAGGCTCAGTCCAACCCATGGACTGACTTTGCCGATGCCCATCCGGTTGGCAGCACTGTCGAAGGTGAAGTCAAGAATGCTACCGAATTCGGCCTGTTTGTCGGGCTGGAAGGCGACGTTGACGGCATGGTCCACATGTCCGACATCGCATGGGGCATTTCTGGCGAAGACGCTCTGAACCTGCACCATAAAGGCGAACAGGTTAAAGCGATCGTCCTTGACATTGATGTCGAGAAAGAACGCATTTCGCTTGGCATGAAGCAGCTTGAAAAAGGTGCTCCTGCGGTTGGCGGTACCGATACCGGCGGCCTCAAGAAAGGTGCTGTCACCACGGTTACCGTGCTTGAAGTCCGTGATGGCGGTCTTGAAGTGCAGGTTGGCGACGACGGAGCCACTGGCTTCATCAAACGTTCCGACCTTGGCCGTGACCGTGACGAGCAGCGTCCTGACCGCTTCCAGGTTGGCCAGAAAGTCGACGCAATGGTTATCGGTTTCGACCGTTCCAAAAAGCCGAACTTCTCGATCAAAGCCCACCAGTTGGCCGAAGAGAAGCAGGCTGTCGAACAATTCGGTTCCACCGATTCCGGTGCAAGCCTCGGCGATATTCTTGGCGAAGCGCTCAAGAAGAAAGACGACTAAACTTTCCGGGGATTGCCCCGATAAGATTACAAGAAAAGCCCGTCCCTTTAGCAAAGGGGGCGGGCTTTTTCGTTGGCGGAGCCATATGCGGCCCCTGTGCAAAAGCCATAAGAGCGGGAATCAGTGCGGGAATATGCACCGGAATAGGATAAACCCGTGCCAATGTGGGTCGAATGGCAATCAATCCAGCAAAGACCATTGAAAACATGCAGATTTTCTGTCAATATCCTATCATATTGATCTTCTGTTCTGAAGTTGTGAACGGGAAGTGAAAAGCTTGAATGCTGTGGTTGCTCCACAATAGGAAAGGCACGCTCATGATACGTTCTGAACTGCTTGAGAAACTGGCCGAAGAAAACCCTGATTTAAAGCCAGATGAAATAGAGAAAATTGTCGATCTGTTCTTTAACCAGATCACCCAGAAACTGGCGGAAGGCGGCCGTGTAGAGCTGCGCGGTTTTGGTGCTTTCTCCACCCGCCAGCGCGAACCGCGTATTGGCCGTAATCCGCGCACAGGGGAATCGGTAGAGGTTCCTGCTAAACGAGTTCCCTATTTCAAACCCGGAAAAGAGATCCGGGAACGTCTCAACAAGGGTTGAACGCAGACGCTTATCCGTCCGGATGGTGACTAAAGCGGTCAAATACCGGCGAAAGAATCGAAAAAATTCAATTTTGGCATCTCAGCACTTGACCTGCTGCGTGCAATAATGCTTGTCGAAAGTCCATTCAGCCTAGTGCTGAATATGCCGGTGCGGACGTGGCGAAATGGTAGACGCAGCAGACTTAAAATCTGCTATCCGAAACGGGTGTGCGGGTTCGAGTCCCGCCGTCCGCACCAGCTTTAGAGTGATATCTCTCTAATATTCTTTGGTTGTGCTCAGTTCGCTATGGCAGCGACCTGGAATTCCTGTGTGTCAAACTCGCCACTGCCCAGTTTCGCCGATAGCTGCCGCGTCTGGATCCGGGGGCCAGGAGCGCCGGGAATTGTTGCAAAGCCGGAGCCATCAAGCATCACGCTTTCATTGCCAAAGTTCAACCTTACTCCGCGCAAACTGTCGGGGCTGTAGCGAACCTCAAGCTTATAACCGTTCGGTGCATTGCAATATTCGCGGAGCTGGCCAAGGCGAGCAGTGTCACCGGCAAAGCCCGATCCCACCGGATTATGCTGAACCCCGCAGGTGACGGGTACGAAAGCCCGTAGATGGAAACCCATGGAGCTTGTTGCAACCGCACTGGTCGTCATCGTAGCCGCTGCTGCTACCACCAACACGCTGATCAGTTTCTTCGCCATTTCTCTGCCTTCATTCATTTCTGATGAAAGCAATCTGGCAGAAGGCGTTGAAACTATCGTCAACAGCTATGGTTAACAGCGCGTTTACTATTAACCATGGTTCGGGAGCAGCGGCATAAGGCAGGGAAAAAAGAGCATTAAAGCGCCCTCGCTCCTCACCTATCGACGGGAGTCGCTTGGAAAGCCCGGACCTGGAAAAAAATCAGTTTAGCGCGCTGTAACCGTTACCGATATCACGTCGCTATACACACCGGCCCGCTTGTTCGACACATCACCGATGATGAATTCAATCGGCAACGCATCTTTGATAAGGCCTGGTTTTCTCGATTTGGAAGTCCCTGGAACAGTGCGCGTTCCGGCCAGGTTGACCGCCGTGCCGCCTATCGCGATCGAATAGGGGACGGACCATTGGCTCGACCCCATGCGGAGCTTGCCGCTATTCGCTGAACTGACGAGAATGTCATAATCGCCGGTGCTGCTGACCAGCAGGTTGAGGAGCAACGGCGCAACGCCTTCTTTCAATTCGCCCAGATTAACGAACGCCTGCCCCTTGTTCATCGTATAGGTGCCCGAAAGACCGATCCGCGCAGACGGCAATACGTTCAATCCCAGAACCAGAGGCGCCCCGCCAAGGGAGCGGAACTGCTTGTCCTGCGCTTCCAGCGTCACATCCTGCGTAAAGGTGCCGGCACCGCTGATATGGACAGGATCTGCAACAAGCTTATATAATAGCGAGCGCGATTCGCGGGGCTTGAGCACCATTTCGCTCTGTGATGCAAAGGCCCGGGACCGGCCCGCACGCGGCGTTACATCGCGCGTGTCGGTCAGGTTTACCAAAGCATATTCAACCGGCCGGCCTATGCCTTTCGACAATCCGAACGGCGGCAGGTTCAGTTCGAATCTGGGTGTGAAACGACATTCTGCCCCGCCCTCGTTAATGAAAGTCACGCCAAAGGTTCCTTCCGGAACTGTGCCAGAAAACGGGTCATGCCCATCTATGATCCAGCTTGACGGAGCCGGATTCACGCGAAGCAGGCAGTCGGTGGACTGTGCATTGGGAATGGCAGGCGTCTGCGCCAAAACCGGTGCGGCTACAGAAGCTGCAAGGAATGTCAAAAATGAGCGCAGCATGGGTGTCTCCTATTTTTTCATGCCCGGCCGGACGGTACCAAGGTTAACCAGGCCATCCGTGTCTGCCGGAACAGTGAATTCAAAACTCTTGTCGATCGTGCCATTTGGCCCATATGTTTCCACCTGGTAACGACGGCCCGGCAACAGGTTCGCAATCGCGAAACGCCCGACCGAATTGGTGAAGAACGGAACCGGCTGCGGGTTCTCCCCTTCTTCCACATCCAGCAGGTTTACGCGTCCGCCGATAAGCGAAACCGGCTTGTCCGGTCCAAGGACAAGCGTGCCCATCGCGCTGACAAACGCATCCGTGCCAATGCGCGCCGCGTAACCGCTCTTATAGGCCGGGTATATACGAAAAACGCCGGGACCGGTATCATAACCTGTTGGCGGATCTTCGACATCATATTGCACCGACTGGGTGGAATAGGAGCCGAGGAAGTTGTTCACCGCCGACCCCAGCGCGCCGCTTTTACTGATATAATTATTCTCGGCCAGCGATTGCCCCGCAACCACACTGCGATTGTCCAGATTATCATGTGCGGAAAGCAGCATGAAACTGTCGTTAATCCGCCGTCCTATGCCGAACATTCCATCTGCAAAAGCCAGTGTCGTGCCAACCCGCACTGAAGTCGCATTGACCTGACCAAAGTCCGAAATGCTTGGCCCGAAGCTGGCATGGCTTATCGACGCGTCAAAACGGTTGGCGGAATAAGAAGCATAGCCCTGCCCGCGCGTGCTATTGTCCTCATGCGCAACGACTGCACCGAAACCAACGCTGTTCATCTGGTTCAGGCCGCTCTGGTTATAGGAAAGCTCTTTGATACTATCGCGGCTTTCATAACGCGCCTCTGCCCGTCGGCGGTAATCCGGCTGATATACCAGTCCGGCAGAAACGCTGAAACCGCTTCCCCGGGTGAGGGATGACGGATATTTTGCGTAATCGACACCCGCCCTGAACGTCCATTCCCGGTTCAAACGGTAATAGCCCGTCGTGCCAAGCCGATAGCTGTCCCCGACATTGCCGCGCCCTTTCAGATATGATGCGGTTGAAGTGGTCAGGAACTTCAGGTTAAACTGGCGCGTATACTGGACAGAAGCCGTAAGGGATGTCGTGTTGACTCCTTCGAGATTGTTCAGCGAAGAAAAATTGTCCGACACATAATCGGCCCGGATCGTGAAGCTGTCGGCCAGGCCGCCGCGGTCGATATAATGTTCGTAGCTGACGCCGCCGACATAGCCTTCGCCAGCGATCTTGGAATGGCTGACACCGCCATCGAATAATATCCGTCCACCATTGCCCAAAACAAACTGGGTCTGGCCGGAGAGCATCTGCACATCTTTGCTGGCCTGAAGACCGATGCCGATGGCGGGAGCGTCGAAAAATGCCTTGCGGAAAAAGCCGCTAAACGCAACCGGCCCGCGATAATCGGGAGCGCGTCCGAAACGCTTGCTCGTCGGCCCGAAAAACGCACCATATTCATGGTCGCCGGGATCGAGATCAATCGGATCGAGATATTGTGAATAGGACAGGTCCTGCACTGCGCCTGTATTATCGATCACCTGGATGTCGATGTCATTGCTGCCCGCAATCAGCGGCAGCGAGCTAAAATCATAGCGCCCCGGTTGCAGCCGGATTTCCCGGTAAAGCGAGCCATTTCGCAAAAACCGCACTGTCGAATCGCGCTGGAGTATGAGCTGACGATTGGATTGCAGGACCGCGGAACGGAAAGCGTTAAACCGCCGTCGCTGGCGCAGGACACCGACGCCGCCCATCGAAACAAAAGCCTGCTGGCCACGGATTTCAGGGTCCAGATCGCCTAAAAACCACCGGCGATAATCTTCCGGTTCATCATAAACCAGCCGCGCATAGTTGCGGGTCAGCTTGTATGAATCGCCGGTCAGACCGAATTGCTGGCCAATCTGGGCATCGCCCTCGAACACCACCGGACCAAGTCGCACGGCACCGTCGAAATTAATCGTCGGCGGGTCGATGCTTTCATCGCTTTCCCAGATATACACACCCGAAGCGCTGATATTCAGATAGCCGGACAAGGTGGCAGGCTGCAAAGAGACGTCGCTGATATCATCGCGCGGCGGAGCAAATAAATCACGGATGGCGCGTTGTTCCGGTGCGACCTCGACCACGACGACCGCCAGAGTGCTGGGGTCATAGGTCAGGGCAACGCCTGTTTCTTCCAGATCTTCCTGCCCGAATTGGGGAAGATTCGTCAATTTCGCGGTCAAATCGACATGGGCTGGATCGTTCAGCACGGACTTCATGAGCCGCAGAAATGTTTCCGATTCAATCAGGAACCGGTCATCTGCCGTCAAGCGCAACGGAATTTCGCCAAGGCTACTGCTCTGGAACGTCAGCGGCACCGTCATGTCGATGTCGCGGTCATAAGGGTTTATGTCCGGACGGCCGTGGGGGCCAATCGGATATTGCGGGGCTATCGGTTCCTGAGCCGGTGGTGCGGGTGTTGGTTCAGGCCCGGTCTCAGGTCCTGTATCGGGCTGTGGAAGGGGAATAGTCGCGGGTGTGCCGGTCTGGGGAACGGAGCCGGGTGCGCTCGGCAACGGAATTGTTACCTGCGCGGCGGCTCCGTGTGAAAAAATTGCGCTGCCGGACCATAATGCCAATGGCGCGGCAGTGCATAATAGGAATCTGCGCTTCATTGGCCGAACGTTAACTTGATTGGTCCGGTGCCGAATCCTGCGATCGGCAGGCGGAAAATGCGTTCACCCTGAGCGGGAACATAGCCTGTGCCCACGGCACGGGTCAGTTCTTCGGGTGAAACATCGACGCGAAGCCATTTGCCATCCTTGTCCGTGCCAACCAGTTGCCAGGTAAAGTTAGCCATCATGGCGTGACGACGGCCCGTGTTGGTTAAGGTGATTGCCACCCCGTCCTGCATTTCGGGCTGCTCCGCTGCACCGGGCGGTGTGGGCGGCTGGTAAAAAACCTGCTCTACCTTGGTCGCAGACACATCGGGTTTTGCACCCGGAGGAGCGACAACAACCAGCGCACGCATATTATAGAGGATTTGCACCTGCGCCCCGATCTGCTCGGTAGCAACCGGATCCAGTTTAACAGGCAGCTGTTCAACGGATACATAATAGGATTGTGACTTATCCGGTTCTGCGGGGCCAAGCCACTGCAGACGGACCACTTGCCGGCCACCGG
>JADMKQ010000220.1:5085-10300 GCA_015478735.1 Sphingorhabdus sp. | reverse complement strand
CAATCCATTTTCCAAGGTGAAGAACAATCTCCAGCTTCACGATTTGGAAGCATATAATAAGTCATCCAAAATTCTCCACGATGCGCTGATGTCGAATCGGGAGTTTACCGACTTTGCCTTTCCGGAAAAAATCGCTCCGCCTCTTATCACCCGTTATCAACCCGGCATGCACTATGGCATGAATGCCGACAGCGCGATTATCCCGCTGCCTGATGGGCCGATCCGATCAGATGTAAGTTGCACAATTTTCCTGAACGGCCCCGATGATTATAAGGGCGGAGCCTTGCACATCACGCAAGGTGAAGTCGGGCTTCGCTTCAAAGGGCTGGCCGGAACTGCAATAGCTTATCCATCGCACACCCTCCATGAAGTCGAGGCTATTTCCCAAGGGGAACGAATGGTCGCCATTACCTTCATCCAAAGCAGGGTAGCAGACGTTATGAAGCGCAACCTGCTATATGAGTTGAATGAAGTCGCAGCCCTGGAAGGGCTCAACATGAAGCACGAGAATTATACCCGCTTGCAAGCGGTGCAATATAATCTCATGCGCATGTGGATGGATGGACCGCGATAAACAATCGGTAACCTAATAGCCCATCAGGCTGAGCACTTCTTTCCGGCTGAGCGGATCATCAAGGAAACAACCTAAAAGCCTGCTGGTCGTCATGCCCACACCCGGCGTTCGGACGCCGCGGGCGGTCATGCAGCTATGGCTGGCCTCTATGATAACCGCGACTCCGTGAGGTTTTAGATTGTCCCAGATGCACTGGGCAACCTCTGCTGTCAGGCGTTCCTGCACTTGCAGACGTCTTGCATAACCGTGGAGTACGCGCGCCAGTTTCGAGATACCTACAACCCGGTCCGTCGGCATATAGGCGATGCTCGCTTTGCCGATAATCGGGGCCATATGATGTTCGCAATGGGAATGGAACGGGATGTCTTTCAGCAAGACAAGCTCGTCATAGCCGCCCACTTCTTCAAAGGTGCGTGCAAGATGGATTGCGGGGTTTTCATCATATCCCTCGCAATATTCTTTCCATGCTCGGGCCACGCGCTTTGGTGTGTCGAGAAGACCTTCCCGGTCTGGATCCTCACCGGCCCAGCGCAGTAATGTTCGTACAGCATCCTGCACATCATCCGGCACAGGAAGTTTGGCGGCTTCCCGTGCAGCAAGGGCTTCGTCAAAAGTATCTGAATAGTCGGCCAAAAGGCAATCCTTTACAGGTAAATAGTAATACGCAATGCAAAGAGATTAAGCTCGACCAAGGCTTTACGCAAGGGCGCGACCGGTTATATCATCAATATGGTGAGGAGAAATTAGCCCGCTCAATACACATCCTAAGATATTTAAGATCGGCGGCAGAAAACTCTGGGAAAATTACAAAAAAAGGGGGTGCATCCAGCACCCCCTCCTTAGCCGAAAAAGCTTATTCGCTCATTTGCGGGCTTGGCTCTTCGGTAGGATCTTCCGTTGGTTCCGGGCTTGGCTCTGCCAGCTCGGTTGGCTGGGCATGCTTCGCCGCTGCCAGTTGAACCCGCTCGTTCAAAGCCTGGTCCGTCTGTATAGCAGTAGCAATTTCGTTAAACCGCTGTGGGTCAAGACCGGTTTCCTGCACTGCAGTGGCCATTGCCGCCTGCTTTGCTGTCTGGTCCAAAGTTTCGTCACCAGCAATATCTTGTACCTTTTTCGCTGCAAGAGCGAAAAGATCAACCTCTGCATCAGTCACTGGTGCAGGTGTGGCTGCTGATTCAGGTGCTGGCGTTGCGGGTGCAGGTTCTGCTGCCTCCGTTGCGGGTTGGGTATCCGCTGCTGGTGGAGCAGTGTCCTGCGCTACTGCGGCTCCTGCTACAAACAGCGTGCTGGCGGTAAGAATTGAAACAACTTTCATACAAATATCTCCTTTATGCGTGTTCTAGAGATAGTGATCCATACTGTGCTGTTAAGGCCAATCGGACAGACCGTTTGTCTCGCAGGATATGTCGTTGATTCTATCAAATAGGATCAACTATTTGAGAAATAACGATTATATACAGGATTTTACAATTTGATCAGCGAAGCCGGGTAATTCAGGAGAAATTGCTATCAAATCTGTTAGCGATAAACCTATGTGTAAGTACCACACATGCAAAAATGCAGCGCGATAGTCGGCGCCGCGTTCAGGCTGGATAGGAAAGGAAAGTGGCGCGCCCAGGAAGATTCGAACTCCCGACCCCTTGATTCGTAGTCAAGTACTCTATCCAGCTGAGCTATGGGCGCGCATTGTGGGTGTCAGATAGGGGGACTTTCCCTATCTGGCAACCCATTTTATCTGTTTTTCCTATCGTTTTTTGCAAGGGCCGCTTGTGCCGCAGCAAGCCGCGCAATCGGGACACGATATGGCGATGCACTGACATAGTCCAAGCCCGTTTTTTCGCAGAATGCGATAGATGCGGGATCGCCGCCATGCTCACCGCAAATGCCAAGCTTTATGTCGCTTCGGGTAGCCCTGCCCCGTTCTGCAGCAATCTCGATCAATTGCCCGACGCCATCAATATCGAGGCTGACAAACGGATCGCGCGGGAAGATGCCTTTATCAACATATTGGGTCAGGAACCGGCCAGCATCGTCGCGGGACACGCCCAAAGTCGTCTGGGTCAGGTCATTGGTGCCAAAACTGAAAAACTCGCCATGTTCGGCAATTTTATCAGCCATCAGCGCCGCGCGCGGCAATTCGATCATCGTGCCGACCAGATATTCAATCCGGCGGCCTTTCTCAGTGAAAACTTCCTCGGCCATGCGATTGACGACATCTTTCATCAATTCCAGCTCTCTAGCCGTGGCGACCAGAGGGATCATCACTTCGGGAACAGGAGCTTCGCCGCTGGCTTCTGCAATTTCACAAGCCGCTTCGAATATCGCCCGCGCCTGCATTTCGTATATTTCGGGATAGGTGATGCCAAGGCGGCAACCACGATGGCCCAGCATCGGGTTGAATTCATGCAATTCATTCGCCCGCTGTTTCAACGTTTCGACGCCAACACCCGCAGCCGCAGCCACTTCCTCAAACTCTGTCTGGTTATGCGGCAGGAATTCGTGGAGCGGCGGATCGAGCAGACGGATAGTTACCGGCAATCCAACCATGACTTCAAAAATCTGGCGGAAATCTTCGCGCTGTTCTGGTAGCAACTTGGCCAATGCTTCGCGCCTGCCTGCTTCGTTCGTCGCCAGAATCATCTGGCGCACAGCGGTAATACGGGAGCTTTCAAAGAACATGTGCTCGGTCCGGCAGAGTCCGATACCTTCTGCGCCAAATTCACGCGCCGTTTTGCAATCCAGCGGCGTTTCCGCATTGGTGCGGACACGCAGACGACGGACCTTGTCGGCCCAGTCCATCAGGACCGCAAAATCGCCAACCAGTTCAGGCTGGATCGTTTCCACCCGGCCTGCCATCACCTGGCCATTGCTGCCGTCGATCGTTAGGATATCGCCTTCTTTAAGCTCGCGATCGCCTATTTTCAGCAATTTCGCGTCTTTATTAATGCTCAGGCTGCCAGCTCCCGAAACACAGGGGCGGCCCATGCCGCGCGCAACCACGGCCGCATGTGACGTCATACCACCACGCGCTGTCAATATGCCCTTTGCTGCGTGCATGCCGTGAATATCTTCAGGAGAGGTTTCCACCCGCACCAATATCACGTCATCGCCCATTTCCGTGCGGCGTTCGGCCGTATCGGAATCGAACACGATGATACCGCATGCAGCACCGGGAGAAGCGGGCAAGCCGGTAGTCAGCACATCGCGCTTGGCATTCGGGTCAAGCGTGGGGTGCAGCAACTGGTCCAGCGCCATCGGATCGACCCGGGTGATAGCTTCCTCGCGGGTGATTAAGCCGTCATTGGCCATATCTACCGCAATTTTGAGCGCAGCCTTTGCGGTCCGTTTGCCTGAGCGGGTTTGAAGCATCCACAATTTACCGCGCTCGACCGTAAATTCAATGTCCTGCATGTCGCGGTAATGGCGTTCGAGCAGGTCGAAAACATTGGTCAACTCGCCATAGGTTTCCGGCATTGCCTCTTCCATGGACAATGGTTTGGCGTTGGCTTCTTCCCGCGCCGCTTTGGAAAGATATTGCGGGGTGCGGATACCGGCCACCACGTCTTCGCCCTGCGCATTGATCAGCCACTCGCCGTAATAGGCGCTGTCGCCGGTTGACGGATTGCGGGTAAAGGCTACGCCGGTTGCCGACGTATCGCCCATATTGCCGAACACCATCGCCTGCACATTGACAGCCGTGCCCCATTCGGACGGAATGTCGTTGAGCCGGCGATAGACTTTCGCGCGCTCGGCCTGCCAGCTACCGAAAACGGCGCTGACTGCGCCCCAAAGCTGATCATTCACATCTTGTGGAAATGGCTTGCCCCATTGCTTTTCTACCAGGGCTTTATATTCGGTGACAAGAGCCTTCCAATGCTGAGACTCCATCTCCGTATCAGTGAAGAAGCCATTATCTTCCTTGGAAATTTCCAGTGCTTCCTCAAAAGCATCATGGTCCAGTTGCAGCACAACATCGGAATACATCTGGATGAAGCGGCGATAGCTGTCCCATGCGAAACGCTCGTCACCAGAGGTTTTGGCAAGCCCCTCAACGGTTTCATCATTAAGGCCGAGGTTAAGCACCGTGTCCATCATGCCGGGCATCGACGCGCGCGCGCCGGAGCGGACAGACACAAGCAGCGGATCGGCAGCATTACCGAATTTCTTACCGGTTACAGCTTCAATATGCGCCACGCCCTGTGCCACTTCGGCTGTCAGGCTTTCCGGATAGGCTCCGCCGTCCTGCATGAAGCGGGTGCACATTTCGGTGGAGATCGTAAAACCGGGAGGAACCGGCAGGCCGATATTCGCCATTTCGGCCAGGTTGGCACCCTTACCGCCCAGCAGGTTGCGGGCTTCTGTCGCCTCTTTCGGCGCGCCATCCGCGTCCATACCACCGCCAAAACGATATACATATTGGGTCATTTTTCAGCCTTCAATCTTGGAAAAATCAGCAACTGTGTGAACTGCATCGCGCACCCGCGTCAGCAAAGCAAGCCGGGCGGAGCGTTTGACGGGGTCATCGTCATTAACCGTCACGTTATCAAAAAACGCATCAATCGGCGCACGAAGTGACGCCAGCGCCGCCATAGCGCCCTCGAAATCTTCCGCTTGAATGGCGGCTGCAGCTTTGGGTTCCGC
>JADMKQ010000220.1:0-4985 GCA_015478735.1 Sphingorhabdus sp. | reverse complement strand
GTATCCAGCTTATCCGCCAAACTCACCGCCACTGTCACCGGATCGGTGGGCACATCGTCGCCCTGCCCGACCGGCTTGTAATGGTCGCGGATCGCATTGCTTACCGCAATCGGCAAGCCTTCTTTCTCTGCATAATAGCCGCCCATCAAGCCTTGCAGCTCTGGGAACTCGCCGACCATTTCGGTGACGAGATCAGCTTTGCAGAGACGTGCGGCCTCAACCACTTCACTATGAAATGTATCACCGGGGCTGGGCTGGTGGAAACCATTCCCTTCTAAAGAAACCAGCCACTCGGCCAACTTGGCCACACGCTCTACCTTGTCGGCAACCGTTCCCAGTTTTTCATGGAAAACAATGTTGCTCAATTTCTTGGCATGATCTTCCAACTT
Source organism: Sphingorhabdus sp. (assembly GCA_015478735.1). GTDB lineage: Bacteria > Pseudomonadota > Alphaproteobacteria > Sphingomonadales > Sphingomonadaceae > Parasphingorhabdus. Next base: position 4,596 of record JADMKQ010000220.1, on the reverse strand, counting down.
CGTCTTCTGGTCAAGTTCCCAGAAGAATTTGGCGTCGGATAATCTTGCCGCCAGCACTTTTTCATTACCCGCAACAATCGCTTTGCCGCCATCCGTGGCGTCAATATTAGCAGTGCAGACGAAATTCGGTGCCAGCTTGCCGTCTTTGTCACGGCAGATAAAATATTTCTGGTTCACCCGTGCAGTAAGCTGGATGACTTCTTCCGGAACATCCAGAAAGGCCGGGTCAAAGCTGCCCAATAGTGGCACAGGCCATTCAGTTAGACCGGCATTTTCGATAACCAGCCCTTCGTCGGTCACGAGTTCCAGCCCCGCATCCGATGCCGCCTTGGCTGCGCCGTCCCGAACAATTGCTTCCCGCTCGGTATGATCGACGAGAACGTGGCAGGCGCGCAGTTTTTCGGCATAATCACCGGCATTACCGATGGTAATCATGCCGTCATGATGAAAACGGTGGCCGGTGGTTTCATATCCCGACGCCACGCCATCAATCTCGCAAGGAACAAGATCATCACCGAATATCGCAACAATACCCGCCAAAGGCCGGACCCAGCGCAGGCTTTCGGTTGATTGGCTGGCATTGCCCCAGCGCATCGACTTGGGCCATGGAAAGGCTTTGACGATTGCGGGGATAGCTTCGGACAGCACATCACTGGTCGCGCGGCCCGGCTTGTTGATGACGGCGAACAGGGTCGGACGCCCTTTTACATCGCGCACTTCCAACTGATCCCGGGTGACGCCATTCTTGCGGCAGAATCCTTCAATAGCCTGATCCGGTGCGCCTTCGGGCGGACCCTTCGCTTCATCGCTGATGGCCTGCGTCTGCTCAGGCAGGTCTTTTGCGATCAGCACAAGCCGCCTTGGCGTCGAGTAAACGGTGATTTCTCCGGCTTTTAGACCAGATTCGTCTAGTTCTGCGACTAACAGCCGCTCCAGATCAACGCGGGCTTTTGCCTGCATCCGTGCGGGGATTTCTTCGGATAGAAGTTCGAGAAGGAAATCGGTCATTTGCAATCCTCGACTTCGCCCAAAAGCCCGTCACCCTGAACTTGTTTCAGGGTCCATCGTGCGGTTGCAGAGCCTGCATCAAGAATATAAATAGATCCTGAAACAAGTTCAGGATGACGAGTATATTTTGCATGACAGCGCATAGAAAACATCATGCCGCCCACCCGTTCTTCGTCATATAGGCTTCGCAGCTACCTTTTGCCAGGTCACGGACCCGGCCCATATAACTGGCGCGTTCCTGAACGCTGATCACACCGCGCGCCTGTAAAAGGTTGAAAACATGGCTGGCTTTGATAGCTTGTTCATAGGCGGGAATAGGCAATTTCGCGTCGAGGCAATTTTCGCATTCCCCGACCGCTTTGTTAAACAGGTCGAACAGCATTTCGGTATTCGCAATCTCGAAGTTCCATTCCGACATCTGCTTCTCATTATCCAGGAAGATATCGCCGTAACTTACTCCGTTGCCATTATAATCCAGATCATAGACACTATCCACGCCCTGGATATACATGGCAAGGCGTTCCAGCCCGTAGGTCAGCTCGCCAGACACGGGTTTACAGTCAAAACCGCCCATCTGCTGGAAATAGGTGAACTGGGTCACTTCCATACCATCGCACCAGACTTCCCAGCCCAGACCCCACGCGCCGAGCGTCGGGCTTTCCCAGTCATCCTCGACAAAGCGAATGTCGTGAAGCATCGGATCAATGCCGATTACGCTCAGACTATTGAGGTAAAGCTGCTGAATATCGGGCGGCGAAGGTTTCAGGATTACCTGATATTGGTAATAATGCTGCAACCGGTTGGGGTTCTCACCATAGCGGCCATCTGTCGGACGGCGGCAAGGCTGCACATAAGCGGCTTTCCACGGATCAGGACCAAGAGAGCGCAAAGTGGTCGCGGTGTGAAAGGTTCCCGCGCCCATTTCCATATCATAAGGCTGCAAAATCGCGCATCCCTGATCGCTCCAATAGTCGTGGAGCTTTAGAATGATCTGCTGGAAGCTGAGAGGCTTCTGGTCGTTCAAGGTGGTAGCTTTCTTCGCCAATGAAATATGCTGTGCAAAAGTTTTGCGGCTGCTTTGGCGAAAGCGCCCCATTGGGTCAAGCCGAGATTGGCGTTTTCCCGCTATTGGACAATCGTTTGTGTCTTTACCAGTTGCATATTGGCACGGCTTTTTGACAAAATGAAATATTGCTGGGTTTCCGCTTATAAATGTCGGATTAACCGGGGCAATCTATCAGTTAGAACACTGACCCTTTGCCCTACAATGAAATGGAACATTTGCAGATGATACGCCGCTGGTTTTCTAAACTTTCATTCTTGCCCCTGTTCTTGGGCCTTGCCGCTTGCCAGGCGGAGCCGCCGCAATCCAGCGGCCAGACTGCGCCTCTGGCCGCGGAAGCACTCACTATTCCGGATGATCCCGATCCTGCGCTATGGGTGGTCAAGGATGAAGATACGACCATTTATCTGTTCGGCACGATCCACATACTCAAACCCGGGCTAAGCTGGTTCGATGAGGCTGTGAAAGATGCTTTTGACGAGTCGGAAGAGCTGGTCGTAGAAATGATCCAGCCTGAACCGGCAGAGATGGTCAGAACTGTCAACGATCTTGCAATCGACAAAACCGGCATCTCACTTCGTGACAAGCTCAGTGCAGAGGAACGCGCAAAATATGAAGCGGCGATGACCTCCCTCAATCTGCCCGTAGACAGTTTTGACCCGTTTGAACCGTGGTTCGCAAGCGTCAGCATGTCGCTCATCCCGTTGATGGAAAGCGGATACACTACCGGCAGCGGAGTGGAAGATGCCCTGACCTCTCACGCCAAGGCACAGAATATGAAAGTTGTCGGGCTTGAAACGCCGGAACAACAGCTCGGCTTTTTCGATAATCTGCCAGAAGATGTCCAGATCCGCTTTCTCAACTTCAATGTCGAAACGATCAGCGAAATGCCCGCTGGCATGGAAAATATGATAGCGCATTGGTCCAATGCCAACATTGGCGCACTGGCTGAATTGATGAATGCTGGCCTGGAGGACAAGATTGTCTATGATACATTATTGTCGGGCCGCAACGCCAATTGGGCCAAATGGGTGGAAGATCGGATGAAGGAGCCAGGCACTGTCTTCATGGCCGTGGGTGCGGGGCATCTGGCCGGTCAGGACAGCTTGCAGGAGCAGCTTAAAAAGCGGAACATCACTGTAAAGCGTGTGAAATATTAGGTCATTGTGAACTTGCACCTTTCCATTTCGCGCCGCTATGACCAGATAAGAGCTATGACATATATTAGATTATTGCTTGGCATGTTCGCTGCCATGGTCATGGGTGCTGGCTTAAGTGCTTGCTCCAACACGGCCGATCCGGTGCAACTGGACACGGCTTCAGAAGGCAAGCCGTCTTTATGGAAAGTAACTGGAACCAGGCCAGAACAGACCGGCACAGCCTATATGTTCGGGACAATCCACATACTGCCAAAAGACGTGAACTGGCGGACGCCGCTTCTGGAAACAGCAATAAGCCAGTCCGACGAGCTCATTATCGAAGTCTTGGGGCTTGAGGATACGGTCGGAACCGCCAAGATATTCACAAAACTTGCCATTTCACCGGACCAGCCAGAGATTGAAACGCGGGTGAAACCGTCGCTACGGGCTGATCTCAATAGCGTAATCGACAAAAGCAAAATCCCTACGTTCGCATTGAACCGCATGGAAAGCTGGGCCGCTGCATTGTCTCTGGCATCGGCCCAGAGCAGCAATCTGGGACTGGACGCCAATGAGGGGGTGGAGAAAAAGCTGGTCGCGCAATTTGGCAAGCTCAAAAAGCCGATAGTAGGGCTTGAGACTGTCGAGCAGCAGCTTGGCTATTTCGATACACTGCCGGAGATGCAGCAACGCGCCATGTTGACCAGCGTGGTCGAGGAAGCGGCTGACGCCAAGACATCGTTTGAAGATCTCTTCAATGCCTGGATTTCCGGAGATGGCGATGCGATTGTCGAGATTTCCAATACCGGAATATTGGAAGACCCCGAAACCCGTGAAAAGCTGCTTGTCGCGCGCAACAGGGACTGGGACGAGCAATTGGATCGCAAGCTGCAAAAGCCCGGCACCTATTTTGTTGCTGTCGGAACTGCGCACTTGGTCGGACCGGATGCTGTCCAGGTCATGCTGGAGAAACGCGGCTATAAAATCGAAAAAATCCAGTAATCATCATGACATTTTCAGCTTTGGGGTAATCAATGACATTCTTGTTCGACCGCGAAACCGCGTTAGTCTCGCGCGGCGACGGTTCGCTTTATATCGAAGCCAGCGACGTATATCGTAATCCGACCGGCGCGTGCTTTGGCGGTTGGGTAGCGGCAATCATGGCCAAGGCTGTCCAATGCCATGAAGACTGCCAAAGCCCGATCGTTTCCTTGCAAGCCAATTATATCGCAGGTGTCACACCGGGCATCGTAGATATATCCGTGCGCTTACTGAAATCAGGTGCCTCAACCCAGTTCTGGCGCGTGGAATTATCACAAGCGGGGCATATCGTAGTTGTGTCGGATATCGTAACCAGCAACCGGAAGCCCACCGATCTGGACTACC
>JADMKQ010000219.1:2261-10358 GCA_015478735.1 Sphingorhabdus sp. | reverse complement strand
CCCTTATCCTGCACATACCGGCTTATGGCCACAGCCGATGAGCCCGCTAACGTGGGATTTCTGGTCAATCTTTGCCTATCTGCTCACCATAGCTTCCTTGTGGTATATCGGCCTCATTCCCGACCTTGCGATGCTGAGAGATCGTGCGAGGGCCCGCTTGAAACAGCGTATCTATGGCTTGTTCGCTTTGGGGTGGACCGGATCATCCCGGCAATGGGCACTGCAACAACATTGCCACCGCCTGCTGGCCCTTTCTGTCATCCCGTTCCTGATAGTCATGCAATCAATCGTTGCACTGGAACTGGCGGTAACACTCGTGCCGGACTGGCACGATACCGGCTTGCCGGTCCGCTTCGTGGTAAGTGGTTTTGCCTCTGGGCTGGCACTGGTTTATTTCTTTGCGGGGTTAATGCAAAGCATATTGCCCGAAATGATCGACGTGGACGATGATCTTCTCGACCAGATTGGGGTCTTTACGCTGGGCGCAGTCTATCTTTCGATGTTCGTTGTCGGATTGACTGCTCTGCTGGAATGGCTTGCTCCGCCCGATTCCAGCAATAGCCTGACGGAATGGACGAGCGGTTCGGGGGCCGTTTTAACCTGGAGCAGCCTGTTTCTTAGCAAGGTTGTACCCCAATTATTATGGTTCAGGAAAATACGGCGCAATCGATACGCGGCCATAGGCATTTCGGCAGCCATCGCCTCAGGGATATGGCTGGACCACTTATCAACGATCATCTTAGGTCTGGCCCATGGTCACATGGAAACAGCCGGAAATCTATATGCGCCATCGATCATCGAGCTTATTATTTTAATCGGAACCCTGGCTTTATGCTTGTTGATCATGCTGATATTTGCGCGGCTTCTTCCCCTGATCGCCATCTACGCGGCTAATGAGAAACAAATATATAATCAAGGAGAGCGTTTGCCATGAAAGCTCTCTTCGTTGCTGAATATACAGATGCCAAGGCTGTATCCCATGCACAAGATAAGCTGCACGGTATTGGGGTTGATTTCGAGATATATTCAGCGACCCCGCTCCATCTGGCTAGGGCGCATCGCCGTCCCAAAAGATGGCTTTCCTGGATCATGGCGGCTTCGGTAATGATCGGCGCAGCTTTATCTATCGCCACACAATATTGGACTGCGCAGATCAGCTATCCCCTGCAAATCGGAGGACGCGGCGTAGGATGGCCAGCTTATATTCCCTCCGCCATCGCTTTGGCTATGTTCTGGGGTGCGCTAGGCGCGATGATCGCTTTTTTCGGTTTCGCAAAGCTGCCCCGGCTGCATAATCCGATTTTCGATGCAGAGGCTTATCCTCGCATTCCAGACGGCGCGATATTGATCGCGGTTGAATGCAAAGACGATAATGCTGAACAAGCGATTGCATTCTTAAAGTCCCAGGATGGCCTGCAGAGCACAGAGTTTTTGCAGGCAGAGCAAAATGGTTAAGTCGCCGCCGCCATTGGTCTGGATCGCGCTTGTCCTCATCACATTGGTTACAGTCGCCATAATGTGCGTGGAGACGGACAATCATCAGGCTTACCGATGGGCATTGATCAACCTGGCGGGCCTCTCGATGGCAAGCGTAATATTGCTGCTGCTGGGAGAGATGCTCTCCCGCAAATGGTTTTTATTGGTTGAAGACGAATTATTGCCAGCAGGTTTTGCTATCATCATCACCTTGATCATGGCTGTGCCGCTATTTTTCATATCCCCGCCTGATCTGGTAGAGATGCTCCCGACTGACAGAAGCGGGCAACAGGAAATGTGGTTCGCGGGTCCAGCAGTTCTTATTCGACTGTTGCTATTCGTCATCGCCGCTCTGGCTGTGCCCTGGTTGATGATGAAGCGCACCAAATTGCGGCATATGACCGGAATTATCTTACTCCCGGTATCGGGTGTCTTGTTCTTTCTGGTAACAGTTGACTGGGTCATGCTGCGTCAACCGCTGTGGTGGAGTGCGCTGATACCGATAAGCTTCGTCGTAAACCAACTCACCGGTGCATTAGCTCTGACATTAGTCTACCATCTTTCCCAGCGTGAAGAAGGGCACATCACCGCATTTTCCAGCCTTGCCTCTGCGCTACTCACTCTGGCCTTGCTGGATCTGTGGATCGGTTTCAGCCATTTCCTAATCGCATGGAGCGGCAACCTTCCCGACGCTGCAAGATGGTATCTATATCGCGCAGATGTTGCGCTGCCCGCGATAATATTAGCGATCATCTTCCACATCGGCGCCATAGCTGCCTTGATTATCAGCCGGTCCAAGAAAGTCATGCTCTATGCGAGCCTAAGTCTATTGGCCGCTTATTGTTGCAATGCTCTTTGGGTTTATGGCGAGTTCGGGATAATCAGCATCATCACTATGCTCTGGCCGGTTATATTATGGCTCGGCTGGTTGACAGCACTTGCCCATCTTTATGATGTGCACAGGGGAAGAGATGCGTCCTGATAATTTAATCCGGCAAGGCATAAGCGATTAGCTCGTCGCCGATAGGAGTTTCCATGAAATGATGCCCGCCAGCCATTATCAGGACATATTGCTTTCCGCCTGACTCATAGGTCATGGGATTTGCCTGACCGCCGGCAGGAAGGACATCCTGCCAAAGCGTTTCACCCGTTCTGATATCAATTGCACGAAACAGATTATCCGTTGCCGCAGCAATAAAAACCAGATTGCCCGCTGTCACCACGCTGCCGCCATTATTGGGCGTGCCGATGGTAAAGGGTAACATCGAGGGAATACCGAAAGGACCGTTGTTTCGGGCCGTCCCTAGAGGTCTATCCCAGACAGTTTTTCCGCTACTGATATCAATGGCGCGAATGCCGCCATAAGGGGGTTGCTTACATAATAAACCCGTAAAAGGAAGACGCCAACCGGCGTTCACATCTATTGCATAAGGCGCTCCAGCTTGCGGATCACCGGCACCTTCCGCGCCGCCGCCCATATCTCCGCCTCTGGCATCCCCTCGCGGAGCCCAGCCTCTGCGATCCGCTTCTTCACGCGGGACGAGCCGGTTATAATTTGGCATATCGTTATAATTAGCAATAATCAGCCCGCGAACGGGATCAATGGCTACGCCGCCCCAGTCCGACCCGCCATTATATCCGGGATATTCGATCCATCGCTGCTCCGCTGTGGGAGGGGTATATTTTCCTTTATATGCAGCTTTACGAAACTGGATACGGCAGACCATCTGGTCAATCGGTGTCATCCCCCACATATCCCGTTCTGTCAGTGGTGGTTTGTCCAGTTGATGGTAGAGAGAATATATCTGGACGGGAGATCGCTCTGCAGGTTCTACCCCGCCCGAAGGTGCAGGCCGTTTTTCAGCCTTACTCAACAATTCACCAGTTTGGCGATTCAATACAAATATATCACCCTGTTTGCTTGATAATATGAGCGCAGGGATGGAGCCTTCACCGCTTGGCAAGTCAACAAGTGACGCAGTGGAGCCCAGATCATAATCCCATACGTCCTTCAGCACTGTCTGAAAATGCCATGCAGGCTTGCCGCTTGTCACATCAATTGCGACGAGAGCGGTTGAATATTCATTTTCTGCCGCAGTGCGGCTGCTGCTCAGATAATCCCCGGCGGCATTGCCCATAGGCAGATAGACCAGACCCAGTTCCTCATCACCCGATGCCGTAGTCCACATATTTGGCGTCCCTCGCGTATAGCTGTCGCCCTCTTCCGGCATTCCCGTCAGATCGGGCCGAGCCATATCCCACGCCCATTCCAGGTCGCCGGTAATAACATCATATCCCCGAATAGCGCCTGACGGTGCATCCAGTTTCTGCCCGTCAAGCACCTGATGCCCGGTCACTATTACGCCCTGCACGATCACGGGTGGAGAGGTTATCGAAACCATGCCGGGCACCACTTCTCCCATACCGGCGGTAATATCCACCGCGCCATTCTGCCCAAAATCGCTGCAAGGCAATCCGGTCTGCGCATCGACTGCGATCAACCGTGCATCCAGAGTCCCTTCTATAATGCGCGCCGCACAGGCAGTATTTGGGTCGGCGTCAGGAGTTTCGTAATAAGTTACGCCTCTACATGCTGCCGTATAAGGAATATTCTCATCGGAAACTTCGGGATCATAGCGCCATTTCTCACGGCCAGTACTTGGATCCAGAGCGATAATGATATTGGTCGCGGAACAGAGGAAGACTGTATCGCCAATCTTGATGGGCGTAGTTTCTGCTCCGTAACTATTCTCACCCATATTGTCCGGAAGGTCCTTAGTATGTGCCACCCACGCGCGTTCAAGATTTTTGACATTTTCTGTATTTATCTGATCCAACTGAGAATAACGCTGAGCGCCTCCAGATCCTCCATAATCTGTCCAATCCCCGCCAGAGGCTATGAACCGGCTATTGATCGCTGATATATCATTTTGGACTATACGGTTCGGATCAGATGATTTCTCCTCACCTGTAATGAGGAAAATCCCCCCCACCATAGCGACTATAGCCACGACAATTCCCCCAAACGCCGCTTTTTTCCCGATAGGAGAAGCCGACATATAAGGGCTGATTGCTATTATCACGAGCAGCAAGACAAACGGCCCGGTTAAGCGCGGAACCAGTGGCCAGATATTCAAGCCAACTTCCCACAAAGCCCATATCAATGTACCAAGGAAAGCCCCAAAATAAAGCCAGACCCCGGCCATATTGCCACGTATCACCAATATAGCCGTGATTATCAGAACCACGCCTATAATAACATAATATAGCGATCCTCCCAGAGCTGCGAGCCAGATACCACCGCCTAATAATATTAGGCCGATGGCCGCAAAAATCACGCCTACAATCCAAAATATTGGTTTTGTTTTAATAGAAGAGATCGGCATAGTTTGCGGTCCTGCTCGCTTAGGGGGACAAACGCACGGAGAGGCTAACTAGAGCCTCTGATATCAGTAAATTACGCATACCGTTGAAGATCGTTCCGTTAAAAGACAGAAACCTCTGCGAGTTAAGAAATGACGTTGTCGCCCTCACCTGTTTTTCGGCGATTGCTGCGTCAGAAAATGTTCAATTCCTTCGAGCACTCCAGCCGCGTGGGTCGCTTTTGCTACATAGCTATGCTTCAATGCAGGAATGGCCGTTACGCCGTCGATATGATTGCCAACAATGATCGCGCTCCTAGCCACTTTGAGCATTTCGACATCATTGCCGCTATCTCCTGCGGCGATTACAGCATTTACCGGAAGCCCGTTTTTCTTTCGCAGATATTCCACCGCCGTGCCTTTTGAAGCTCGACCAGGAATTATATCAAGAAACTTGCCGTGGCTCACAATGACATTGGCGGAGAGCTGATCTTGCAGCAGCATTTCCGTGACAATTTCTCCTGCATCCTCTTCGCCATCAGTAAAATAGCTGAGCTTGTAATCTGTCTGCTCCAACGAGCTTTGCAGACGGAAATGACGAAGGTTTCCCATCATTGACCGGATTTTATCAGGTTCCCAATCCTGGGAAATATATTCGCCCCATTCCAGATCGCGGTAAAATTGACGTTTATCCAGATCATAGAGAAAGATACAAAGCAGGAAGACCAGAGCGAAGCTGTATAGCTGCACTAAGGAAAAATTGTCCCGAAGCCTCGTCTCTTAAAGGATCATATGTCCACAATATCCTTTGTGCCCGAAAACCTCGCTTCATTGTCCTTGGTATCGATAAGTGCGATATAAGAAACCTGTTCTTCCGCATCGGAATGCTTCGTCAGCAAATCGGCAAACTCCTTTAGCGCCGTTTCTTTCTTGGATGAATCAGCACTACCGCTATTCATAGGCTTGAGATATTTTTTCGGTTGAGTGTGGTCTTGCTTAAGAGCTTTGGTAATTTCCATTTTCTCTCTGCAGATTGATTATTCGACAATCCCATCTGCCAGAATCTAACAATCGGATAACAAGAAATTTCCAAACCCTCATTCAACCCGCAAATTATTTTGCACATGTGTGACGCCGGGTATAGAATCTACACAATCTTCAGCTCTGCGCTTCGCATATTTGTTATGCACCGTTCCATCCAACGTCACTTCGCTTTCGGAAACAGTCACGCTGATGTTCGATGCATCCAGAAGAGAGTCTTCGGTTAGTAGGTCATGGACATCTTCATTGATACGGCTATCCGAACGCGTGTAATTGCGTGGTCCCCGGCCTCTATGACCGTCGTCTATTCGTCGGCTTTTTGCTTCATCATCACCGAACCAGGAGCGCACTTCATCACTGGCTTTTTCCAGAACTCCGCGATCATCATCCCAATCATTGCTATCACCCGTAAAATTTGTGTTCCGTCCCTGGCGACCACCATAAAAACCGCCACCATAACCATGGTCGCTCTCGTTTCCGTAAGCGCGCGGTCGATCCGGATAACTGGCTCCACCTTGGTCGCCTATTGCACGAGTACCTTTTCTGGCATTTCTGGCTTTTACAGAACGGGGATGTGGCTGATAGTTCTCGGCATCATTGAAATCATCCTCTGCTCGTCCTTGGGGCTTATAATAGCCTTGCCTTGCACTATTGCTTCGATAGTTATGGCCATGACCATAGGTTACACGATCATCGTTCCATTGATCATAATCATCCTGGCGTTGCTCATCCCAGCTGCTGGTATCAATACCTCGCCGGTGTCTCTTATCGATCTCATTCATCCGGTTGCGGGGCATCCTCTTAGTCTCCTTTGAAATAAGTGACCGGCCGGCGCCTGTCTTACGGGGGAGAGGGAAGGCAGCCAAGACCGGTCAATGTATCGACGAATGAGGCTGGAGAAAGTTGCAAATTATTTTTCCTCACCGGAGAAATCCACGATGCAGGGCGTCAGCTGCTATTCGGAACCATTCAATATCCAGCGGGTTGGTATATTATCATCAATTCAAGAGAGGTATAATCATGGTCGATCTGGAACTTATCTCGGAAAATATGGACATCATTGGAGCAGATGGAGTCTATTTAGGCACTGTTGATGCTGTGGAAGGGGATCGCATAAAGCTTACCAAGGCCGATAGCGGGTCACATCCCGGGCATCACCATTATATATCCGCCGGTCTGGTTGCGGCCGTCGAAGAGAACCAGGTCCGTCTGTCCGCCACTGGTGCCAATGCTGCTTTAATGGAAGAAGAAAAGGATGGGCGCGCTATTTCGGATGATAAGAAGTAGCGATAAAACATCACTGGGAAGGCGTGGTCATCAGCCAGATTCCAACAATCAGCGCGGCAGAGGCTATGCCCATTATAGCAGACACGAACCGCAAATTCATGCCCCGCATTGGCTCGGCCTTATGCGCGTTTAGCCTTTTGAACACCGCGCAACCGTTGCGCTGGGCTATGTAAAAAATATAGATGCCGAGCATAATGAATGCCGTTGCTATTGCTTTCGGCAACCAGTTGGGGCTCATCTCTCCAAATAGTGCGTTAAATCCCAATCCTATCCCGACAGCCGTCAGCCCTGTCCGCATCCACCCGGCGAAGGTTCGCTCATTGGCCATGACAGTGCGGTCTTCTGCAAAATCCGTGCGGTCATCGGCCAAAGCTGTCCGCTCGTTCGCCAGCTCTTCGTTGTTTGTCATTGAGCATTCGGATATATCATTTTCATGCGCCTGGTCTGGCATGGATAGGTCATCCTTTTGCAAATGAAGCTGCCTTACGGGTCGTAATATTCACGAATGAAGCCGGAAATAGTTGCAAATTAGCGGAGTTAGCAGTCTTCCCTTCATGCAACTTTTACTGCCGGTGCGAGTTAACTCCTCGCATGGAGGCAGCTTTATGAACCATAATGACAACCCCAGAAAAGAATATCAGACACCCGCGAATATCGTCAGCGATGAGAAGCTCGACCATGAAACAAAAATGGAATTGCTCGAAAGCTGGAAAGCCGACCTCCAGTCTATGAAAGATGCAAATGCCGAAGGCAGCGAGGAAGATCCCGACAGCGCCAAACGCGAAGAAAGTCTTTCCGATGAAATGCTGCTGGTCAACAAAGCGATAGAAACATTGCAGGACAAAGCTAATAACTGAGCCTTGACCTCACACGCCTATCAAGGCGTCAGGACAACCTTCGTCCATTCGCTCTTGTTCTTCTTGAAATTCTT
>JADMKQ010000219.1:0-2161 GCA_015478735.1 Sphingorhabdus sp. | reverse complement strand
ATCAAGGCGTCAGGACAACCTTCGTCCATTCGCTCTTGTTCTTCTTGAAATTCTTATACGCTGTTGGCGCCTGCTCGAGCGGAAGCCGGTGGCTTATGAGGAAAGTCGTATCCAGCTTGCCTTCCTGAATCTTTTCCAGCAACGGCTTCATATAGCGCTGCACATGCGTCTGGCCGGTTTTTAGCTGCAAGCCCTTTTCCATGAGCGCGCCAAGCGGGAATTTGTCCGTAAAGCCGCCATATACACCCGGCATCGAGATGCGGCCACCTTTGCGGACAGCCAATATAGCCTGCTTCAATGCCGACGCCCGGTCCATCCCTACCCCGATTTTCTGCTTTGCAACGTCCACCATATTATCAATCGCAAAGCCGTGGGATTCCATACCGACGGCATCAATCACGGCATCCGGCCCAATGCCGCCCGTCATTTCCATCAAGGCTTCACGAACGTCGGTCTGGTGAAAATCAATAACCTCTGCGCCAAGCTGTTTGGCGAGATCAAGTCGGCCCTTATAATGGTCAATCGCAATCACCTTGCCCGCACCCATTGCCAAAGCTGACTGAATTGCAAACAACCCAACCGGGCCGCAGCCCCAGACGGCAACAATGTCATCATCCTCGATGTCGGCATTTTCCGCGCCCATCCACCCGGTCGGAAGGATGTCTGATAAAAACAGAACCTGCTCGTCATCAAGATCGTCCGGCACAACAATTGGCCCGACATCGCTATAGGGAACGCGAACATATTCAGCCTGTCCGCCGGAATATCCGCCAGTCATATGGGAGTATCCGAATAGGCCAGCCACAGCATGACCATAAGCCATTTCAGATATATCCTGCACTTCGGCAGGATTGCTATTATCGCAAGCTGAATATTGCTGCTTCCCGCAGAAATAGCAGGTGCCGCAAGAAATGGTGAAAGGAACAACGACACGCTGGCCCTTTTGCAAGCTGCTCTTGGGGCCGGTTTCGACAACTTCGCCCATGAATTCATGACCGATGATATCACCCGACTTCATGGTCGGGATAACCCCGTCATATAGATGCAAATCCGAGCCGCAAATTGCGGTGGAGGTCACCTTGATTACAGCATCGCGCGGGTTGATAATCTCGGGATCAGCTACAGTATCAACGCGCACATCATGTTTTCCATGCCATGTTAATGCTCGCATGATCAATCCTCCTCGTCGTCATTACGGCGGCGTCCGGTGGAGATTTCTCCGGTTTCCATCAGCATCTTCAGGCGTTTCAGATCATGTCGCGCCTCAATACCCGGCTCTTTCCGAAAGGCTTTGGCCACCATGCGGCCCAATTGTCCTGCGGGAGGATCATAGGCGATGGTCGCCTCAACCCAGGTGCCAGCGCCATTGGGCGCGTCACGGAATGCTATGCTTCCCTCCGTTTCAATCTGCGAGCCCTTCACGGACCGCCAACTGATTAATTCATTGGCTATGTCGTCGACAATTTCTGTTTCCACATCCACCGTCGTTCCTGCCGGCGCTTTTATCGTCCAGATGGCACGGCCGTTTGCACCGGTCGGCTGAACTTTTTCGACATTGTCCATAACGGACGGAAGATTCCGGAAGTCGCGCCAGAAAGCATATATTTCCTCACGCGGCCGATTAATCGTCACCGTTCTACCAGTAATGTCATATTTACCGGAATTTCTGCGCGAAGCCTTACGCGGCGCATCGTCCTTAAAAGAGCCGTTATGCTTGTGGCGCAAAGCGTAATAAGTCCCGCCCGCCACGACCGCAAAGGACGCGACCATAATTTTGCCGACATTGTTTTTAAGGATGTTGCGCGAGCCATTTCCGCTATGCAGAAAGGCTGCGTCATGATGACCAAGTTTTGCTGATTGCTTCATATCGTCTTCCACCATTTGTGATTTCCGAGGAGCGTCTGTGTCCTTATCTACGCAGCGGGATAAGAAGTGTTCCAAGAAAAATGGCGGGAATTAAACGCGTAGAAATTCATGGGTGCGCACTTCTTTATTGTTTGCGATCCATCTGCTTTGCGATCTGAAATTATAAAGCGCGCAACGCACATTCCGGTATCTGCTCACTCGCCTGAGCCAGTAATTTTTACGGCTAAATGAGCTACTTCTCGATCGATTTTACCCTATTGCTTGCAACTCCTCTTGCTGATTTTAAAAATGTCGG
>JADMKQ010000218.1 GCA_015478735.1 Sphingorhabdus sp. | reverse complement strand
GCCGGATCGCACCGAATATGATGCGACCTTGGTAGGCCGCGATGCCGCATCTGATATTGCTGTTCTGAAGATCAAGGCGAAGGATCCCCTTCCCTTTGTGAAATTTGGCGATAGCACGAGCACTCGTGTCGGTGACTGGGTGATTGCAATCGGCAACCCCTTCGGCCTTGGCGGAACCGTGACCACAGGTATTATCTCAGCTATCCACCGCAATACCGGTCAGGGCGGCGCTTATGACCGTTTCTTGCAAACCGATGCGTCGATCAACAGCGGTAATAGCGGCGGCCCGATGTTCGATTTGAATGGCAACGTCATTGGCATTAACAACGCGATCATCTCGCCCACGGGCGGCAATGTCGGTATCGGCTTTGCCATTCCGGCAGAAGTTGCGGTTCCTATCGTCAACACGCTGCGTAAAGGCGAAACAATCGAGCGCGGTTATCTGGGTGTCCAGATCAGCCCGCTGACCGAGGACCTCGCAGCTTCGCTTGGCCTACCCAAAAATCGCGGTGAATTTGTTCAGTCCGTGGTGCCCGGCGAAGGCGCAGCCAAAGCGGGTATCCAGGCTGGTGACGTTATTGTGAAGGTAGACAACCGGGAAGTAACTCCCGATCAAACGCTGTCCTATCTGGTCGCTAACCAGCCTGTCGGCACAAAGATACCGATTGAATTAATCCGCGGCGGAAAAACCATCAAGGTCACTGCAACACTGGGCGAACGGCCATCCGATGAAGAACTGGCAACAGACAGTTTTGATCCGGATTCCGAAGATCCGCTGGGCACTGAAAAAGATGGCAACAGCACCGAAGCGACAACAAAAGCGCTGGGCGTGTCGGTCGTTGAATTGACACCGACCATAGCTCGTCAACTCGGCGTGCCATCAAGCCAGAATGGCGTGGTCGTATCGACAGTTGATCCCAATAGTGATGCAGCACTGAAAGGCATCAGACGCGGTTTCCTGATCATCAGCGTCAATCGCGTTCCTGTCAATACTGCTGCGGATTTGGATAAGCTCATAAACTCTGCCAAACAGTCTAACCGCGAAGCCGTCTTATTACAGATAAAGCGCGGTGCCCGTGACCCGCTATTCATCGCGGTCCGACTGAACGAAAAGTAAAACGGTTCAGACTTTGTAACATCAGGAAAAGGCCGGCGCACCACGCTGGCCTTTTTCTTTTCCCCGGCATATCTTTTTCTTTTTCCTGATCAGAGAGAATCAACATGACAAATGCTCAGCCTGCGGCGACAGAGATTTTTTTGGGGCTGGGAGGCGGAGAGCGGCAAAGCCTGAACCTGAAACGCGCCAATCGTCATGGCCTGATCGCAGGGGCAACCGGCACAGGCAAAACCGTAACATTGCAAGGTCTGGCCGAAAGCTTTTCCGCCAATGGCGTTCCGGTTTTTGTGGCTGATGTCAAAGGCGACCTGTCTGGCGTTGCCATGGCTGGTTCTCCCACATTCAAAAATGCGGATAGCCTTGAAAAGCGTGCCAAGGAATTGGGCATGGACGATTATGCCTATTCGGACAATCCAGCAATATTCTGGGATCTTTATGGCAAGCAGGGCCACCCCATCCGCACGACAATCAGCGAAATGGGTCCGCTTTTGCTCGCACGGCTGATGGATTTGAATGATACGCAGGAAGGCGTGCTCAACATCGTCTTCCGGTTTGCCGATGAGCAGGGGTTATTGCTGCTCAACCTTGAAGACCTGCAATCCATGCTGGCTTACACGGCGGAACATGCCAAGGAACTGACCACCAAATATGGCAATGTCAGCAGGGCCAGTATCGGCGCGATACAGCGCCAGTTGCTCCAACTCGACAGCCAGGGCGCGGGCCAGTTTTTTGGTGAGCCTGCACTGGAAATAGACGATTTTATCGGATGCGATGAACAGGGCCGCGGCTATATCAATATTCTTGCCGCAGACCAGTTAATGCGCAGCCCGAAACTTTATGCGACTTTCTTGCTATGGTTACTCGCCGAATTGTTTGAAACCCTGCCCGAGGTGGGAGATCCGGATAAACCGAAGCTGGTTTTCTTTTTTGACGAAGCCCATTTATTGTTCGACGACGCCCCCAAAGCATTACAGGAAAAGATCGAGCAGGTCGTTCGCCTGATCCGTTCCAAAGGCGTCGGCGTTTATTTTGTAACGCAGAATCCTATTGATATTCCCGAAGAAGTCGCGGGACAGCTTGGCAACCGGGTGCAACATGCGCTGCGTGCCTTTACCCCGCGTGACCAGAAAGCGATCAAGGCCGCGGCCGAAACTTTCCGGATCAATCCCGATCTTGATGTGGAACAGGCCATTACGGAATTGCGCGTGGGTGAAGCTTTAGTCTCCACCTTGATGGAAGACGGAGCGCCCTCCATCGTGCAGCGCAGCCTAATAAAGCCGCCCCGATCTCGCCTGGGTCCTGTTACGGAAAAGGAACGGGCAATCATCCAGTCCATTTCGCCTGTTGCCGGTAAATATGATGAAGAAGTGGACCGCGAATCCGCCGAGGAAGTATTGCTCGCAAAAGCTGCCAATGCAGCGGAAGTCGCCAAAGAGGTGGAAGCGACCAGTAAGGAAGAAGTCGCAAAACACCCACGCAAAACAAAAACCATGTGGGAAAAAGCAACTTCAGCCGCAACAAGAGCCGTCGTCAGTTCCGCCGCGCTGATCGTTGTATCGAAAATAACCGGCAAGAAATCACGAACCAACCCCGCAGCCAGAGCGGCCAGCGCTGCCGCCGGTTCTATCGGGACCAGTCTGGGCGGTTCTCTGCTCGGTAGTTTTGCCCGTAATATAATGGGCGGCTTAATGCGTTAGAGTGATTTCGAGTGAAATGGAACATTTCACGGCTCGGAAATCACGGTAAAACAATAAACTAGGCCCTAATTTTGATTCAATCAAAATTGAACAGGGTCTAGACGTGGTTACCCGGCGTCGTTATTTGATGCCGGAACCAAAGAAGCGTGCCGCAATATCCTTTGCGATTCGCATAGGACGCAGCGTGTCGGCATCGACACAGCACCAGCTTGACTGCACTTCAGCCAGAACATCTTCGCCGCGGCGAATGATGGTGCTATAAAAAGCGCGCGCGCCGTGAACCTTTTCCAAAAAGACTTCCGCAATCACATCATCGTCCAGAAAAGCAGGTTTTCTGTAAGTAATCTCGTGCTTTAGCGCCACCCACAAATGGGTCGCGAGAGCATCCGACGGTGCAATTTTCTGCCAGTGCTCGATCACCGCGTCCTGAACCCATGTCAGGTAGTTGGCATTGTTCACGTGCCCCATGAAATCAATATCATCAGGTTTGATGGCAATGCTATGTTGATGCGGGATGTTTTTCATAGTTCTATAATAGGGTTTTCTGCCCCGAATTGATAGGGGGACCAGAAAAAATACAGCTTACCAGCGCATATTATAGGCAGATTTAGGCTTCAGAAAATCGCGATTAAATCAGCCGCGTCCCCGATAGGGTGCAACGCCCTGATCCGGGATCCATAACCCTTTGGGCGGTTCCCCGGATTGCCAGAACACATCGATCGGAATCCCGCCGCGCGGATACCAGTAACCACCGATACGCAGCCACTTGGGCTGCATTTCGTCAAACAACCGCTGCCCGATACCTACTGTGCAGTCTTCATGGAAAGCGGCATGGTTACGGAAAGAACCCAGAAACAGCTTGAGAGACTTGGATTCCACGATGGTGTCACCGGGCGCATAGTCAATCACCAGGTGCGCGAAATCAGGCTGACCGGTCACAGGACATAGTGAAGTAAATTCCGGCACGGCAAAACGGGTCAGATATAATTCGCCCGCACGCGGATTGGGGACGTAATCGAGGACAGCCTCTTCGGGGGAAGCAGGCATTGCGCTATTCTGCCCCAGGAATCTTGGAGCAGTCTGTGATGGGTCTTTATCTTTCATGCGGACCATCTAATGCACAGGGCGGCTCATGTCATCCCTGCAAGGCCATTCATTTACGGTTCAGTGGACAAAGCGAAAAGAAGTTGGTCAGGGTTCACAAACGGATATGGCCATAAAATATACGGGACGAAAGATGCGCGCAAAGACGCTGGCATTTGTGATTGCTGGCGCGCTTGGCGTGTCTGGAACGCTGGCGCCGTCCGCCATGGGCCAGACGGTAGAAAGACAATTACCGCCGCCACCGCCGCCTGCCCTGCCCTCGGTCAGTGAATATTCCCTGCCTCCCGGTGACGATCAGCCACGAGCGAATCCAAACGTTCAGGGACCGGTAGAGGAAAACGGTCCGCCGCCAAAGGTCGTTACAGAGCCTGATACGGCCCAGCCGAGCAAACCTCTTGTCGTCAATCCGGTTCCTGTGGCACCTAAACCCGCAAATACCGATAGATCGGCTCCTGCCCCTCGCGCTCCCGCTGAAGAACCTGCTCCAAGAGCATCCACGCCGCAGCCAAGTCCTGATTCAATCATCCAGAGCGATACTCCGGTAGATAATGAGCAACCGCAACCGGATACACTCGGCCAAACCGCTCCGCCTTTGCCTTCCGATCAGCCTGCTACAACGGAAGCCCCAGAGGTTGCTCCAGCTGAAGCTTCAGAAACGAACAGTATTTATTATATCGTCGGCGGTATATTCCTTCTCTTGCTTGCAGGTCTGGGAATCTATTTCTGGCGGCGCAAGACATCCGAAGATAGATTGACAGAAGAGCCCGAACCAACCCCGGCACCAGAACCTGCGGCATTCCCGCGCAAACCTGCGCCTAAAATCTATTCCCCGCCCAACCCGGCTATGCCCAAAGCACCGACACCGGTCTCCAATGACGGTTTTGTCACCTCGAAACTCGGTGTCATGCCAACCCAGCCGCCAGCACGAAGGGCGGTCGCCAATCATTTGCAAATTGAATTTATTGCCAACGGAGCATCTTCTACGCTGCTGAATGCTGTGCTCAACTACAGCGTCACTCTGACAAACATATCGGATCAGGATCTCAGCAATATCCGCTTATGGGGCGCGATGGTGCAGGCGGATGCGGAAAATGCCCGCAATGCCGCAGTACAATCCGGTAATCTGCTTCATGAAACCAAGAGCTTAGCTGTGGGAGAGGCAGTCACATTTAGCGGCGATATCCGCTTGCCGCTAAATGCCATCCGCCCGATTACCTTTAAGTCGCAGGCGCTATTCATTCCCTTGGCCCATTTCGGCACCCATTATCTCGATCGCCAGGGCGACGCGCATCATCAGGGCGTTTCCTTCATCATAGGCCGAGAATATGAGCCGCCGCGTACGAAAATGGCACCTTTCAGACTTGATTTGGGACCACGGAGTTTCGGACCGGTCGGGCAGCGCCCCCTAACCACCAGTTAATCCCCACTGGCCCAAGTGCCACAATTGAAACAGGATTTTACCTGAACAGCACATAAGCGGTGGATTTGGCCCCCAATGCGATATAGCTTCAACCTTTAAGGACGAATCGATGAAAAGGGGCTGATCCCTCCGCTTGATAAGGAGCATAAAATGGAACTGCTGGTAACAACCGACTGGCTTGCAAATGAACTGGGCGCATCGGATTTGCGTATCGTTGATGCTAGCAAATTCTTGCCCGATGCGGGGCGCGATCCGGCGGCTGAATATGAAGCAGGTCATATTCCCGGTGCGGTGTTCATGGATCTAGGCGAACTGACGGACACGACCAGCTCGATCGAGAATATGCTACCTCCGCCTGAAAAATTTGCCAGCCGTATGCAATCGCTTGGTCTTGGCGATGGCAGCCGCATCGTGCTTTACGATGATAGCCCATTGAAAAGCTCTGCCCGCGCATGGTGGATGCTGACCATATTCGGGGCGCATGAAGTGGCGATACTGGACGGCGGTCTGGCGAAGTGGAAGGCGGAAAGCCGCCCGCTTGAAACCGGCAAGGAAGCGCATCGTCACCGGCACTTTACCGTGTGGAAAGACGACAAGGATATCCGCACCAAAGCTGACATGCTGGCCAATCTTCACAGCAAAAACGAACAGGTGGTGGATGCCCGCCCCGCAGACCGTTTTTCCGGCGCAGCAGAAGAAACCCGCTCCGGTCTGGCTTCCGGCAATATTCCTGGCTCCGTCAACATTCCGCATAGCGAGTTTTTCAATGCAGACGGCACATGGAAATCGCCTGATGAAGTGAAAGCGATCTTTGACAAAGCCGGTGTTGATCTGGACAAGCCGCTGGTAACGACCTGTGGCTCCGGAATTACCGCGGCCGTAGTATCCTTTGCCGCAGCCCTGGCTGGCGCAGAAAAAGTCGCGCTATATGACGGTAGCTGGGCTGAATGGGGCGCAGACGCGGATACACCCAAAGTCACTGGTTAATAGATTGACCGATAGCAAAGACCTGCCCGGCAAAAAACCGGCAACGCAAGCCGTTACCAGCGGCAGGCGCAAAAAATGGACCGGGGCGGTCGTCAATCCCCCGGTCTGGCGCGCCAGCACGCATCTCTACGACAGCGTTGCGGATTTGCGGGCAGGTCTTTCGGCAAATGAAGATGGCCGATTCTTCTACGGTCGCCGGGGCTCCCCTACGCAATGGTCACTAGCTGCAGCGCTCACGGAAATGGAGCCGGGCGCAGCAGGGACCATGCTCTATCCTTCGGGTCTATCGGCCATAGCCTGCGCGATGCTGGCAGTTCTTAAGCCGGGCGATGAAATATTACTGACCGACAATAGCTATGACCCCAGCCGTAGCTATGCCGACGCGTTCCTGAAACGCATGGGCATCAGCGCACGCTATTATGACCCGATGATCGACAGTGATGTCAGCTCCCTGTTCTCGGACCAGACCAAGGCGATATTGCTTGAAAGTCCGGGTAGCCTGACTTTCGAAGTGCAAGATGTTCCGGCCATCTGCGCTGCGGCGAAGCAGGCTGGCATTGTTACTTTGCTAGACAATACATGGGCAACCTCTCGCTTTTTCCCGGCAATAAAAAATGGCGTAGATATATCCATTGTCGCAGCGACCAAATATATTGTCGGGCACAGCGACGTGATGATGGGTGCGGCGACCACCCATGATAAATACTGGACCCCGCTGCGGCGCACTGCGCAACAACTGGGTATAGTTGTATCACCGGACGACGCTTTTCTTGCCGCACGCGGGCTAAGGACGCTGGAAGTCCGTCTGAAGCAGCATGAGCAATCGGCTCTGGCAGTTGCACAGTGGCTGAAATCCCGTCCCGAAGTCGGGAAAGTTCTGCACCCCGCCCTGCCCGACTGCCCCGGCCATGAAATCTGGAAGCGTGATTTTCACGGATCGTCTGGGCTTTTCTCTTTTGAACTTGCCGACGGTGACGAGCAATCCCGTGCCGCATTCATTGATGCGCTAACACTCTTTGGCATCGGATATAGTTGGGGCGGTTTTGAAAGTCTGGCCCTGCCTGTTGATCCGGGCAAGCATCGCACCGCGACCGAATGGACGATGAAAGGGGCGCTGGTGCGGCTCCATATCGGGCTGGAAGATCCTGACGATTTGATTGACGACCTTGCCAAAGGCTTTGAACAGTTTAACAGAATATCGTCATGATGCAGAAAATTGTCAGTTACCTACAGGATCTGGCACCGGATACGTCGCAGAATATACAAATTGTCGAGAGCGCTATTGCTGCTGGACTGGTAATATTCGCGCTGATTGCCGGCTGGGTGCTCAGCAAATATGTTGGCCCTAAATTACGGCATATCTGGGAAGTCCGTGCCGGTTACGAAAGCGATCTGGCTGGCCGGCGCATCCGCGATATGATCCGGCGCGCAACCACTTTTATTTTATGCGGATTTTTCTTTTCGATCTGGGGATGGTCGCTCATCCCGCAAGTCATATTTGCGCTCACCATTGCAATCACTCTGGGCCTGTTCACCAATGACCTGATACGCGGAGTGCGGATGCCGGACTGGCTTGGAACGGTCATGGGTCTGACAGTTTTTATATCCTCCGCGCTCGGTCTTGCAGGGAATTTCGACCGCATCACTTTCGCACTGAAACGGGTCGGCTTTAACGTCGGCACATATCATATTTCGCTTCTCGCGGTCATTACAACGATCATGACAGCCATCATCCTGTTCGCTGTCGCGCGCGTTTCGATGAAGTTAATCAACCATGTCATTTCGAATAGCCAACTGGATAGTTCGCAAAAAGTGCTGGGGCAGAAGCTCGCGACGGTTGCCGTTTTGGCTGTGGTCTTCGTCCTCGGCCTCGACATACTTGGCATTGATCTGACCGCCCTGGCCATTTTCTCCGGCGCATTTGGTTTAGCTATTGGTTTCGGGATGCAGAAAACCATCGGTAACATGATTGCGGGGATTATCCTGCTCATGGACCGGTCAATCAAACCTGGTGACGTGATTGCGGTTGGCGATAGCTATGGCTGGGTCAATAAGATCGGTGTTCGGGCAGTCTCTGTTTTGACGCGTGAGGGCAAAGAGCATCTGATCCCCAACGAAAACCTGATGACCCAAGAGGTCGAGAACTGGTCTTATTCCAATAAAAATGTCCGGATCAGCATTCCGGTTGGCGTGTCCTATAATAGCGATATGGATCAGGCGATTGAACTGATGAAGCAGGCCTGCGTCGATGTTCCGCGCATCCTGGCTGAGCCCAAACCGGTTGTGTGGATGCTCGAATTTCAAGATAGTCGGGTAAAATTTGAAATTAGATGCTGGATCAATGACCCGCAGGCTGGCGTCGGCAATTTCAGGGCCGCGGTGCTCAAACGTGTCTGGGATCTATTCAAGGAACACGGAGTCGAACTGCCCTACCCGCAGAATGACGTGCATATCAAATCACTGCCGAAAAATACCGATTTCAACATCTCCACGGATTAGGCTGTTATTTTTGCAGCAAGTCCAGTGTCCGGCGTCCCGACATCTGGATTTCACGCATCAATCGCTGCGCTGCAAAGTCGCCCCGACCCCCGCCATCTGCGTTTAACTGAAGCAAGGCTTTGGCTCCTGAACGCGCCATTACCGCCAGATCATCGCATCCCCGGTCAAACTGTTTCCGGGTCATGGGAAAGCTATGGCGATAGGCTTTTTCCATCAAATCCGGATCGGTCAGTACAAAGGAAGAAGGCTCGGACGAACCAGCCAGATTCGCTACCCAACCGGCGACAGACTCAACAGCCTTTAGCCTCGCAAAGCTCTCGGCGAAGCTATCGTTCCGGACATTTTTATTTTTGATCGAATCAATTTTTGACATGACTCCGCGATAAAAGATCATAGTTAACAAGCTATAAAGAACGAGCAATCCAGCGTCCCGTCATCGCATGTGGCATGATTATCACAGTATCGCGATATGTCACCGTTGCTGTCATTTTTTTGTTGTGCGGCGCAGCGATCTGATGCAATTTTTCCATACAAGTTCTGAGATTGTCCGCAACTGGTCCTACCTAGCGGAAAAAAGACAACCGGAACTGCATCCAGGAGGGACGATACGCATCAACCAGAAAGGGATATATATGCGCACGTCCAAAAATGCCTCTTTAGGCAAACTCACCAAATCCGGAATTATCGGACTTTCCTCAATATTACTGGCATCCACAGCAGCACCTGCCCTCGCTCAAGAGATTGAAGGCAGCGGCCTCACTGTATCCGGAAACGCCACAATAACCTCTGATTACCGCTTCCGCGGTGTGTCTTTGTCCGATGGCGACTTTGCTATTCAGGGCGGCATTGATGTAGCACATGAAAGCGGCTTTTATGTCGGCACTTGGGCTTCTTCGCTGGAAGACAGCCCCACTTATGGTCATACCGAAGTCAACCTGTATGCTGGCTGGTCCGGTGAAGTGTCTTCCGGCCTGACTCTCGATGCTGGCCTGCTCTATTATGTTTACCCCAATGGCGAAGGCGGTCTAGCAGGGCCAAGCGACTATTTTGAACCTTATGCTTCGCTTTCCACCACCCTTGGACCAGTCGAAGTGACTTCCGGGATCGCTTATGCGTGGGAACAAAGCAGTCTTGGCGACCGTGACAATGTCTATCTTTATACGGGCGTTTCGGGCGGTATTCCCAATACGCCGATTTCACTTAACGCCACAATCGGTGTGAGTGACGGTTCTCTGGGCAATCCCGTTGGCGTTGTGGGCGACAATAGCTACCTGGACTGGAAATTGGGAGCCGATTGGGCTATTACAGAAAACCTGACAGCAAGCATTGCCTATACTGATACAGATGCGCCTTCGATCAATGACTATACGGACAGCGCGTTTCTATTCTCTTTGGGCGTATCCTTCTAACCTCTTAGGGGTTTGAATTCACACTTGGATTCGTCACATTAGAAAAGCCGCTCTTTGGGGAAAGGGCGGCTTTTTTCTGTGTCGGGATTTAGTTTTCTGTGTCGGGATTTAGTGATCCATCTGCCGCTAAAGCTGCATATTACCAAAACAGCCGCGCACTTCCTGAAGGAATATTTCGGGGACTTCCATAGCCGCGAAATGGCCGCCTTTAGCTG
>JADMKQ010000217.1:447-10490 GCA_015478735.1 Sphingorhabdus sp. | reverse complement strand
CGGCTGATGGAAATGGCGCATAAAAAATGGGGTAAGCTGCCTTGGGCCAGATTATTTGAACCCGCGATCAAGCTGGCGGAACAAGGCTATGCGGTCAGCGCCCCGCAACATGACTGGATAAAACGTCTCGAGCCACTCTGGGCCGATTTTCCGCAGATGCAGAAACTTTACTGGCGCGGCGGCAAAGCGGTTGAGCGCGGCGCGATCATTAAAAATCCCGAACTCGCCAAACTGCTCCGCGAGTTGCAGTCTGGCGGCGCAGATGCTTTTTATACCGGCAAGACCGTAGAGGCCATTTCATCGGCCGTGGCCAATGCACCGCACAACCCGTCCACGCTGACCGAACAGGATTTCGCCGATTATAGCGCGATATTGCGCCAGCCGGTTTGCTCGCAATATCGCGAATACCGGATCTGCGGCATGGGCCCGCCTTCTTCTGGCGCAACAACGGTGCTGCAAATCCTCGGCTCTATCGAGCGGTTTGATATGGCCGCGCTTTATGATAAAAACCCCGAAAGTGCATGGCATGTGATTGGTGAGGCAATGCAGCTCGCCTATGCCGACCGCGAAAAATATCTGGCGGATCAGGATTTTATCTCCGTTCCCGTCGCCGGTCTGATCGACAAGCGGTATCTTGCCAAACGCTCCGCCATGATTAACGTGCGCAGCGCACGGCCCCGCAAGCCGGGCATTGAAACCTATCCGGCAGGAAACCCGCCCGGCGCCATGCCGCGCACCGCCGCAATTTCGTCGGAAGTAGCGGGCACGACCCATTTCACCGCCGTCGATGGTCAGGGCAATATCGTCAACATGACATCAACAGTAGAAGGCCCGTTTGGCAGCCAGTTGCTCGCCCGCGGTATGGTGCTGAATAACGAGCTGACCGACTTCACCTTTGCGCCGGAAAAAGACGGCGCGCCTGTGCCGAACCGTGTCCAGCCGGGCAAGCGTCCCCTGTCCTCCATGTCTCCGACGATTGTCTATGATGCAGAGGGAGAGCCCATTCTCGCGCTCGGTTCGGCTGGTGGCAAGCGGATCATCATGCACGTCACCAAAACGCTGATCGGCGTGCTGGATTACGGCAAGTCTCTGGAAGACGCGATGGCGATGCCCAATATCTATTTTGATGCAAAGGGTTTGATTGTCGAAGAAGGCAGTGATCTGGAAAATCTGCAAGCCGATCTGACGCGTCTTGGCCATGTTGTCACGACCGGCGGCTTGCCGTCCAAACTGGCCGGAGCGCAGAAAACTGATACCGGCTGGGTCGGCGCCGTGGACCCGCGCAGCACCGGTGAAGCGGTTAGCAGGCTTCCTTAATCAACGCGCAACTAACCGAAAAGATTGCCCGATAGTTTCAATCGCGCTAGCCTGTGCGGCCCATGGTGATAAGCCGTGAACAGTATAGCCGCGCGAGAGGGTGAATAGAGTGTCAGCAAAAAAAGCGAAAAACCGCTATCTGGAATTTGACGGGTTCTCCAACCTGGTTTCCATGTTCTTCCAGCGCGCCCGGGAAGGCGGGGACAAGCCGTTTCTCAGCGAGAAAATTGACGGCGAGTGGCAGGCCATAAGCTGGGCAGAGGCAGCGCGCCAAGTGGCAGGACTGGCCAAATCATTCCAGAAACTCGGCCTGAAACCGGGCGACCGTGTCATGCTGGTGTCCGACAACTGCCCGCAATGGTGCATCACCGATCTCGCCATCATGGCGGCGAGGTGTATTACAGTCCCGACCTACACCACCAACACGATTAGCGATCATCAGCATGTCCTCGACAATAGCGGCGCAAGAGCCGTGGTGGTCGGCGGTAAAAAGCTGTCACAAAATCTGATCCCTGCGGTGATCTCATCGGACGCCGATATCGTCATCGGCCTGACCGATCTTCGCATCGGGCAGTCGGGCCAGTTTTCGATTCTGCAATGGAATGATCTGGCGCAAGGCAGCGATGAAGATGTCGCCGAAATCACGGAGCAGGTCGCGGATATTCAGCGCGATGATATGGCTTGCATCATCTACACCAGCGGCACCGGTGGAAAACCGCGCGGCGTGATGCAATCGCATGGCTCGATATTGCATAATGTCAAAGGCCCGGCAGAGGTGATCGAGAACGACTTTGGCTGGGACGATGAAGTCTTCCTGTCCTTCCTGCCGCTTAGCCACGCCTATGAACATAGCGCGGGCCAGTTTTTCCCCATGGGTCTGGGCGCAGAGATTTATTATGCCGAAGGTCTGGAAAAGCTCGCTTCCAATATCGAGGAAGTGCGGCCCACCATCATGGTCGTCGTTCCGCGCCTATTTGAAGTGCTGCGCCAGCGGCTGATCAAAACGGTCGAGAAACAGGGCAAGATGCCCAATTATCTGCTCGGCAAGGCACTGGAGATCGGGGAGCGGGAAGCAGAAGGCAAAAGGCGCCTGATCGACAAGCCGATGGAAATTTTACTGAACAAGACCTTGCGGCCCAAGGTCCAGCAACGCTTTGGCGGACGGATCAAGGCCATGGTGTCCGGCGGAGCCCCGCTTAACCCCGAAATCGGCGTTTTTTTCCAGTCGCTTGGCCTGACCTTGCTGCAAGGCTATGGCCAGACCGAGTCCGGCCCCATCGTCGCCTGCAACCGGCCGAGCGTTGGCCTGAAAATGGATACGGTCGGCCCGCCGATGATTGATACCGAGGTGAAAATCGCGGACGATGGCGAAATATTGGTACGCGGCGAACTGGTCATGAAGGGCTATTGGCGGAACCAGGCGGAAACCGACCGCGTCATCAAGGATGGATGGCTGCATACCGGCGACATCGGTGTGATTGACGAGGCCGGGCGTCTGGCCATTACGGACCGCAAGAAAGACCTCATCATCAACGACAAGGGCGAAAATGTCGCTCCGCAAAAGGTCGAGGGCATGTTGACCCTGCAACCCGAAATCCTGCAAGCGATGATCGCCGGCGACAAAAGGCCATATATGGTCGGCCTGATCGTGCCAGACCCGGAATGGGCGCTGGAATGGTGCTATCAGGAAGACATACATTATGACTTCGCGGAGCTTCAGGACAATCCACTGTTCAAGGCCGCGATCGGCAAAGCCGTGGACCGGGTTAATCAGGGACTTTCAGTCACCGAAAAGGTCCGCCGGTTTGAATTTGCCGATGAAGCCTTTGCAATCGAGAATGAAGAACTGACCCCCAGCATGAAAATCCGCCGTCACGTCATTCGTGAGCGCTATCAGGACAGGCTTAACGCGCTTTACAGGAAATAGGCTGGGTTTCTCCGCGCCCCCCAACTGTCACTCACGCGCACGCGGGAATGACAGTTGGGCTAGAACGCCGCGCTAAACCGCGATCATTCACCAGTCTTGGTATAAGGCACAAAGTCGCTAAAACTACAGCTTCCGACAACCATTCCGGATGTCATATCCTTGATCCGCGCAATCTCTCCGCGGCATAGCTGTGACGTTGATTTGCGCGTCACCAATGTATTATGTTCCGCGCTTCTGCACCCGCCATAAGGCTCGTTGACGTAGATGGTTTCGGGGTCGCTGCTGCGCTTGTAAACCAGATATTTGTCACCGATCACCGTGAGCCGTTTCTGGTCGGCGCGGTTGATACAGCTTACCGGCTCTCCGGCTTTGCGACTCTTGGTAATCTTGTCAAACTCGGCCTGGTCTTTCTCGCTCAGCTTGACTTCAGCCGTGCCGCTGTGCGCAGCGGGAGCAGCCAGCATCAGTGCCAGTGGCAAAGCAAAAATAATCTTACGCATTGTCCTTCTCCATCACTGCCCCTCCCGGTTATCTCCGGGTTAAGGCCACATATTTGCCGATCATATCATAAGCATCGGGGAATCCGAAACTGCCGATCAGAAATTATCTTTTGCCGTGCGCCGCTCCGCCAGCTCATCGGCGGAAGCAGCCCGCATGAACGGGTTAGTAGCGGCTTCCTGCGCAATCGTGGTCGGGACAGTCGCCTCCCCCTTTTCACGCGCCTCGCGCACCGCATCCATCCGCTCTTTCAATGCCTGGTTATCCGGCTCTGCAACCAGCGCATATTCGCCGTTGGAGAGCGTATATTCATGAGCGCAATAAACCTGCGTATCACCGGGCAAGCGAGACAGTTTCTGCATATTATCAAACATCTGCTCAGCCGTGCCTTCAAACAGGCGGCCACATCCCATGGCAAACAACGTATCTCCCACAAACACGGTTTTCTCATCCGCGATGTAAAACGCGATATGCCCTGCCGTATGGGCAGGAACATCAATCACCTCAGCCGTAACATTGCCCAGTCGAACCGTATCGCCGCCCTTGACCAGTGTATCGAGCGTCGGGATCCGCTCTTTTTCCGCTTCGGGGCCGGTAATATGGCAACCCGTCGCTTCCTTGATCGCCGCATTGCCGCCGGTATGGTCGGGATGCCAGTGCGTGTTCCAGATCTGGGTAATCGTCCATCCGCGCTTTTCCGCCTCGGCCAGCACAGGATCGGCCACCGCAGGATCAACGACCATCGTCTCACCGGAATCCGGCTCATGGACCAGCCAAATATAATTATCGGACAATACGGGAATACGGATAATTTCGAGCATGAAGGCAGGGTAATACGCCCTTCCTGCGCTGTCGAGGATTAACGGCAAAATAACCAATTCCGTTTACCAAGCATGGAGACAGAACACCCAAAGACTGCCGGAACACCGACAATCAATAAGAAAGGACGCGCTTTGCGCTTATCAGCCGTATTTCTGGCAGTGCTTGTATTGTGTATGATACCGGGGTTCTCAAGCCCGGTGCGCGCTGCTGTTTTGGTGTCTGATGAACTATGCACATATAGCACGTCCAAGAACGGCTCCATCGCCGATGTTCTGAAAGTTGCCAGCCGTTTCGATTGCTCTGACCGGAAATACGCGGTCAGCGGCCCACGTGTCTGGGTTAAAATTCCATTCATTGATTCAGAAATCAAGGACGGCGCTGTCGAGATTCAGGGCGACAATAGCGGACTCTCCTCCATGTCTGTGCACGCTGTTCTGGATGACGGCTCTATCCGGTCTGCGTTTTTTTCCGAACCGGATGTGACCCGGAGCTGGCGGCCAAAGGGTAATTTCGGTTTGGCAGTGCCGGGCTCCGAAGACGCGGAGATCAGGCGGAAAATTCAGGAAATCTATGTTTCCATGGACAATCCCAAAATAGCGAGCTCGATTTTGTTCATGCAGCTGGCTTCAAAAGAAACGTCGGATAATCTCAAGCTGCCTTTATCGGTAATGTTCGCGGCTTTGTGCGGCATGGCGATCATGCCGCTTTTCTATAATATCTTTTTCTATGCCGCGCTGCGCCACAGCTTTTTGTTGTGGCACAGCCTTACGATCGCAGGCAGCGTGATCTATACGTTCAGTTCATCCGGCCTGATGTTCATCGCGTTTCCGGATGCCAGCATGACGACCAAATTCTTTCTCAATTACTGGTCCCTGACGATAGCCATCGCTGCCAGCGGCTTTTTTCTGGTTCGCTTCATTGAACCGGGGAAAATAGCCAAATGGCTGGAGTCGGTAATTTTGATATCCGCTGTCTTCCCGGTTTTTGTAACGGCCTTGGCGCTGCGCTTTGACGGAGGATATAATCTGGAAGGCCGCGTCTATTTCCACTCCGCGTTTCTCCCTTATTTCTTCGTCGTCATTTATTCGATGTTCCATGCGTGGCAGCGTGGCAGCAAGGCGATCTGGTTCCAGATAATAGCCTGGTCCCCGATTCTTTTCCTCACTCTCGACCGCATCTTGCGCGGTATGGATGTCTATGTTGGCATACTTTCTTTGGATTATGCTCTATATTTCGTGCTGGTTATTGAAACGATTGTTCTGGCCTTTGGTGTCACGCACCGGATCATGCAGCTACGCCTCAACCACGAAGCAACCTTGCGTAAACAGGTAGAACTGACAAGGCTGGCAGAGACAGATGGCCTGACCGCCATCGGCAATCGCCGTGCGTTTGAAAATGCTTACGAACTCAACCGGACAGAGCGGCAATATAAGCATCTCGCCATTCTCGACATTGATTTCTTCAAACGCATCAATGACCGCTACGGGCACGAGGTCGGCGATGATGTGCTGCGTATTGTCGGCAGCGAGCTAAGCAAAACCCGCCATTTCACGGCCCGCATCGGCGGTGAGGAATTTGCGTTACTGATCGCCCGTGACGAGCGTGAAAACCGCAACGAACCACCCGCCGCAGAGATGACCCGGATATGCGAAAAGCTGATCCGGGCCGTTCACAGCCGGATGGCGTTTATCAAAGAGCCTGTTACCTTTTCCGTAGGCATAACCAGGATTGCGAAACAATCGTCGCTGCGATCTGTCATGGCCGTGGCAGACAGGCGGCTCTACGAAGCGAAGAATAACGGCCGTAATCAGGTTATAAGCTTTGAACTTCCGCCATTGCCACCCGCCGGACCGCAACTAAACGACAAGCTTGATGTAGCATAGCGGCAACTTAGGCTGACGGATCAGCCTCCCTTTACCACTCGCCGATATTTTCCATGCTCGCCCATGGTTCCTGCACCGGCAAGGCTTTCCCCGCCTGAAGCAGCTCCACCGATATATTGTCCGGGCTACGCACAAAGGCCATGTGCCCGTCGCGCGGCGGACGGTTGATTGTGACACCGGCATCCATCAGCGACTGGCAAAGTTCGTAAATATTATCGACCTGATAAGCGAGATGCCCAAAATTGCGCCCGCCTTTATATTCTTCCGGAGCCGCGCCATCTTCGCTCGGCCAGTTATAGGTCAGCTCTACCTCGGCAATCTCTTTCTGCCCCGGCGCGGCGAGGAAGATCAGCGTGAAGCGCCCCTGCTCGCTGTCATAACGGCGCACTTCTTCCAGACCCAGAAGATTGAAAAACTGTATCGTGGCATAGGGATCGCTAACCCGAAGCATGGTGTGCAAAAATTTAATCGACATAGGGGCAAACTCCATTTATCTCTATTCACGCACGGTTCATCGCTGGACAAGCAAAGGTGGACCGCGTCAATTAAGATAGTTTAGAATGTCAGGAGCGAGAGGGAAAGAACTATGACTGATAATGTGGACAATGGCGGATTTCTCGACAAGAGAAATAATATCATATTGATCAGCGCCATCTTGCTGACCATCGGGATGATTGTTGGCGGTTATTTGCTGGGCAATGGTTTACTCCGCTCCAAAATGGCGGACCGCAGCGTTACCGTGCGCGGGCTTGCCGAACGCGATGTAACAGCCGATCTGGCGACCTGGACCATTGCCTATAGCGCGCAAAGCACCAACCTTGCCGAAGCGCAGGCCGATATTGATGCCGACACGGCCGCGATTGGCAAATTCTTCACCGAACTGGGATTCGAGGCCGATGCGCTGCGGCCCACGGGCGCGAATGTCAGCCAATATAGTTCAAACGGCACGCCCCAATATACGATCCGCCAGCGGCTTTCGCTCCGCACCAATGATATTGAGAAAGCGCAAGCCGCCGTGGCCCGGCAATTTGACCTGGTGCGCCGCGGCGTTGTGCTGGAAGACGGATCGGGCATGAGCTATTCCTTCACCAAACTTGAGGAAATCAAACCGCCCATGGTCGCCGAAGCCACCAAGGATGCGCGCAAATCGGCCGAGCAATTTGCCAAGGACAGCGGCACCGATGTCGGCGGAATCAAATCGGCCACGCAGGGCTATTTCTCGATCGATTCCCGCGATGGCGACAGCGGCGGTTACGGTGTGTCAGACACGCCCTATAAAAAGGTGCGCGTGGTCACGACCGTCAACTTCTACCTCGACTAAACCTAGATTTGCGGAGCTTTTCCTATGCCCTACCTAACCGCCCGTCACTTGGCGCAAATAGCGTTGCCATTGCTTGTGCTAACGTCAGCACCCGTGATCGCCGCACAGGAAGCGCCTGCCGAAGAAGCTGCGGAAACCTATGGCATTAGCGTCGAAACGGAAAATCACCGGTTCCAGTATAGCTATCCCAAGGCACTAGCCCGCGAGACGGCGCTTTCCGGTTATCTGAGCAGTAAAGGGCTGGAGGAATCGGTCAGCTTCTCCGCCGATTCCGACCGCGACCATGCCGAAATCGCGGCGAAGGCAGAGAGCGGCTATAGGCTGAACCCCTATGAATATCAGGTCGCGTGGAGCGAGGAAACGGAAATCCCGGCCTTTATCAGCCTGTCGCGGCATACCTATAGCTATCTTGGCGGCGCGCATGGCATGTCGGTCACCACAAGCCTGCTGTGGGACAAGGCCGGTAACGAGCCGGTCGAGGTTATGACGCTATTCAACGGCAAGGCGAATCTGGATCAGGCTGTGCAGAAAGCATTTTGCAAACAGCTCAACATCCAGCGCGCCGAAAAACGCGGCCATCCCATCCCCGTCAAAAGTGATGACGGTTTTGAGCAATGTATCACTCCGTCGGACCAGACCATCATATTGGGTTCGGCCAAGGGCGGTAGTTTCGACACACTATCGATCAACGTCGCCCCTTATGAAGCGGGCCCTTATGTCGAGGGGTCCTATCAGGTGGACTTGCCGGTGACAAAGGCTGTCATCAGAGCCGTGAAACCGGAATATCGCAGCCATTTTGCGGTAAGGTAGAGGTTCAGCCCCTATTCCGAAACGCTCGTCACCAACTGCGCCAGATATTTCTTCGCTGCTTTGGCGGGCTGGCTTTCGGCATCTATCTCGACCGCTTTTTCCCAGTTGGACTTGGCCTCGATCCGATCGCCGGCAGCATAAGCGATATTGCCAGCTTCCAGGGCAACAGCGGGATCAGTAGCTGCAAGGTTGGCGGCGACCTGAATATCGGCCTTAGCCCGTTCCAGATCATTCATCCGCCGCGCCAATGTTGCGGATAGCAGCCAGCCGAGCGGGTCTTGCGGTGCGAGCTTGTGGACCATCACAAATTCATCCTTGGCCGCGCTGTAATTGTCCAGTGCGACATGCGCCCTTGCGCGGTCCAGATGCACTTCGCCTTTTTGCAGGCCCACCAATGTGCCCTGCACCAATGCAGCGTTCAGATATTCGAGCGCCTTGTCCGCTTTCCCCCCGGCCAGCGCGGCATTGCCCGCCTGTGCCCAGAAATTCGCGGTGCGGGGATATTTCGCAATCTCTGCCTCGCGCGCCGCTTCTACAAAACTGTTGGTGGCCGCGTCCCAGTTAAATTGCTCGGCATAAGCAAAGCCCAGACAATGACGCGCCAGGAAACCGCCGCCTTCGATGCGCCACCTGTTCGCCTCGACAATCCCGCTCGCCGGATCATCTACCGCCAGATCGACACATTCGTTGAAACGGACTTCGGTCATCGTCATCGGAACGGAGGAATCAGCAGAACCCGCCGGAGCCGTGGGAACAGGCGGCACTGCCACATTGGGGGCAGCGAGAGCCAGAGCGAGAGAAATTAACATGGCAGACATCCAGATCGTCTAAACTCAGGGAAGCCGCGCAACCACGTCGATCAAAAGCTCTATGTCCTGATCGCGTGACAAGCGGTGATCGCCATCCTTTACCAGATGCACCTGCACATCGGCTGAACGTATCTTTTTCGCAATTTCCAGCGCATAGGCCCACGGCACGTCGGCATCTTCCTGTCCGTGCAGCAACCGCACCGCGCCGTTAAAGGCAATTTCCTTGTGGAGCAGGCGATTGGCCTCTCCGGACTGCCAGAATATCTTGGTCGTGACATAGGGATCATCGCTATATTCGCTATGTTCTTCCAGCTTGCCCTCGCGCAGGATCGTCATTTTCTGCTCCTGCGAAAAACCCCAGTCGGTAAAATCGGGCGCAGCAGCAATGCCGACCATGGATTTCACCCGCATCGGCCGCGCCAATGCAACCAGCAGCATCAGCCAGCCGCCCATGGACGACCCGACCAGTGTGATCGAACCGGACGTAACTTTCTCGATCAGGAACAGCACATCATCGCGCCAGTCGATCAGGCTCTGTGCTTCAAAATCGCCGCCGCTGGCTCCGCATCCGGCATAATCGAGCCGCAGCATCGCGCGCCCCTGCTCCTTTGTCCACGCATCAAGAGCCAGCGCCTTGCCGCCCTCCATATCCGACA